>JAHJRI010000355.1 GCA_018830885.1 bacterium | reverse complement strand
TGACGGGAAAGAAACAGCTCTTTTTTGTTGAAACGAAATTCGAAATTGCCCACATGATTTTGGTGCCCCCGCCAGCGACCGCCCTCGAAAGACGGCCATGAATGGCCGTCGAGAATCAGTTTAATGACAGATTGATCATGACTACTCATGGAAATTGGGTATCACTCCACAAATTGTGACAGGATCGCACGGTTAGTTCGCAGAATAGATTCACCGTTTCCAGGTTTGCAAGGATGCCAGCCATGGCTTTGACAGGCATTCTCCTGGGGCTGGTCCCGGTGGATGATTGCTTTCTAGTGGGTTTTGAAAAAGTCGGTTTTTACCTGTTTCAGGAACATCGCTGCAGGAAGGAGGTGAACTGTGTTCTTTATTTTCTGGAATGCTTTCTTGCCTGATTGGGGTCTGGCGTAGTATACCTTTAAAGGATAAACCCACAGCAACGTCAGGTGGTTTTCTCTGTCCGAAAGGGCGACCGGTGTCGGTCGAACTATAGTAACCAACATGGCCTGTCGGGCACAACGAAAAATGACACCAGGTATCGGTCGTCATTCATACCCGATACACTGTGCGGATTTACAGGTACCATTCTTAATATCATTTGTCATTATATGGAGGTTGAGGGTCATGCCGGATATTCGACCCGTTGCACTGATAACAGGCGGCAGCAGGGGTCTCGGTCGAGGGATTGTCTTGAAACTGGCAGAACGGGGATATTCGATCGCGATTAACTATGCCAGCAACCGGGCGGCGGCCGATGAGACAGTGGCGGAATGCCGGCGTTGCGCCTCAGACAAAGCCCAGCGTTTTTTTGCTGTCAAGGCGGATATCGGTGATGCCCGTGCGCGGGAGACCCTGGTCGCGGACGTTATTTCCGAATTGGGACGGATTGATGCGCTGGTCAACAATGCCGGTATTGCGCCGTCAGCCAGGGAAGATATCCTGGATGCCAGTGAATCCTCTTTTGAACATCTGATGCGGGTGAACCTGCAGGGACCCTATTTTCTGACCCAGCAGGTGGCCCGTTACTGGATGCGCCAGAAACCGACCGCCCTGTTGAAAAGCGGTTTCGTGATCATATTTGTAACTTCCATCTCTGCCTATACCGCATCGGTCAACCGAGGTGAATACTGCGTATCCAAAGCCGGTCTGTCGATGGCTGCCCGGCTTTGGGCGGACCGTCTGGCCGGAGAGGGCATCCAGGTCCTGGAACTGCGGCCGGGGATTATGCTGACGGACATGACCAGTGGTGTCAAAGCCAAGTACGACAGGCTGATTGCTGAGGGGCTGGTGCCCCAGAAAAAATGGGGGACTCCGGAAGATATGGGATTGGCGGTGTCCGCTATCCTGGACGGGCATTTTCCATATTCAACCGGGACCGTGATCGATATTGACGGTGGATTCAGCATCAGAAGCTTATAAACGATACCCAGAAGAGAAATGCGCCATGCTTGAAATAAATTACCAGATTTCCCCCCAGTCGCTGTTGCCGGATCTTAAACACCTGTTTGAGCTGGCCGGCCAGAAGATTTTGTCTATTCGCCGTGACTGGGATCCTGAACAGGGGGCTCCGGTTTTCACTGAAAAGGGACGCTATACCACCCGGGGCTGGACTGAGTGGACCCAGGGCTTTCAGTTTGGTTGCGCCATTCTGCAGTATGATGCCACCGGAGAGACGGCGTTTCTGGACTATGGCCGGGAGAAAACGGTCAAGCTGATGGCTCCCCATGTCAGCCATACCGGGGTCCATGATCACGGTTTCAACAATGTCAGTACCTACGGCAATCTGCTGCGGTTGATGCGGGAGGGGGCGATTGCAGAAAATGAGGAAGAACGGAATTTTTACGAACTGGCACTGAAGGTCTCCGGCGCCGTGCAGGCTTCCCGCTGGACACCAATCTCCAGTGACCTGGGGTACATCTACACGTTCAATGGCCCGCAGTCGCTCTTTGCGGATACCATCCGGTCCGTCCGGGTGCTGAGTCTCGCGCATCGACTGGGTCATGTGCTGATGGGGGAGCAGGACCGGCGGATCAATCTGCTGGAACGGGGTCTTCAGCATGCGGAAGCCACTGCTCGCTACAATGTCTATTTCGGAAAGGGTCGAGATTTGTATGACATCCGGGGACGGGTGGTGCACGAGTCGATTTTTAATGTCAACAACGGGTCTTATCGTTGCGCCAGCAGCCAGCAGGGCTATTCTCCCTTTTCAACCTGGACCCGGGGTCATGCCTGGATACTGGCGGGTTACCCCGAGCAGCTGGAATTCCTGGAGTCCTGCGCCGCGGAGGAATTTGACGGCCTGGCGGTAAATGGGCTGCAGGGAAAAAGCGGCATACTCAACCGGTTTTTGGCGGTTTCCCAGGCTGTAGCGGACTTTTATATTGAACAGACCCCCATTGACGGCATTCCCTACTGGGATACCGGCGCTCCCGGGCTTTCCAAGCTGGGGGATTACCTGCATCAACCGGCAGATCCCTTTAATGATTTTGAACCGGTTGACAGTACAGCAGCGGCTATTGGGGCCCAGGGGTTGATCCGTCTGGGCAGATATCTGCAAGGGAAAGGGGATGCCGAAAACGGGGGCAGGTATTTTCAGGCCGGGTTGACCATTGCCCGACGTCTGCTGCAGGCGCCCTACCTGTCGCAGGACGCCAGCCACCAGGGGTTGCTGTTGCATTCCATCTATCATCGACCGAATAACTGGGATCATATACCGGAAGGGCGAAAAATTCCCTGTGGCGAATCATCGATGTGGGGGGACTATCACCTGATGGAACTGGGTCTGTTGCTGCTGAGGATAGCCAACAGCCAACCCTACTACACCTTCTTCAACTAGGAAACACATGACGGCATCAGCCCTGAGGGATTTCAGCAGACTGTGTCTCCATACCATGACGACAAAGCCCTGGTCCATCGAAACTGCGATTGCCAGGTATGCCGCAGCCGGTGTCAAAGGCATCACGGTCTGGCGGCAGTGGCTGGACGGAAAAGATCCAAAAGGGGTGGGTCAAATGGCACGGGATGCCGGCCTGGAGATTGTCTCCTACTGCCGTGGCGGATTTTTTCCGGCCAGGGACCGGCAGGGTCAGCAGGCAGCCATCGACGATAACAGGATGATCATCGACGAAGCTGAGGCATTGGGTACGCAGCTGATTGTGCTTGTCTGCGGTGCTGTTCCCGGTCAGCCCCTGTCGGATTCCCGGGGGCAGATCCGGGATGGTATCGGCGCTGTTCTGGACCATGCCCGGTCAGCCGGCATCAGGCTGGGAATCGAGCCGCTTCATCCTATGTACGCTGATGAACGGTCTGCCATCAACACGATTCGCCAGGCCAATGATCTGTCTGATTTCCTCCAGGATCCCCTGGTGGGAGTGGTGGTTGATGTCTACCATCTCTGGTGGGATCCTGATCTGCAGAAGGAGATCAGGCGTGCCGGTCAGGCCGGCCGACTGTTTGCCTTTCATATCTGTGACTGGCTGACACCGACGGAAGACCTGCTCAACGACCGGGGTCTGATGGGCGATGGCTGCATCAATCTGCGCGAGATTCGGGGCTGGGTTGAGGATGCGGGTTTCAAAGGGTTCAATGAGGTGGAGATCTTTTCGAACCGATGGTGGCAGCAGGATCAGGATGTTTTTCTGGAAGCCATCAAAAAGGCGTACCTGGCGGTTTCCTGAGTGGGATTGGGGTAAGCCGATCTCTTTTGACAGGCAGCAAAGACCAGAATGCTGTCTGGGATACGGTCGAAAAACAGGCTGTTGCCTTGTCGAATCGCGACAGGCGTGCACCAAAAACATGTGGGGTTGTGATCATAACCGCTTCAAGCGGTTATTTATTCAGAAAAACGCATGATTCCATCCTTGGAGCTCCTGGAATCCATCCCTGGCTCCCAAGGTTTTCTGAACAAACAACCTCTTTCCGCTTACAGGTACCCACATATATTTGGTGTACCCCGCGACAGCAGACACTTGAGTATTTCTACATACGGTGATATATACACACTTCAGGAACAATCACAATGAACCGGGGTTGAGATTATGAAAGAACATCGTGTTGGTATTATCATGAATGGGGTTACGGGAAGAATGGGGACCAACCAGCACCTGATTCGGTCAATCTGTGCCATCCGTGATGAGGGGGGCGTCCATGTCAGCCCGGATGAGGTCATTATTCCGGAGCCGATACTGGTAGGTCGAAATGAGGCAAAGTTGCAGCGGTTGTCAGAGATGACCGGAATCAAGGCCTATTCCACGAATCTGGACCAGTGCCTGGCGAATGAACGGTATTCGATCTATTTCGATGCCCAGACCACCAATCTGCGGGCGGAGGGTGTCAGAAAAGCGATTGCCGCCGGGAAGGCGATCTACTGCGAAAAGCCAACCGCTGTTGATGTGAAAACAGCACTGGCACTCTATCAGGAAGCAACAGCAGCCGGCTTGAAAAACGGTGTCGTCCAGGACAAACTCTGGTTGCCCGGGTTGCTGAAACTCCAGGATCTGATCAAGACCGGATTTTTTGGGGATATTCTCTCGGTGCGGGGCGAGTTCGGTTACTGGGTGTATGAAGGCGAAAATGAACCCCTGCAGCGCCCGTCCTGGAACTACCGCAAGGATGAGGGCGGTGGTATTATCATTGATATGCTGTGTCACTGGCGTTACGTGATTGATAACATTTTTGGCAGTATCAAATCGATCTCCAATATCGGCGCGACTCATATTAAACAGCGCTGGGACGAGGGTGGTCAGCCCTATCCGGTTGATACGGATGATTCAGCCTATACGACGATGGAACTGGAAAACGGCATTATCGTCCAGATCAACTCCTCCTGGTGCGTCAGACCCCGCCGGGACGATCTTCTGGTTCTGCAGGTGGATGGGACCCGGGGCTCGGCCTATGCCGGTCTCCGGAAATGCTATGTCCAGCCCCGGCAGGCGACCCCCAGGGAACTGTGGAACCCGGACGTGGATCGGACCAAAGATCTATATGAAGAATGGCTGGAAGTTCCAGGGACCCGACCCTTTGACAATGCCTTCAAAGTGCAGTGGGAACTTTTTCTCAGGCACGTGGTCCTGGATGAACCCTTCCGCTGGACCCTGCTGGAGGGAGCCAAAGGGGTGCAACTGGCTGAACTGGCCCTGAGTTCCTGGGAAAAAAGAATGTGGGTGGACATTACAGACCTGGTTTAATCCAGCAACCCCAACCAAACCATACTTATGATAGCAAAGCGTTTAAAAGAACTGGCCGTCATCCCGGTTGTCACCATCCGGAATGATGCGGACGCGGGACTCCTGGGTGATGCATTGGTTCAGGGCGGTCTGCCCTGCGCGGAAATAACCCTGCGGACGGATGCCGCCCTGGGTGCGATTCGCATTCTTGCCCGTAATAAAGATATTCTGGTTGGTGCCGGCACCGTTTTGTCCATCGAACAGGCGGAGACGGCAAAAGAGGCCGGAGCGGAGTTCCTGGTGACGCCGGGACTCAATCCGAAGGTCGTACAGTGGAGTCTTGATCATAATATTCCCATTTATCCGGGGATTTCTACGGCAAGCGAAATTGAAATGGCACTGGATTTCGGGTTGACACAGGTCAAATTTTTCCCTGCAGAAGCCTTTGGCGGCGCCAAAACGATCAAGGCACTGTCAAAGCCGTACCACATGATGGAATTCATTCCCACAGGGGGAATCAGTCTGGATAATCTGGGTCAATACCTTGCCATTCCCCAGGTGCTGGCTTGTGGCGGAAGCTGGATGGTGGAACCGGATTGGATTCAGGATCACCATTATCATCGCGTCATTGTGGAAACCCGGAAAGCAGTCCAGGCGATCATGGAAATCAGAGGTAAAACGGATCATCCTTAAGTCAAAACAGCTTTCGGAAGGTCGTTCCCATGGTTGATATCTGCGATCATCGAATTGAAAGGCAAACCTTATCAAAAACCCATCTGTGACTGTTAATCAAAGCGTCGATTTGGAGAAATGACGGAGTCAAAGAGAAACGGACCCACTATGACTGAACAATCGCTGTGAAACTGGTGACCAAGGAAAAAAACGCGTGCCGATACGACCTGGTCTCACTGGGGGAGGTGATGCTGCGGTTCGATCCCGGGAACGACAGAATCAGGACAGCGTCATCCTTTCGCGTCTGGGAAGGGGGCGGTGAATATAACGTTGCCAGGGGGTTAAAGAGCTGCTTTGGGCAGGAGACGGCCATTGTCACGGCCCTGGTCGATAATGAAATTGGAAAACTGGTCCTGCACCGGATCCGCGCTGGCGGTGTGGATCCCTCCCTCATCAAATGGGTCGCAGATGATGGCATCGGCGCCATTGCCCGGAACGGTCTCTATTTCTGGGAAAGCGGATTCGGCGCCAGGGGGCCATCCGGCTCATCTGACCGTTCCCATACCGCGGTTTCCCAACTGGTGCCCGGCGATATCGACTGGGACCGTCTCTTTGGAGAACTGGGAGTTCGCTGGTTTCACACGGGCGGTATTTTTGCAGGGCTGTCTGCCGGTACTCCCGACGTTATTGAGGAGGCGATGCGGACAGCGAGAAAATATGGTACCATCGTCTCCTATGATTTAAACTTCCGGTCATCGCTCTGGAAGGAGCGGGGTGGAAAAGAGGCAGCTGATCACTTGAATAGCCGCCTGCTGGACCAGGTTGACGTCCTTTTTGGTGTCGAAAACCTGGACCGGCCGCCGCAGGGTCTGGAAACACCGCTTTTCAGGGATGCCATCCTGAGGATGATCGAGCGCCATCCGGGCCTGAAAGCGGTTGCGTCAACCATGCGTTATGTCAGGAGCGCAACTGTCAATGACTGGAGTGGCCTTCTCTGGGCGGATGGAAAATTCCACGAGGGCATGAAACTGGAAAATCTGGCCATCCTGGACCGGGTTGGCGGTGGTGATGGGTTTGCCGCCGGTCTGATATACGGGTTTCTGGAGTCATTGCCGCTGGCAAGCGTTATCCAATATGCGGTTGTCCACGGAGCCCTGACCATGACAACCCCCGGGGACAATTCAATGGCGGGCCTGGCAGAGGTCGAGCAGTTTATTGAGAACCAGAACCAGGGGATCAGCCGATAGTCACCCGGGCCAACTGTTAAAATCCCGGCAGACGGGGTGATACACCGGGATAATGTCATACTTTGTCTGTGATCCGTTTTCGAACAGCCAGGAGATTGAAAAACCCTGGTAAAACCTTCAGGAATGCAAAATATGCTGAATAAAACAGACCTGCCGGAAGATATCCGAGTGGCTATCCAACAAGGGGTTGTGATTCCGGCCCATCCACTGGCCCTGGACAGTCAGCGTCGACTGGATCGTCGCAGGCAGCAGGCCCTGACGCGGTACTATCTGGATGCCGGTGCCGGTGGTGTCGCCGTGGGTGTCCATACCACCCAGTTTGAAATCCGCGACGTCGGACTCTACCAGCCGGTGCTGGAACTGGCCGCTGAAACGGTGGACACATGGCGCAAACAATCGATCGTCTGTATTGCCGGTCTGGCGGGGCAGACGCGTCAGGTTGTGGCAGAGGCGGAAATCGCTGTTTCCCTGGGCTACCACGCCGGTTTATTGAGTCTGGCTGCCTACAAGAACGCGGGGGAAGACGAGATTATCGCCCATTGTGAGCGCATCGCCAAAGAGATTCCTCTGGTTGGCTTCTACCTGCAACCGGCCGTCGGTGGTCGTCTGTTGTCTTCCGATTTCTGGCGGCGGTTTGCCGGGATTGAGAACGTCGTTGCCATCAAGATAGCGCCTTTCAACCGCTATCAAACCCTGGATGTGATCCGCGGGGTTGTGGCTGCGCGGGCTGAAGACCGGATAACGCTCTATACCGGCAACGATGACCATATCGTGCTGGATCTTGCCGTCCCCTTCACCTGCATGCGGGATGATGAGGCTGTTGCGGTTCGTATACGAGGCGGGTTGCTGGGACACTGGAGTGTCTGGACCCACACAGCGGTGGCGTTGTTTGAGAGAATCAAAAAATCCATCACCGGGGACGCGATCGATGCCGGTCTGCTGGCGCTCGATTCGATGGTAACGGACTGTAACAGTGCTTTTTTTGATGTTGCCAACGGCTTTAAGGGGTGTATTGCCGGTTGTCATGAAGTGCTGCGGCGTCAGGGTCTGCTGGAAGGTATCTGGTGCCTGGATCCAAAGGAGTGCCTCAGCC
This sequence comes from bacterium, assembly GCA_018830885.1. GTDB lineage: Bacteria > SAR324 > SAR324 > XYD2-FULL-50-16 > XYD2-FULL-50-16 > JAHJRI01. The sequence goes on along the minus strand of JAHJRI010000355.1, from coordinate 37,767 downwards.
CCGGTCAGTCGGAGGAAATTGACCGGGTTTACCGTGCTTACCCCGATTTGAACGATGACGCATTTGTCCGTGAGCATCTGGATGGGTGGCTAGCCTGAACAGACGACTGCTCTTCTCAGGGAAAGCCGTTCAGATTGATTCTGCTGGATTTTAAAGACAGAATCATCAGTAACTATTCATCTGTATACGCCCCAAAGGTATTGTGTTTCAAGAAACGCATGAATCCTCCTGGAGCTCCTGGAAGCCATTCATGGCTTCCAGGGTTCTTGAAACACAATACCTTAGGGGCTGCGTGGAAATCGAACTGAATAGATACAATAATCATTACATAAGGTAGAAGGTATGAATAATTTTTCAAAACGGTTGGGTCAATATGGCCTGATTGTCCTGGTCCATCTGGGGGTCGTTCTCATTTGGCAGATAGCGATTAATATCAGCGAAGTCCCCGACTATGTTATGCCGACGCCGCTGGCCACCCTGTTGTCACTGGGTGAAGACTACGGCTGGGCCCATAACACCTTTGTCACCAGTGTTGAGGTGTTCGGCGGCTACTTCCTGGCCATCGTGGTGGGCGTGCTGATGGCACTGATTTTCAGCTGGTTCAGGACCGTCGAGACCCTGTTGATGCCGTTGATGGTCAGTCTGAACATGATCCCGAAAGTGGCTTTGGGGCCGCTTTTTATTGTCTGGTTTTCCTACGGCATTGACTCGAACATCCTGATCGCGTTCAGCATCTGCTTTTTACCCATCCTGCTGACCATGGACCGTGGTCTGAAAGAGGTGGACCCGGACCTGATTGATCTGGTCCGTACCCTGAATGCCTCCCGCTGGCAGATTTTTACAAAAATCCAGCTTCCCGGAGCGCTGCCCTACCTCTTTTCCGGGATGAAGGTTGCCGTTGTCCTCGCTGTTGCCGGGGCCATCGTCGGTGAATTTATTGCTTCCGAAGAGGGGCTGGGATATCTGATGCTGCAGGTCCAGGTAACTATGGATACGTCCGCCATGTTCATGGGCGTCCTGCTGATCACCTTGATTGGCGTGGTTCTATACTCCCTTGTATTGCTGCTGGAGTATTTTGTGGTCGGTAAGACTGGCAGTGTGAATTGATTATAAAGGACAACAAATGAGTCAACCGTTTATTCAACTTTCTGGTGTGCGCAAGACCTTCAAATCCAAGAAGGAGGAGTTTCTTGCCGTTTCTGAGGTCACTTTCGACGTCAATGTGGGCGAACTGATATCCATCGTGGGGCCCTCGGGCTGCGGGAAAACAACGATCCTGAAAATCCTGGCGGGAATCCACACGTATGAAAGCGGATCTGTCAGAATCGGCAATGAAGAGACCACTTTCGACCCATCCAAGGATATCGGGATGGTATTTCAACAGCCCCTGCTGCTGAAATGGCGCAAGATTATCGACAATGTCCTCCTGCCGGCCGAGATTCTCGGATTGCCGCGTAAGGAGAGTCTCGAGCGCGCCTATTATCTGCTCAATATGGTGGGGTTGAAGGGATTCGAAACAAAATATCCCAATGAACTGTCCGGGGGGATGCAGCAGCGGACATCCATTGCCCGTGCGTTGATTCACGATCCGAAACTGATCCTGATGGACGAGCCCTTTGGTGCACTGGACGCGCTGACCCGGGAAAAAATGAATCTGGAGCTGCTGCGTATCTGGGAAGAGGCCAAAAAAACCATTCTCTTTGTCACCCACGGTATCCAGGAAGCGGTCTTTCTGGGCAGCCGGGTGATTGTCCTCACGTCCGGTCCTGCCCGGATGGCGGACAACCTGGCCATTGATCTTCCCTATCCGCGGGTGCTGAAGATGAAGACCCATGAAGAATTTGGCGCCTACACCAGGCACATCTATAAACACATGGGTATGGATTAGGCAGGCCAGCCGTTTCAGGCTGGTGGCCTATCCTGCCAGCCTGGCCAGAAAAGACCGTTCGATCTGACGCAATTCTTTCTTCTGCTCATCCGTCAGGGTCGGGGGAATCTCTTTTTTCATCAATGCCTCGGCCACCTGTTCCGCGCTCTGGGCCAGAGTTCTGCTGCCGGCGCTTTCCCAGGCCTCCCGGGTTTTGCGAAACAGCAGCGACGGTCTGAAAAACTCCTGTTTGAAATGATCCATGGTGTGTTTTTCCCCCAGGAAACTCCCACCGATACCAACGGAGCGGGTGATATCGACGGCCAGGCTCTCTTCATTCACCTCAATCCCCCTCAGGTAGCGTCTGGCGTAGGCAATGGTTTCATTGTCGATCACAGCCTGGGCGGGGGATATGGTCAGTTCCGATTCCAGTTGTCCCGCTCCCCAGACAAGGCTGACACCGCTCTGCAGGTGGGCGAGGTACCCGATGGACTTTTCCATACCCGACTGATTGTCCACGGACATGCTTTCGGTTGAGACCCAGGAGCAGGAAGGCAGGTTATAGAGTCGCCCCATGGCGGCACTGACGTCTGCCAGGAGGTGGTTTTCAGGGGCTCCGGTCACGGCGATGCCGGTCCGCATGTCAAACACATGGGCGAGTCCCAGGTTATAGACACAGGGGCGTCCCGGTTCAAGAATCTGATTGATGACCAGTGCGGAGAGGATTTCAGCGTTCCCCACGGCGGCAGCCCCTGCGAGGGTGGTGGGTCCGGTGACCCCGGCCATCGGTTCACCGTTGAGGGTTGTGGGAATCCCTTTGCCGGCGGTGCGGTAAAATATTTCCAGGGCCAGATGGGTCCACCGCAGGGGACCGTGGGCCGTAAAACCGACGCTGAACCAGGGAAAATCCCCCACCACATCCTTCATGTCGCACATGGTTTCCGCCCCTTCCGGTGTAAAGCAGAGCACACGGATATGCTTGGTGGTATTTTCGGCCATGGTTCGCAGACCGACAATATCCTGGGCATGGGGCGGAATGTCATCCAGGGCCATGCCAAAAACCCCGTCGATATTCGGCAGATGCTGCACCAGCCTGGCCATATCCCCCATGTCACTGCTGGTGAAGGGACGATGGGTGCCCTGTCTGAGGATATTCCGTCCAGGGACGGTCCAGTTCAGGGTCTCTCCGTCCGGGGAGATGGTTTTTCCCTGCCCGCTCCGGTCTGCAAAAAAAATCTCCGAGGGGGCCTGTTCAATGCAGTCCAGCACGAGCTCCCTGGGGAAGCGAACGACCTGGGCATTTGTACCCGCCTTTGCGCCGGCTGCCAGCAGCTTGTCAAAAATGATATCATGCTCGATGCGAATACCGGGGTTGTCCAGAAGCTTGAGCGTCGCTTCAGCAATGAGACCGGCTGAATGGGTGTTCATAATCGTTTCCTGGTGTGTGGTTCAAAAATAGGGTCCGGATGACCATTCCCTGCTGCTGAGGATGTTGTCGTCAACCAGCAACAGGCATTGGGTTTCATCAGCCGAATTCAGGTCCGGCGGATGCGTAAATGTGACCGGGGTGATCAAATGCCGTGCCGGGTTTCAGTGTCATCCGGGTAAAGGCGCGTTGCGTCTCGAATCCATTGTTCTTCAGCCATGACTGGTATCGTTCGTGCTGATCCAGCGCATCGATCGTAACGGGTCCGCTGATTTTCCCCAGCACATGGGCTGTCAATGCCATGGCTGTTTCCGTATTCTCTGCGATGACGGGCCCCAGATGAAACGCGCGGGCTCCTTCGCGTGCCATGATAAACCCCTGACTGGTTCTGCCCGCTTCACCGATGAAACAGGCGAAGCCCGGCTGGCGGTCATGGAGATGAGCCAACACCGCTGAACGATCTGCTCCAAATATCGGCTGATCAAGGTTTATAATGGTCTGGAGATCGGACCGGGATATGGGGCGGATGTCAACGTGCGGCTCCGGGGTTGATTCGGTTTGTGTGTGACCTTCTGTTTGCCGGATCAACCGTTGCAGGCGGTACACGGGGACAAATCCGATTTTGCCATACACCTGTCGGCCGGTGTCCGTTGCATCCAATACTGGACGGATGGCGCGTTCCGCCAGTGAATCAAGGCAGGTCCGCATCAATCGGGTGGCGAGCCCCCGCTGGCGACAGGCCGCGGTTACTAGAACCATACTGATCCAGGCCAGTCGGTGACCGTGAGGCAGTGTCAGCGCGGTGGCAACGAGGGGGTTTTCTGTAGTTCCGAATCCAAATCCCTGTCCGTGAACCAGCATGAATTCCCAGTCTCGGATGGTCTGATTCCAGCCTGCCTCATGGGAGAGTAAAACGGCGTGCTGACAGTCATTCAGTGTCAAACGCCGTTTTTCGAGTGTTTCAATAGGTGCCATCACGGACTTCGTAATGGGTTTCTTTCCCCAGGGATGGTTTTCCCCGGGAGACCCATTCAGCCACCCAGTCGATCATATTCGGCAGCGGTACGGTGGGGTAACCGAACAGCCGGATGGCCTGGCTGGTATTGACGAGCCAGGCTTCCGTCCCTTCGTTTCCTTCAAAGACCGGCTTTTTGTCTAGAATCCTGCCGAACTCCGTGGCCAGAGCCCGGATACTGATGGTTTCAGGGCCGCTGATGTTCAAGGGCGATGTGGGGGTGGTGCAATGCAGGAGGGAACGGAGGATTTGCGTGTTGGCATCCCCCTGCCAGATCACATTGACATGCCCCATCTGCAGATCGATGGGTCTGCCTGACAGCACTTTTTGGGCAACATCATGCAAAACCCCATAACGCATGTCTATGGAGTAATTCAGCCGGATCAGTCGCCCGGGAGCGCTGTTCAGTTCGGAGAAGTACCGAAACATGCCTTCGCGTCCCAGACAGGAGTTGGCGTAGTCACCGGGTGGCGGTTCCGCAGGTGTATCTTCAGTGGCCCCCTGATGGAGCGCACTGACATAGGGATACACACAACCTGTGGAGAACGCCACGATACGGCTTTTTTTAAACGTCTCTCCCACGATGGCTGGCACATGGGTATTCATTGCCCAGGTCAGGTGTGACGCGCCGCTGGTTCCAAATTTGCGACCTGCCATGAAAACGATGTTTTCAACCTGGGGCAGACGATTGACGGCCTCTCGATCCAGCAGGTCCGTGGCGATCGTCTCGATTCCCCACTGTTTCAACTTTTCCGGTACGCGGGGGTCGGAAAACCGGGCGACCCCGATGACTCTTTTTGCAGGCGCTGCCCGTTTGGCCAGCCGGGCCAGCGTGGGTCCCATTTTACCCCCGACACCCAGAATCATGATGTCCCCGGAGAGGTTTTCCAGATCCCGGATCAACGCTTCAGACGGCAGTGTCATGAACGTTTCCAGATCTTCTTCATCGTTGAACATCTCGGGCAACGGGTCAGTCTTTAGAACAGATTCCATGATATCCTATTTTGGCATTTTGATGCTGCGATCCAAAAATTCATTGGTGTAGACCTTTTTGATATCAAACGACTGCTTGAGACTGAAATAGGTTTCGACGAGGTCATAATCCTTGTCCATCCTGGCCGGGTCGAAATAACCCAGGGCAACGGTGGTGGAAAACTCATCCGTCATCAGTTCCGTTACCAGTTTCCAGTTCATCTTTTCGTTATCAAATTTCAAGCCCGTATTGGCGCTGACGAGGGCTTGAACACAGGGGTCCGGATTGATCGTACATTGATAGAACGCCTTTTGACTCACCTTGATAAAGGCCTGGATAACCTCCGGTTTCTGCTTCAGATATTTGCCGTTGACAATGATCGAGTTCCCGTAGGGGTTGATACCATATTCTTTCCAGGGGAAAAAACCCATGTTGGTGCCCAGTTTTTCCTGAAAAATGTGATGGATATTGTAGAAGCTGGTTGTCGCGTCAATATCCCCGCTGATCAGAGCAGTCAGCTTGGCGTTGGGTTGCACATTCACCCACTTCACCGACTTGGGATCGATTCCGACAGATTTTGCCAGGGCCGGCCACATCAAACGGGCTGCGTCCCAGGAGGGGTTACCGATCTTTTTCCCGACCAGATCCTTGGGACCCCTGATGCCGGAGTCCTTCAGCCAGTACATACCGTAGGGGGAGTTGGCATAAACATTCATCACCGCAACAATATCAGCGCCTTTTCCCTTGGCCACCAGCGCTGTTCCGAGATCGGCTAAGCCCACAGGGTTTTTGCCAATGCCGGTACGTTGAGCTGACATGCTGGACCCTTTTCCCTGTTGGATATCCAGTTCGATTCCTGCCGCACTGTACCATCCCTCCTGCAAAGCATAATAGTAGGGAGCATGATCACCACCTGCAATCCAGTTGAGAATGAAATCAAGCTTTTCCGCAGCTCTGGCCTGGCTGGTGCCAGCAAACACCATCACAGCAAAGGCGGCGGCCATTATCAATCGACTAAATCTCATAAAAATCTCCTATAATGATTATCATTGTTTCGTCTTCTTCCAAAAGGAGTAAGCCACGAAAAAGGTTGGATGCTTGGTACAGTTTTACTACCAGAAGGTAACAAACTATATCAGACATTCTGCAAGGCGTCAATTTTTCTCTTCGGTGGGAAAAGGGGTTGCACCGGGAATGGATCATGCTCATTCTTCGTGATGTCCACCAGGGGATGTTGGGATACCTGACATGTCGGAGACCGGGTTCGTTCCTGTTTTTGAATAAAAACAGGGAAGATGATGTGAATTGGCTTGGCAGGACATGCTCTGGGCGTTACAATAAGGTTTTGACCAACAGCTGAAATGTCCGATGGTAAGGTTACCCAGGATTCGGATCGCCGCCGGATTTGAAAAATGGTATTTTAACAGAACGAAAGAAAGAGGCGTATGGCCATAGATAACACATATAATGCAGACTATATTGACCATCAGTATCATGCCTGGAAATCGGATCCCACTAAAGTGTCACTGGAGTGGCAGATGTTCTTCCAGGGTTTTGAACTGGGACAGATATCCAGTGCTTCAACGGGTGCTGATACAGGGGAGGATCCCCGGAGACAGTCGGGTGTGCAGAGCCTAGTTTATCGGTACCGGGATATCGGTCACCTCCTGGCCTGCCTCGACCCCCTGTCTGCCTGCCCGACCAGTCATCCACTGCTGGACCTGTCTGCGTTTGGACTGGAACCGGCAGACCTGAAAGACACCTTCTTCACGCGGTTCGGAAAGCTGGGCAGGGCGCCGCTGCAGCAGATTGTCCAGTCGCTGCAGGAGACCTATTGCCGGTCGATCGGGTTTGAATACATGCATATCCAGGACCCGGAAGAAAGGCTGTGGCTGCAGCAGAACATTGAGACGGACGAAAGCAGAACGGTTTCCACCCCGACCGAAAAAATTCAGATTTTGAGGCAACTCTATAATGCGGCCCTCTTTGAGACGTTGTTGAACAAGAAATATCCGGGTCAGACCCGTTTTTCGCTGGAAGGCGCCGAAGGGTTGATTCCCATGCTGGCAGCGCTGGTTGTCCGGTCAGCAGCGAATGGTTGCCGGGATATTGTGATGGGCATGGCCCACCGGGGCCGACTGAATGTTCTGGTCAATATCTTTCAGAAAACCTACCTGGAAATTTTCAGGGAATTTGCCAACAGTTACGATCCGGACAGCATTGTGGGAGCCGGTGATGTCAAGTACCACAACGGTTATCTGTCCGAAGTCATGCTTCCGGAAAACCGCACCATACGAATGCTGCTGGTGAACAACCCCAGCCACCTTGAGTCCGTTGATCCGGTTGTTGAAGGGATTGCCAGGGGATTGCAGGACCGGGTGGAAGGCAATGCAACAACTGCGGTTCTCCCCATCCTGATCCATGGTGATGCCGCCTTTTCAGGACAAGGCGTGGTGGCGGAAACCCTGAACCTGTCTCAACTGGAAGGTTATGCCACCGGCGGAACGATCCATATCGTGATCAATAATCAGATCGGATACACCACCTTGCCCGAACATGCGCGGTCGACGCGGTACTCCACCGATATTGCCAAAATGCTGATGGTGCCAGTGTTTCACATTCACGGGGAAAATCCTGAGTCACTGGTCCGGTGTATGAAACTGGCCTACGACTACCGCGAACGGTTCAGAAAAGACGTCGTTGTCGATCTGGTCTGCTATCGTCGGCATGGCCACAATGAAGGGGATGAACCCTACTTTACCCAGCCGGGAATGTATGAACGTATTCGATCCCGACCCTCCGTCCATGAGTTGTATACCCGGCATTTGATCGACGCTGGTGTTATCAGCCAGGATGAGATTGAGACAATCGATCGTGAGACCAACCAATGTCTGACGGATCAATTTGAAGCGGAACAGAAAAGCGTGAGGCGATTCAACAAACCCCCGTTCTATCCGGTCTGGAAACCGTATAAACCCGATTATACCTTCAAGCCGGTCAAAACGGCCGTGCCCAGGAAAAGCATCCAGGCACTCTCCCGGGAAATAAACCGGGTGCCCGAGACCTTTTCCCTGCACCGGAAACTGGTCCGGATTTTCCAGAGCCGTCTGGATGCTGTTGAGAATGGCACCGGGATCGACTGGGGCAATGCCGAGCATCTGGCTTTTGCCTCTTTGCTGGCCGAAGGAACCAGTATCAGGCTGAGCGGTCAGGACAGCCAGCGCGGGACATTCAGTCACCGGCATGCGGTTGTTTTTGACTCGAAAACGGGTTCACCGTTTACTCCCTTGAATACCATTGCCCCGGCGGGTACCCGTCTGGACGTGTACAACAGTTCCCTGTCGGAAACCGGTGTGCTGGGGTTTGACTACGGCTACTCCTGGGTACAGCCACAAACACTGGTGATATGGGAAGCGCAGTTCGGGGATTTTGTCAATAATGCCCAGAGCATGATCGATGTTTATATCACCGTGGCACAGGCAAAGTGGCAACGCCTCAGTGGGCTGACCATGCTGCTGCCCCACGGTTGGGAGGGGCTGGGTCCCGAACACTCCAGCGCCAGGCTGGAACGGTTTCTGCAGTTGTGTGCGGATGAGAATATCCTGGTCTGTTATCCGACAACACCGGCCCAGTATTTTCATCTCTTAAGGCGGCAAATCAAGGCCGCCTACCGAAAACCACTGATCGTCATGACCCCCAAAGGTCTGTTGCGCCTCCCGGCGGCCGTTTCCAGCCTGGATGACCTGTCAGAGGGGTCGTTCCAGGAAGTGCTGGTGGATGAAGCGACAGCCAAATGCAGACGGGTTGTTTTCTGCAGTGGTAAAATCTATTATGAGTTCAAGCAGCGGATGGAGTCGAACGGCACCCGGGATATCACCCTGGTCAGACTGGAACAGCTCTATCCCTTTCCGGAAACCGCGCTGAAAAAAGTGATTGATGCCGGCCGTGATGCCAGGGAGTGGGTCTGGGCCCAGGAGGAACCGGAGAACATGGGGGCATACCAGTTTGTCAGAAGCCGACTGGAAAAGCTGACTGGAGCATCCCTGGTCTATATTGGACGAAAGCCCGCTTCAAGTCCGGCAACCGGGTTTCATAACATTTATCAAACCGAACAGGCTGATGTTATCAATCGGACGATTGGATCAGCTGGCTGAAAAACCGTGGTTCTGTTGTCAAAGGGTTTATCAATAACGGAGATCAAGCATGAAGATAGACGTCAAGGTACCCAGTGTAGGCGAATCGATTAAAGAGGCTATGCTGGTGGAGTGGTATAAAAAAAGTGGCGATGTGGTGAAAAAGGATGAACCCCTGTTTTTGATCGAAACGGATAAGGTGACTCTGGAAGTGACATCAGAAGTGGACGGTGTGCTGAAAACGATTGCCGGAGAAGGCGACACTGTTCTTATCGGGGATGTGGTGGGGACCATCGATGCGGATGGTACCGCAGCCGTCAAAACATCACCGAAAGAGCAGCCCCCGGTCTCAGCGGAACCGGTTCCCGCAAAACCGACACCTGCCGTCCCGGCTCCGGCGGCTGCAGCGCAGCCGCTCCCGCCTGCCCCGGAAAAACAGGTTCCTGCACCACCGTCCGGTCTTGAGCTCTCGCCTGCCGTGCGGCGGCTGGTGTCGGAGAAAAAGGTTGATGTGAGCCGGGTTACCGGTACCGGGCCTTCCGGTCGCATTACCAAGGGAGATGTCCTGTCGTTTCTGGAGATGCAGGCAGCCGGTATCCCGATCCCTTCCGAACAGCCTCTAAAGACAGCGGAGCAGGAGATAACCCCCGGCAAAAAGTCGGAACAGATCGAAGAAACGGTGCGCAAACCCATGAGTCCGATTCGCAGGAAGATAGCAGAACGCTTGTTGTCTGCCAAAAACAACACCGCGATGCTGACCACGTTTAATGAAATAGACATGGGCCGGGTCATGGAGATACGCAGCGGGTATAAGGAGGCATTCAAGGAGCGGCATCAGGTGAACCTCGGGTTTATGTCGTTCTTTGTCAAAGCCTGTGTTCAGGCCCTGACGGAGTTTCCAGCGATCAATGCCTTTATCGAGGGGAGCGAGATGCTGTATCACCGTTATTATCACGTGGGTGTGGCTGTTGGTTCTCCCCGGGGACTGGTTGTCCCGGTCATTCGTTTTGCCGATCAACTGGGATTCGCTGAAATTGAGCAGTCCATTGTCGATTTTGTAAAGAAAATCAAGGATAACCGCCTGGAACTGTCCGATATGGAAGGGGGCACGTTTACCATCACCAATGGTGGGGTCTTCGGATCATTGTTGAGTACGCCGATCTTGAATACGCCGCAAAGTGCGATTCTGGGGATGCATAAAATAGAGAAACGGCCCATTGTGATCAACGATGAAATTGTTATTCGTCCGATGATGTATGTGGCGTTAAGCTATGACCATCGGATTGTGGACGGCAGTGACGCGGTGACCTTTCTGAAACGGATCAAGGAGTGTATTGAAAATCCGGAACGACTATTAATGGAGGTTTGACGATGGCAGAACGGGAAAAGTATGATCTGATTGTGGTGGGCACGGGTCCTGGAGGATATGTCGCGGCTGTCCGGGCGACTCAGCTGGGCCTGACGGTCGCCTGTGTGGAAAAAGAAAGCCGCCTGGGCGGGGTCTGCCTGAATGTCGGTTGCATCCCCAGCAAGGCATTGCTGGATTCCAGCGAGTACTATCACCTGGCGAAAGACCACTTCAGTACCCACGGCATCAAGATCGGAAAACCGAAGCTGGACCTGGCAACGATGATGGCCCGCAAAAATGAAGTGGTGACGGATTTGACCGACCAGGTGCGGCAATTGCTGGAAGGCAATAAAATAAAAGTGTATCAGGGGGTCGGCAGCCTCAAGGGGCAAGGGGTGGTTCAGGTGGAAAGCCGTCAGGGCAAAGGAAAAAAAATATCGACCGTGGAACTGGAAGGGAAACATGTATTGCTGGCAACCGGCAGTTATCCTTTTTCACCGCCGGGGCTGGAATTTGATGGCAAGCTCATTGTCAGTTCCACCGAGGCCCTGGAATTCAAGACTGTTCCCAAACGGCTGGGAATCGTCGGCGGCGGCTATATCGGACTGGAGCTGGGATCGGTCTGGGGAAGACTGGGGTCTGCAGTGACCGTGATTGAGATGCTGCCCAAAATCGCGGCCAATCTCGATGGACAGATAAACCGCAGCCTGGAGCGGGTTTTGAAAAGCCAGGGCCTGGAGATCCTTGTCAATACACGGGTGACAGCTGCCAAAAAAGCAGGATCCGGGGTCAAGGTCAGGCTGGAAAGTGGCACGAAGAAAGAGAGTCGTGTTTTCGACAAACTCCTGGTGGCTGTCGGGCGCAGACCCCAGACCCATGGGCTGGGACTTGAGGAACTGGGTGTGGAGATCGATCCGAAATCCGGCCAGATTCAGGTGGATGTCAATTACCAGACCAGTGTTCCCGGTGTATATGCCATTGGCGATCTCATTCACGGACCGATGCTGGCCCACAAGGCGTCGGCGGAAGGGACTGCGGCAGTGGAGATCATGGCCGGACTGCCGGGAGAGGTCAACTATGACGTGATTCCGGCGATTGTGTATACCTGGCCGGAAGTCGCCAGTGTCGGTCTGACCGAAGAGCAGGTGAAAGAGAGAAAGATACCCTACTGTGTTGGCACCTACCCCTTTTCCGGTACCGGGAGAGCGAGATGCATGGGAGAACGGGAAGGGTTTGTCAAGCTGATCGCCCAGGCCAAATCGGACCGGATCCTGGGGGTTCACATCATTGGACCGAGAGCGGCCGACATGATTGCTGAGAGTGGTCTGGCGATGACGTTTGCGGCCAGTTCAGAGGATATTGCCCGGACCATGCATGGCCATCCCACGTTTTCCGAGGCTTTTCAGGAGGCCGCCGCCAATATTCGTAAATGTTCGATCTACAATACCTGAAAAGGAGCTGGCGGAACCGGTGTTATCCGGGCCTGACAACGCGGGTTAACCATTTCAGACAAATCGGCTTGTTCACTGGAGCACAATGATGTATGAGAATAGGTCTCTGTGACCATCCGTGTCTGGTACAAACCTCTTTCAGACGGAGACGCGTTGAAAGATGATCTGGAACTCATTTCGCTGACATCCCAAAACTCGGACCATGTCCTCAGACAGTTGGGATTTCGGGCGCTCAATGTCGTTCAGATCATCTAAAAACTCGTCTAATCGTCTAAAACAGCTTCATACCAGACACTCTGTCCGGATTGCTAAGTGCTATTCCCATACAAACCATCATGCCCGCGGGCGGGCACAACGAAGGAGGAGAAATAGCGATGCATTTCCGTACCTGTCATAAAGCTGAGCTTATCTTTCTCCGTGTCTCTGTGGTGAGTGTTTTTCATAATAAGGAGGTGCATTTTGACTAAAACGGCGTTTATCACGGGTGGCACCGGGTTTGTCGGCAAGAACCTGGTTTCGCTGTTCCTGGAGCAGGGGTACCGGGTTATCGCTGTCGGTCGTTCTGCCCGGCCGGCCGAGTCTGCTGACGGGGATCTGAAATATGTCGCGGCAGATACCACCATCCCCGGACCCTGGCAGGATGACCTGCAGGCAGCGGATGTGGTGGTCAACCTGGCGGGTGTCAGCATATTCAATTACTGGACGGCATCCTATAAAAAATCCATTTACAACAGCCGCATACTGACCACCCGGAACCTGGTGGATGCCCTTCCCGGGGATCGGGAGGTGGCATTGTGCAGTACCTCTGCCCTTGGCTATTACGGGGACAGGGGGGATGATCTGCTGAACGAGGAGGAACCGGCGGGAACGGATTTTCTGGCCCAGGTCTGCCAGGATTGGGAGAAGGAGGCGTTCAAGGCGTCCGCAAAAAACGCACGGGTCATCGTGATGCGGTTTTCCACCGTGATTGACAAGAGCGGCGGGGCCATGAAAATCATGATTCCCCCATATCGATTCTTTGTTGGCGGTCCCATGGGGAGCGGAAAGCAGTGGTTTCCCTGGATCCATCTGCAGGATCTGCTGGCCGGGATAGCTTTTTTAGTTGATACCAAAGAGGCCCAGGGAGTCTACAATTTCTGCGCGCCGGAGTCGATCAGGAATGCCGGGATGGCCAGTTCCCTGGGACGGTTACTGCACCGGCCTGCTTTGCTCAAGGTTCCTGGCTTTGCGATCAAACTGCTCATGGGAGAGTTTGGGAAATCGATTCTGGGTGGCCAGAGAGCGGTTCCTGAGCGACTCCTTTCGGAAGGGTATCGATTCAAGTACGCCGGTTTTGAGTCAGCGATGAAAGAAGTCCTGGGCCTAAGTTAGATAGGAACGACACGGCCGCAAGGGGATTGTTGAGTTCATGGGCCATACCGGCAGCCAGACCACCAACCGACATCATTTTCTCTGTCTGGATCATCATTTTTTCGATCCGGATACGGTCGGTGACATCCCGCACAATTCCATAAAAACCGTTAGGCATGTCATCCACGTCACGGCTCGGGGATGATGACACCTCCAATGTTCTTGTTTCGCCGTTCCTGTGGAAGATGTCATATACCATATAGCCTTTTTGCTGACCTGTCCGGTATATGGTATTGTACATCAAAAAAACCCTGGCCGCGGTGTTGATATCCATATAGGTTCGATAGTTCAGGCCCTTCAGTTCGGTTTCCGGATACTCCAGGTTTTTGCGAGGGATTATTTTGCCGGTTTTGCCATCCGTTCCGGCCGCACAATCTGGTCGTACGCTTCCCCAGTCATAAATCCCAGCTGTATAACCGCTTCCCTGAGGGTGCAGTCCGTCTCAAAGGCTTTTTTGGCCACTCTGGCGGCTTTGTCATAGCCGATGTGCGGATTCAGCGCCGTTACCAGCATCAGTGAGTTTTCCAGGTGGCTTTTAATGACGGCCTGATTGACCTTAATCCCCTTGACACAGTTTTTGTTGAACGATTGACAGACATCGGACAAAAGACGGATCGAGTGCAGGAGGTTGAAGATCATCATCGGCTTGAAAACATTGAGTTCGAAGTTACCGGACATTCCCCCGATATTGATCGCCACATCGTTTCCCATGACCTGTGCACAAACCATCAACACGGCTTCGCATTGGGTGGGGTTGACTTTTCCCGGCATGATGGAACTGCCGGGTTCATTGGCCGGCAGGATCAATTCCCCGATTCCGCACCGGGGGCCGGAGGCCAGCCATCGGATATCGTTTGCGATTTTTGTCAACGAGGCGGCGACTGTTTTGAGTGCTCCGCTGGCAAAAACAACCGCATCATGGGCTGCGATCGCTTCGAATCGGTTCTCAGCCGGCCGAAACGGTTGGGCTGTCAACTCGCCGATCAGCTGAATGGCTGTCCGACTGAATTCAGGGTGGGCGTTTAAACCTGTCCCGACAGCGGTTCCACCCAGGGCGAGCGGGTACAACCCCTCCAGCGCCTGGTTAATGCGTTCCAGCCCGGCTGTCAATTGTCGGTCGAATGCGGAAAAGCTGTCTCCCATGGACAGGGGCACCGCATCCATCAAATGAGTGCGACCGGTTTTAATGAATGGTTGAAACGACTCGGCGGTTGATCGCAGGGTGTCCCGCAGCTCTTTGAGTTCGGGAATGAATCGTCCCTGAATCTGTTCAACCGCTGCAATATGCATGGCAGTGGGAAAGGCATCGTTCGAGGACTGGGCTTTATTAACATCGTCATTGGGGTGTATCGGGCTTTTACTGCCCGGTATGCCGCCGGCCAGTTCGATTGCCCGATTGGCAATGACTTCATTGGTATTCATGTTGGTCTGTGTCCCGCTGCCGGTTTGCCAGATCACCAGGGGAAAATGATCGTCCAGTTGCCCGCCGATGACCTCATCGGCTGCGTGAATGATCAGGTCCGCCTTCTCCCGGCTGATCTCTCCCAGTCTTCTATTGGCCAGGGCCGCAGCTTTCTTGACGATGCCCAGCGCCCGGATCATCTCCCGGGGAAACCGGTCCTGTCCGATATTGAAATTTCTGCGTGATCTTTCAGTTTGTGCCCCGTAATACCGATCAGCAGGGACATCGATCTCCCCCATGCTGTCGCTTTCAGTTCTGGATGTCATGCTGATTCCCCCTGATTATTTAAGTGCGTGTCCCACCCGTGCGGTGATTGATTGAAGCCGGGTGTCGGTGGCGGCATCTCCCTGACGATCCTTCCCGGTGTCATTCCGGAGCCCGGCCTCCGGCAGGATTCCCCCGGGACTCCTGTGGGCTGCTGCTGCCGGATAACCATTGTTCGAGTGGCCGATATGGGTTAATATTAACACTAACCACTTTGTTAAACAAACAGGCGGGGATTACCGGGAAAAGAACCACTGCCGGCCCCCTCCTCTCAAGGGGTTGTTCATCACACCGACACTGGAGATGTCATGACGATTGAAGAAGGGAAGAAAGCACCTGCATTTACCCTGAAAGACCAGAACGAGACAGCCGTCTCACTCTCAGATTTTAAAGGTAAAACGGTTATTGTGTATTTCTATCCCCGGGATAACACCCCGGGTTGTACCAAGGAGGCCATCGGTTTCCGGGATTTATGGCAACAGTTCGAGGCCCTTGACGTGATTGTGCTTGGGGTTTCGCCGGATAACGCCCAGTCCCATGTTAAATTCATCAAGGGTCAGGCGTTGCCCTTCACCCTCCTGTCAGATCCGGATAAGAAGGTGATGCAGGCTTATGATGCTTATGGTGAAAAAATGCTGTATGGGAAGAAGTCCATCGGCGTGATTCGGTCCACCGTGATTGTCGGCCCGGATGGCAAGGTCGTCAAGCATTGGAAAAAAGTACCAAAGGCGGCCGATCACCCTGCCAAAATACTGGCATTCCTGGAAAAGACAGGCTAGCCCGGTGTTGATCCCGGCCAGTACCTTTGAAATACCGCACGAGAATGCCGTCTTTCCTTACCTGACACGGAATTCAGGATGGTTACCAGGAGATGCCTGTCTGGATGCCGGATCCAGTCCGGAATGACCAGGAGAACGCTGGTCTCAAGTCAACTGTCCAATGTCGGTAACAACAGACATGGGGGGCATGGTCTCGTTTCGTTGAATCACGAGCCTCGCAGCGGGAAGCCGGATTTCTGCAGAATCGAAGCGACAATTGAGACATGACACGATGCTGGTCTGTCAGGATCATAAATGCCTCAACGGTTTGACTGATTCTGCACCAGGTCGTGTTTCCGATCAGACGTCAAACAGGTTCACCACCCGGGGCGTATTGATTCTGGCAAAGCGGTTCCGGTTATGGGGGGCTTCGAAATCAAGATCCGGTCCAAGGGGTACGATCCGACTCGGGTTGATCATGTCGTGGCTGTAATAGTAATGGGTCTTGATATGGTCCATGTTGACGGTTTCCCGGATGCCCGGTTGCTGGTAAAGATCTAGCAGGTATGGATACAGGTTGGGATAGTCGATGATTCTTTTTCGGTTGGCCTTGAAATGACTGAAATATACAGCATCAAACCGCACCAGGGTCGTAAAAAAACGCCAGTCTGCCTCTGTAATCTGGCTGCCGACCAGGTAACGCTGTTTGCCAAGTCGTCGCTCCAGTTCGTCCAGTGCCATGAAAAGATCCGCAAACGCTTTCTCGTAAGCACTCTGTGAGGTGGCAAATCCACACCGGTAAACACCGTTGTTGACATTCTCATAGACAAACTGGTTGATGGCATCGATTTCGCTCCGCAGGGCCTCGGGATAATAATCCGTGTCCACATCGGTAAAAGCGTTAAAGGAGCTGTTAAACATGCGGATGATCTCGGACGATTCATTGCTGACGATAGTCTGTGTTTTTTTATCCCAGAGTACCGGAACCGTCACCCGTCCGGTATAGCGGGGATTATCGGTCGTATAGAGTTGGTGCAGAAAATGGAAGCCGTTGACCCCATCTTCAGTCTCTTCTCCGGGTGCGCCGAATTCCCAGCCGTGGTTCAGCATCCTGGGATCGACAATTGACACCGGGATAACCGGTTGCAGTTTTTTCAGCGATCTCAGGATCAAGGTCCGATGGGCCCAGGGGCAGGCCAACGACACATAGAGATGATACCGGTCCTTTTCAGCCGGAAAACTTCGTGCTCCATCGGGTCCAGGTTCGCCGTCCCGGGTAATCCAGTTTCTGAAGCGGCTGTTTTCCCGCACAAATTCACCCTGACTGGTATCGGTATCATACCACTGGTCTTTCCAGATTCCATCAATCATTAGTCCCACCGTGTCTCCTTTGAATGTTGTTTTTGTCCCTCCCCCCCAGCATCGGGTCTACAATGGGTGTCGGGCTCTGTATGGAATTCGACGGATTGGGAGCGCTTTATGATCCCGGGAATGGCCGTCGAGAATGAGTTCAATTGCAACCAGATTCCGATTCCTTCAAATCGATAAAGGGGGTGCATCGTTCGTTGTTTTTTTGATTTCTTCGTTACATTTTTATCGGGTTCCCTCCGGATCTGATAAACCGGTTTTCAGATACTGTCCTATTTGATAAACTCATGATAATCAGATAATCTCTATTATTCTCAGCAATGTCCAGTTAGGTTTGTGCAGTCCGTAAGAGACCATTTGTCAACCGCTCCGTCAAGGGGAGACCGATTTAAAACATGAGGTGCGAGGCTCGCAGCACCGAACTGAAACCATCCCAGGTGCTCCGGGAAAACGTCCTGTTTTTCAGGGTTTTAAATCGCTATCCCCTTGACTCCACTGAAAACCGCAATTGACTGGTCCTGAAGTGGAAAATGCTAACCGGATAATGATGTATTGTTCTCTAAACATTAGATCGGTTTTCACTATGACCCTGGATCAGTTGCGTGTCTTAAGCGCCATTCTTGAAACCGGCAGTTTTCGCGCTGCTGCCGAGTCACTCCACCGGGCACAATCTGCTGTCAGTTATGCCGTGCGAAATCTGGAAGAGGAGCTGAAAATCCCCATTTTTAATCGCGAGGGTTACAGACCCCGTTTGACTGTAGCCGGTCAGGCCATTTATGAGAAATCCAAATCCGTTCTGCTCCAGGCCGAAGAGCTTGTTCAACTGGGCAACCATCTATCCATGGGCAGGGAAGCCGAAATCAAACTGGCACTGAATGCGGTCTGCCCCTTTTCCAAAGTGATCGATGTCATCAATCGCTTCTCCCGTGATCAACCCTCAGTTCGCATCGTATTGACCCTTGAAAACCTGGGCGGATCCATCGAACAGCTGCTGGATGGCAATGTCGATATTGCCCTGGCGGAAGCTGCTGAATGGGATGAAAGACTTGAGGCATCCCGCTGGGACAACATCAAATTCCTGCCTGTTGCTGCGCCCGGCTTTCCACCCGCCTGCCTGGACCGGCCGCTGTTGAAATCGGACCTGATCGGGTATCCACAGATTATCGTTGCCGATTCAAGTCGTCATTCAGAACGTAAAACCGTCGGTGTTTTAAAAGAAGGTCTCCACTGGACTGTCAACGACTTTTCCGTCAAGCGCCAATTGCTGCTGGCGGGTTCCGGATGGGGCCTGATGCCGGAGCATGTTATCTGCGAAGACCTTGAAAACAGGCGACTGGTTATCCTGGACTACCCACCCTTCTCCAAAATGGCCGCTGATTTCTATCTTTTCCGGCGAAACGACATTCCTGTCGGTCCAATCGCAGAAGATCTCTGGCAGCAGCTGCAATCTGCCAGGCAGACAGGATCCGGGGAGCGTCTCTGATTATAGCGACCCCTGAACCGTATCAGGTCTGGTGAACCAGACCGGCAGCCACTGACCTTTTCCCGCCTGACTTCAACCAGCGGGACACAAAATAGTCAACGGACCATGCCCCACTGCCCTTGATCATCAACCCTATCGCCAGCCCGACGGCCAACAGGTGATATTCGATTCCCTCACCAGGCTGGCCACCAAACCAGTTCATAAAAAAACCGAACTGCCCGTGAACCATGAATATGGCCCCCAGCATCACCATCAAAATACCGAATGACATGAATCGGCCGACGAAACCGATGATCAGCGCCAGGGCCCCAAGGGACTCCGCCATGACCACCAGAAAGGCAATCAGCCAGGGCATACCGGTTCCGGTAAAATAGGACATGGTTCCTTCAAACCCATGACCGCCAAACCACCCAAACAGCTTCTGTGCACCATGGGGAAACATGACCATACCCAGCGTTACCCGCATGACCAGACCTGCACTGTCAGCTTCGGTACCGACCAGTCTTTTAATAACCGATTTCATATTCTGCTCCTGAAAGAAACGGTGATGAATAAGATCTTTCCCACTTTGAAAGATACAGTTCAATTATAAGAGGCAGATTAGGTATAAAAAAAGAATAATGAATAGATTAAAATGAACAGTAAAACAGATCATTTTGGGTTCTTCCATATTTCGATACTGATAGGGGGGCTTTGACGTGAAATGATCATATATAACCCATGCGTTCACCAAAGGCCATCTTGATTCATTAGAATTATTGAACTTCCGCACCAAAGGGTTGATCTTTCAAGAAACGCACGAGTCCATCCATGGCTTCCAGGGTTCTTGAAACACCGATCCTTTGATGCTGACGGAGTACCATTTAATCAAGGTGCCCTTAAGCGAATGGTTCCGTACGAACAGTTGCGATTTTCAAGAAACGCATTCATTCTTCCAGGGTTCTTGAAAACCGGAACCGGTGGTGCTCAGCAAGAGACGGTTGTTTAAGTTCACGGAAGTGAATATATAACTGATATAATGATATAAAAATATTGAAATGCACAAAGGAAGGAAAATGGCGGCGCAGAACTGCTTTTTTCCTTCGTTTTGCCCGGCAGGGAGTGTTGGTTGAGATGAGCTGAACAGGCAGGAATTTTTCCGGTAACACAGTCAAAAGGAAAATCGGATGCTGGGGGCGTGGCCATGGAAAAGCGGGTGCTGTAATCGCTTCAGAATCCGGGACCAGCAGCAGACCAATCCGCGTCGAATCTCCCGGAGGAACAACAAGGGTTTCTGTCCGGGACAGTCACCCGACTGAACCCGGTCAGAAAGACAGGTCGTTGTGCATCCCTGGCGGCGATGACCCGCTGAACCGGCCAGGTTCGCCTCATTCCAGCTGAGCCGCGCTGCCGCTGACATCCGAGTGGACCAGTCAGCCTTGCTGTGCCTGCCATTTCCGCTTCCAGGTTCCGTATGCGACCAGTCCTTTCATGACCTTGGCACAATCCATCGGGTTATCATAAAAGGGGATGTTGTGTCGCTTGTAAATTTCAAACATGGGGCCTGCCAGTTCGTGCTCATTGGCGCATATCATCGGTATGCCGAATTTTTCGGGCACCAGTGCCGCGCGTTCTGCCAGCTCAATCCCCCGCACCATTTTGTCGGGCCTGAGTCGGCGCTCAAACTGGGTGATCCGTGGTGTCATGATGATGCCATCGATATAGTCCTGGCCGGCGACAATTTCAATGATCTCCTGGTAGGCGCTCATATGTTTGCGACCGATGGAGTCGATGGGGTTGAGAGGGGGTGGCGCGAAATCGGTCATCTGGGCGAGAAGCTGCTTTTGCGCTTCAGAACTCATTTCCGGAAGTTCCATGCCCATTTTGGAACATATTTCGGCTGTTGTAACACAGAAACCGCCCCCCGGTGAAATAACGCCAATTCGGTTGGATTTTGGCAGAGGCTGATAACAGAGGGCGTAGGCCACCCTGAACATCTCCATAAAATCATCGAAGCGCAGAACACCCGCCTGCCGACAGGCTGCGTCGAAGACTCTGTCGTTGCCGGCCATGGAAGCGGTATGGGATTTTACGGCCCGCGCGGACGCGTCGGAGGATCCTGCCTTGAACAGCAGGATCGGTTTGTGGGGGGTGATGGCGCGGGCGATATTTAAAAACCGGCGGCCATCCTTGACATCTTCGACATAGGCGGCAATAACCTCGGTCGTGGGGTCGTCGCCCAGGTATTCCAGGAGATCGTTGAACTCAATGCAGGACTGGTTGCCGCAACTGATAAATTTACTGACGCCAAATCCGTTTTCAGCCGCCCCATTATAAAAATATTCCCCCAGGGTGCCACTCTGGGACAAAAAGGTGATCGGACCTTTCCTGAACTGCATGTCCTTGCCAAATACCGTATTGACGTTACCTTCGGAACTCCAGATGCCCCAGCAGTTGGGACCGATAAAATGAAATCCGGCAGCCTTGCTTTTCTGTGTCAGTTTTTCCTGAAGTGCTGCGCCGTCACTGCTGATTTCGGCGAAGCCGGCGGTAATCACGATGCCGCCCTTGACCTTGTTTTTCGCACAGTCATCGATTACATCGGAGATCAGGGAGGTGTTCACCACAATGATGGCCAGATCCACGGGTTCGGGGACGTCGTCCAGCCGGGCATAACACTTGACCCCCTGAATCTCGCTTTCATTGGGGTTGATGGGATACAGACCGTGCCGGTAACCGGCCAGCAGCATGTTGCGTACCGTTGAGTAGCCCCAGCGGTTGACATTGTTACTGGCGCCGATAATGGCAACCGAGCGTGGCTTGAAAATAGCGTTCAAAGACTCCTTCAGACGGGCTTCCAATTCGCTTCCTCACTTGTTGGTGTTAACATCATGCTCATGATTCGCTGAGACTCGCAGGTATGGCGTTATCCTGTCGACGTCCGCTGTCAATCTGACCAGAAAAACCTGCAATAGCCGGTACAATACCGGTTATCGCTGAAATGATCAAGGGGTTGAACCGGATCTAGATCAATGGTGGCGGTGAAAACCGGATGGACCTTTGCCCCGGGTGGGATGCAGGCGGTGTTGAGCTGCCCCTGACGACGACGGGGGATGGCAGTGGAACGAATCATCAGGACAATTGCTGGCGGCCGGTATGGATTGGATTACAGACCGGTACTGCTGCTCGGCGGGTTGCCTCTCGGCACTGATTGCAGTATGATGAATCCAGCAAAGGCTGTAGAAAACGTTCCATTTTTCGGTCAACCGGTCGGAACCGGCAGGTGTGAATGCAACGAAGGATGAAAAACCCTAAACTGTCATAAACAAGCGGTCACCCATGAAAATCGTTTCCAAACTGCCGGATGTCGGCACAACCATCTTTACCGTTATGTCAAAGCTGGCGGCTGACAGCGGTGCCATCAACCTGTCCCAGGGATTTCCCGAGTTCGGGGTCTCCCAAGAGATCATTGCCCTGGTTCATCAAACCATGCGGCAGGGGAATAATCAGTATGCACCGATGACCGGAATTACGGAACTGCGCCAGAAACTGGCGCAAAAAACCCGGGAACTCTATGGCGCATCGGTCAATCCGGATACAGACATCACGGTGACCTCAGGCGCGACAGAGGCGCTCTATGCTGCGATCACGGCTATTGTGCATCCGGGAGACGAGGTCATCCTGCTGGAGCCGGCGTATGATTCCTATGCCCCGGCTGTTCGTCTGGCCGGCGGGGTTCCGGTCTATGTGCAGCTGCGCTATCCCGATTACCGGGTCGACTGGAACCAGGTGCAGGACGCCATCACGGATAAAACCCGGGTGATCATGCTCAACTCGCCCCATAATCCGACGGGCTCGATACTGGGTAGTGGTGATATTGCCGCCTTGAAAACAGTGGTGGATCATACCGGAATCTTTATCATCAGTGACGAAGTCTATGAGCACATTATTTTTGACGGGCGAGTCCATGAAAGCATGCTGATGTATCCCGAACTGGCAGCGAGGAGTTTTGTCATCAGTTCATTTGGCAAGACATTTCATGCCACGGGGTGGAAACTGGGATACTGCGTCGCGCCGCCCGAGCTTTCAGCTGAATTCAGACGGGTCCACCAGTTCCTGGTGTTTTCGTCCCATACGCCGACGCAGTATGCCATTGCCGCATACCTGGATAACAAGGCGGCCTATCTTGAACTGGGTACTTTTTATCAGAAGAAACGGGACATCTTCCTGGAGGCGATCGCCGGATCCCGATTTAAACCGCTGTCCTGCCGGGGAACCTATTTTCAGATGCTGGACTACAGCGAGATTTCTCAGGAGAATGACCAGGACTTTGCTCGCTGGCTGACTGTGGAGAAAAAAGTGGCGGCGATCCCGCCCTCCGTATTCTATAGCGGGCGGGACGACCACCGGGTGTTGCGGTTCTGCTTTGCTAAAAACGAGGATACCCTGCTCAGGGCCGGTGAAATCCTGAAAGCGGTTTAACGCAAATCAACTGCCTCAATCGCCCCGATCGGACATACTGAGGCGCAGACCCCGCAGCCTGTGCAGATCGCTTCATCGATCTCCGTCATGTTTCTCACCGGGTTCCAGATGAGGCCGGGGCACTTGAAGATACGCGTACAGATCCGGTTGCAGCCGCAATTTTCCCCCTGGCACAATGCTGGATCGATGCGGACATCAAAAAACCGGGTTCCTTTTTTCTCGGGACTCAAGGCGCATTTCTGGCGAAAAATCAGAACATTCACCCCCTCCTTATTCTCCAGCGCCTTCAGCAGTGACTGCTGGGTCTTCTCCAGATCAAATGGGTCACAGAGTTCGACGGTGGCCCCGATTGCCCGGCAGATATCCTCGATACTGACTTTTGTCGCAATGTCCCCCTGCAGGGAGATATCCAGACCCGGATGGGGCTGAAACCCGGTCATCGCCGTGCCGCTGTTATCCAGTACCGCAAGGGTGATGGCGGAATTGTTGTGGACGGCATTCACCAGGGCGGGGATCACGGCGTGGAAAAAGGTGGAATCGCCGCAAACGGCCATCACCGGTTGGTCCATCCCAAACTGCTGCAGTTTACCAAAACCGCTCGCAATACCGGTTCCCGATCCCATGGCATGAACGGTCTTGATCGTCTGAAATCCGCTGGGTCTGCGATCCATGGTGTAACAGCCGATATCACCGCACACAAAACCATTCTGGTTGTCCAGTCCCAGTGCAATATTGATCGACCAGTAGGACGCCCGATGGGGACAGCCGGCGCAGTATGCCGGATCTCTTTTTGGTACGACGGTCGATTCGGCCAGTGCGGTTTTCTCTGCATAAGCCGAGGACGTCGCACTGTATGGAATTTTGAGGATGCTGGCCAGCGCTGCAAGTACCAGATCGGGATTCATCTCTCCCACCGAAGGGATCAGGCCGTCTCTTTTTCCATAAATGGTCTTGCTGCCGATGGTTCCTGCCAATTCAAAAGCCAGGATCTTGATATTTTCCTCCAGAAAGGGAATGACCTCTTCCACAATCAGTATTTTGTCGGTCAGACACAGGTACTTCTCGATCAGTTTGGGTGGCAACGGCCATGTCGTCCCCAGTTTCAAGATGCCCACCCGATCCTTCACCCCCATGAGATGAATGGCTTCCCTGCTGTACAGGTTACAGGCAGAACTGGTGATAATCAGCAGTTCCGGTTTATTCGGTCCCTGGTATGTATTGAACGGCGACGTTTCAAAGGCGGCGACCGCTTTCTGCAGCTTTTTATGCTGCAAAGCATGCTTGATACTTACCGGAGAACTGGACATGGTGCCCCGGTGTGGATCCAGCGGGGGCCCGTTGTGTCTGAACCGCGCCTGCTGTCCGGTGTCGGGCAGTTCGCCCAGCATCACATTGCCACTGGCATGGGAGATACGGGTGACACTACGCACCATCACGATACTCTGCAACGCTTCTGAAAGTTCGAACGCCCATTTGGTCATGTCCTTGGCTTCCTGGAAATCTCCTGGTTCCAACAACGGGAATTCAATCATCCTGGCAAAGTGACGGGTATCGCCTTCATTCACACTGGACAGCGCCCCGGGATCATCGCAGGCGATAATCAGCATGCCGCCCCGGGTGCCTGATCCGGCAAGATGGAGCAGAAAATCGGATGCCACATGCAGCCCATTCTGTTTTAAAACGCAGATCGACCGCAATTCTGCAAAGGAAGCTGCCGCTGCCACTTCCATCGCCACTTTTTCGTTGACCGACCATTCCACGTAGAGGTTGCGATCCCTTGCCACCTTCGCCAGGCTCTCAATAATTTCGGAAGACGGGGTTCCCGGATAACCGGCGGCTACACTCATTCCAGCTTCCAGGGCGCCTCTGGCGATAGCCTCATTGCCCATTAAGAGACGACCCGATGCGCTCCCGGTTTCTGTCTGTTTTGTCACACGTTCTCCATCCTGTTGGGTACCATTTTAATTCGTGGCGCCATCAAGCGCCGTTGTTGCAGATGCATTCCCCTGCCTGTCATAAAGCAGGCAATACCGTTAACTTCAACAACCTGTTCTTGCGAAGCACCAACGGTGCCGGGTTTCAAGAACGTTGGAAGCCAGGGATGGCTTCCAGGAGCTCCAGGAAGGATTCATGCGTTTCTTGAAAACCGGAACTGTTGTTGTGGAAACAGTTGCTGAAGTCAACGACATCGACTCAGCAGAACTTATTTTTCTCCATTATCTCCGTGTCTTTGTGATGCGTGTTTTTCATACAAATCAGCATGCCCCAGGTGGGGCCACAACGGACCATGAGAATGATATCGCGGTGTTGACCCGCGACTGATATGAACCGGTGCTATTCTCAACCAAAGACAACGTCAGGTTCAAGCGTGATTGGCGACACCGTTTTTATTTAAAGAACCGGTTGGGTAGCCACGTTGCAATTTCCGGGAAGAACATCACCAGAAACATGCCTGTACATTCCAATATCACAAAAGGCGTCACAGACCGGTAGATATCCCCCATGGTGACCGAAGGCGGCACGATGGCTTTCAGGTAAAAGAGGTTGAATCCGAAGGGAGGCGTCATGTAGCCAATGTTCATGTTCATGATGAAGAGGATACCGAACCACAGCGGATCGAAGCCATGGGCCTTGATGATCGGCAGAAACACCGGCACAGTGATCATCATGATGCCGGCAGGATCCAGAACCATCCCCAGGACCAGTAAAATCAGCTGAATGAAGATAATTGTACCCCATGGACCGCCCGGCACATGACTCATGATACTTTCGATGAGATGGGTGGCGCCCATGCTGTGGTAGGCTGCGGTGAAACTGTATGCGCCAATCAATATCCACATGATCATGCCGGTCAACTTAAATGTGCGCAGGCTGGATTCCCAGATCAGATCCCATGTCAGTCGCCGATACACGACAGCTGAAATCAGTGATCCCAGCAGTCCAATCGCCGCCGCTTCGGTGGGGGTCGTCAATCCGATAATAATGGAGCCGAGAACGGCAATCACGATACCGACCGGTAAAATAATCGCTTTTAACGCCTTGATCTTTTTAGGCCAGTCACCGCGCTGTTCAGGGGGCAATGCCGGTCCCAGATGCGGTTGGAAATAACAGCGCACAATGACATAGGTTGAAACAATGGTCAACAGCAGCAGACCGGGGAACACGCCGCCTGCAAACATCCTGCCCACCGATTCACCGGTGATCAGAGAATACAGAATCATAATGACGCTGGGTGGGATCAATATGCCCCAACCCCCGCCAGAATTAATACACCCTACGGCCATTCGTTTGTCGTATCCCCGTTCAAGCATTGACGGCAGAGCGATGGCGCCCATGCTGACCACAGCGGCACCGCTGATACCACACATGGCGGAAAAAATAGCGCAGATCACCAGTGTTCCAATCACCAGTCCACCTCTCACCGGCCCGAACCAGAGGTACATCATCTCATAAAGATCGTTGGCGGTTCCGGAACGTTCGAGAATCATCGCCATGAATATAAAGAGGGGAATGGCGACCAGGGTGAATTTCTCCATCGTTCCCCAGGTTTGCGCGGCCACCATGTAAAAAGCATCCGGTCCCCATGTCGCCCATAAAAAGATCACGGAAACCCCACCGAGCACAAACGAAAGCGGTAAGCCCGAGAAAAGAAAGAGGAACAGGGACGCGAAAAAAAGAAAAGTGAGAAGTTCAATGCTCATAACGATTCCTTGCTCGCGGTTAGGGTGGTTGTGAGTTCTGTGCCAGTTATCAGTATGAAAATGTCCCGCGCTAACTTGGCCAGTCCTTGAATGATCAGTAAGAATGCGCCTAATGGAATCATCAGTTTGAACGGATACAGGGGCGGGTTCCAGGCCGACTGGGAATGCTCCAGGGTACTCAGGGATTCCAGGGCTAACTGGCCGCCGTATACGAACAGCATTCCGCAGAACAGAAGAAAGAGGAAAAATGTGGCGATATCCAGCATCGCTTTGGTTCTGATGGAAAACTGCGAGTAGATGATATCCACATTGACATGACCATTGAATCTGAGAATGTAGCCACCAGATAAAATCAGATACGTTCCAAAAACCAGTTGTGTCAGCTCGTTGCCCCATACGGTGGGTGCATTAAAAAAGTAACGGCGAATTACTTCCGACAGTACCAGCACAAACATCACCAGGATGCCCAGCGCCAGTATGCGGCCGAGCCAGTCATTTATATTATCGATGAAGACCACCACCGATTTGAGTATCTGCACGCTTTCCCTCCATCTAACAAGGGCGTCCAGTTGCCGGATCGTTGAGTCCACCTGCAACGGAACGCCCCCGATTGTCAAAGCAATGAATAATGGTTAATAAGAATTCGATCCCCGGAACTAGTAATGGGCGTCTTTCATCTGTTGGATCTCCTTGGAGTAGTCTTTCTTCTGGAAATCTTTCAGCATCTGGACAGCTTTGGCATTATCCGGACTCCGTTTGGCGACATCTTCCCAGAGACCTGCTGCAGCGTCCCGCATTTTCTGGACTTCCGCCTCGGGCAGGATGATGAGCTCAACGCCTTTTTCCTTTTGAACCTTGGCCAGTGCGGCTTCTTCCAGTTCTTCGTATTCTTTGGTGCGCAGCCAGAAATGCTCATCCAGGGTGTCTGCGATAATCTTCTGGATGTCCTTGGGCAGTTTATGCATGGCTTTCTGATTGATCAGCCAGATATCGGTGGCGGCCACATTGAGGGCCGGACGGAGATGATATTTATTGACTTCATAAAAGCCCATGCTGTTGCTGCCTTGCACAGCGCCCCAATGAGCACCGTCAACCACGCCCGAGGTCAAAGCGGCATATATTTCACTTCCCGGCAGCGGCATGCCGGCGGCGCCGATGGAAGTCAAGTAAACCTGCAGAATACCGGAAGACCGAAGCTTCAGACCCTTGAAATCATCGAAGGAGCGAACCGGTTTCTTGAGGGAGAGTTCGGTCGGATAGACCTTGTCGGGCCAGTAATAAAGACCATGCTTATCAAACGCCACTTCAATCATTTTGTCAAAGCCCAACTCCTTGTGAAAATAGGCGCATTCCCAGGGATTTTTAAAATTCATGGGCAGGCCGGAGGCTACGTCCATCAGAGGCACCTGATCGCGGGGATAGGCAGAAGAGGTCCCTACGAATTCGATCATGCCCCGTTTGGCGGCATTGAAGAGCTCCTTGGAAGGGACAAGTGCAGCGGCCGGAAACAACTCGATTTGCAGGCGACCGTTGGTCCTGTCCTTCAGCTTCTTGACCAGTACCTGGGCACTGCCCGCATATGAGGAACTTGAAGCCGGCCAGTGTGTCTGCATTTTCCACCTGATGACATCATCCGCCGCCTGTGCGGTCGGGGTACTCAATACGATCATTGCCGAACAGGCCAATAAAAGCGCCAGGGTACCGATAATTCGATATTTGGTTTTCATTATCCACTCCTCCTTTTCGACTTGGGGTCAGGAAGATGATTGTCCCTGACTGCCAGGGCAACCCGCTTCTTTTCCAGAAAATTCTTGATTTGCAGAAATACCGACAGAAAAATACCGACGCTGAGCCACATCACAGAAGTGCCATATTGTGGATAACGGATGGCGTTTTGCTGCCGCTTGTTGAATGACCACGTGATCATAGGAAATCGCTTTTCCTGTGTCAAGCTGTTTTTTTCCCCCAACCCTTGATAAAAAAGACCGGGATCGCAGTGACCATGCAGGATGAGGAAGCAAAAACCGATGCCGACGACAGGTAGACATTTGTCAGGATGGCCAACCGTATCAGTGAAATTGTTGAATAATGGTGATTGCGTCATTGTTTTCTTTTGAGAGAGGAGAAACTCCCCGCAGGAAAGGCCAGGAATCTCTCGTTTCGTCGTTACCGATAGGTTTTGCGGATCTCTTTCTTCAGGATTTTGCCGGAACCGCTTTTAGGCAGGGGTTCATCAACAATCTGAATCAGCCGGGGATATTTGTACGGGGCAACCCGCTCTTTGACATAGGCTTTGATCATGTCTGCCTCGATCCGGGCTCCCTCCTTCAATACGATGACGGCGGCGATCTCCTCCCCCAGGTCCGCATGGGGAACGCCATAGACAGCTGTTTCTGAGACTTCCGGGATCTGGTAGATAATCTCCTCGATCTCCCTGGGATAGATATTGTAACCGCCACGAATGATCAGGTCTTTCTTTCGGTCGACAATATAGTAGTACCCTTCCTCATCCATGCGGGCGATATCACCGGTGTGCAGCCAGCCGTCCTGGATGGTTGATGCGGTCGCCTCCGGCAGATTCAGGTACCCCTTTGTGACCCCGGGTCCTTTAACCGTCAGCTCACCGACCTCTCCGGTTTTGACTGCCACACCGGTTCTATCGATGATTCGCGCGCTGAACTCTGGAATTGGTTTCCCAATCGAGCCGACACGGGTGGGCTGTCCGAACGGATTTTCAATACAGACGGGGGCTTCGGTTAAACCGTAACCCTCATAGATCGTTGCACCAAAAAGTGCCGTAAACTGCTTCAGAATTTCAACGGGCAGGGATGCGCCGCCGGAGACACAGAACTTCAGCGAGTTTTTTCGAGGCGGTTTTTTCGCAGCAAGATTGATCAGCCGGTTATACATGGTCGGCACGGCAAAAAGGATGGTCCGGTTTTCCTGTTCAATAACCTCGATGACCCGTTCCGGATCGAAATGGGAAAAGAGTTCTATCGTTAACCCCATATACATGGACGAATTGAGTACGCTGTTGATCCCGTATATATGAAACAGCGGCAGTACCCCGATAATCACCGTATCCGGTTCGATCACGCCGCGAATATTGGAAATAGTCGTTGAATTACTGATCAGGTTTTCCTGGGTTAACATCACCCCCTTGGGAACACCGGTCGTTCCAGAGGTATAAATGATTGCGAGAACATCGTCAGCTGCGGCAGGCTGTGTTGGAAAGGTGGGTTGGTCCGCATAGGCATCCGCCAGTTTCATGAAACGGCTGTCCACCGGGGAGCCACTTGCCAGAAGAATCTGCGGTCCTTTTCCCTGATCCAGGACCTTGCCTATTTCAGCCAGATAGTCCTGGGACCCGATGAACGCCTTTGGTTTGGAATCAGAGATAATATGGGTCAGTTCATGCTCGCGGAAGAGAAAATTAACCGGCACGGCGACGGCACCGAGCTTGGCCAGGGCATAATAGATCCGGATAATATGGGTGTTGTTGGGCAGCATCACCAGGCAGCGATCGCCCGGTGAAAGTCCCAGTTTCAGCAGTCCGCCTGCGAGCTGGTTACACTCGGTATTCAATGTCTGAAAGGTTATTTCTTCACCTTCAAAGCGGATCGCCACTTTTTCCGGTGAGCGGGCGGCGGAATCTTCCAAATAGGATGCTATGTTCATGGGTTTTACCAATTGGGATGTTATGGAAACCACTGCCGGTGTCCGCCACTGTCGTTTCCTGACTCACAATGCCGTTTCTACATCTCCCTCAAGAGGGAGATGTAACTCCAGGCTGGGTTGATCAGTCTGACGGGATAAAAAAGACCATCCGGGACGTTGTGCCGCAGTGCACGATCATCCCGGAAATGGCAGTAGTTCAGTAATCAGGCAGTAGAATTATCCGGAGACACTTGCAGTAGCCTGGGTCAGCATCTGGCCGCCTTTTTCGTAGGCAGCCAGATTCAACTGGACCTTGTCGGGCGTCATGGTTTCTGAAATGACGGCCTCAAAATCGTCGATGCTCAGCGGTAGTTCGTTGGTGGCAGCCAGTGCACCCAACAGCATGATGTTTCCGAAAATCGGGTTTTTCATCTGGCTCATGGCTTCGTCGGTGGCATTAATGAACCACGCCTGGCTTGACAGGTCATTAACCCAGGTCTGGATCTCCTCCTGGGACGGGTATTTCTGCTCACCGGAGATAACACCCACCGAATGAATCGGACGTGTGTTGCAGAGGACCTTGACATTCTCATTCCCATACTGTGCCAGAACCCGAATCGCCTCAATGGGTTCCAGAGCAACAACCATGTGGGCTCTGCCTTTGGCGATCTGGGGGGAGTAACTGTCCGTCAGAGAAATCCGCAGGTGACTCATGACCGAGCCCCCCCGCTGGGATGCCCCGAACGTTTCCCCGATGGTGACGGTATAGCCGTTATTGGACAGCATGTTTCCCAGAACCCGGGATGCCATGACATTTCCCTGACCACCGACACCGGTGATAATCAGGTTGTAGGGGTCTGATTGTATCGTTTGTTTTTCCATTCTTATGCCACCTCCCTTTTTTCAATCGCCCCGACAGGGCAGATCGACGCGCAGACCCCACAACCGGAGCAGATCGCGTCATCAATTTTTGAAATTCCGTTCACTTTGTCCCAGACCAGTCCCGGACATCTGAAAATTCTTGTACAGAGACGGTTACAGCCACAGTCCTCTCCCAGACAGCTGGCTGAGTCAACCGACATTTCAAATCGCCGTGTATGCTTTTTCTCAGGACTGAGTGCGCAGGACTGTTTCAGGACCAGGACCTTGACCCCGGATTTAATTTGCAGCATCTCAAACAGCGCATTCTGGGTCGCTTTAAAATCGAAAGGATCCGTGACCTGCACCGTGGCGCCCATGGACTCGCAAATAGCCTGTATATCCAGTTTCAGCGCCTCACTCCCCTGCGCATCAACCTCCAGCCCCGGATGAGGCTGAAAGCCGGTCATGGCCGTACCGCTGTTATCGAGCACGATCAGTGTGATATCGGACTTGTGATGCACGGCGTTTACCAGTGCCGGCATGACAGCGTGGAAGAACGTGGAGTCTCCACAGACTGAAAGTACCGGCTGATCCATGCCAAAGCGGGCCAGTTGCCCAAAACCACTGGCAATCCCCGTCCCCGATCCCATTGCATGCATCGTCTTGGTGGTACTGAAACCGGTGGGGAGCATGGCGAGGCTGTAGCAGCCGATATCTCCACAGACAAACCCCTCGCGGTTGTCTTTCTTCAGGACAGTGCGGATATTCCAGAAAGAGGCCCGATGAGGGCAGCCCGGGCAGAATGTAAGGTCCCTGACGGGGGCGTTCAGAAATGCAAGGGGCAGGGCTTTTTCCGTGTAAGCGGCAGCCACCCCTTCGTAGTTCAATTCCAGAATATTGGCCAGAGCGGTGATCACCAGGTCCGGGTTCAATTCGTTTACTGAAGGGATCGAGCCATCCCGCTTACCGTAAAACTTTTTAATTCCGATGGTCTCAGCCGTTTCAGCAGCCAGGATCTTTACATTTTCTTCCAGGAAAGGGATTACTTCCTCCACAATCAGAATCTTGTCTGTCGTTGCCAGGTATTTTCCCAGCAGTTTGGGTGGCAATGGCCAGGTCGTGCCCAGTTTCAGCAGACCGACCCTGTCCCCCACATCCAGAAGCTGGATCGCCTCTTTCGTATAGAGATTGCAGGCGGAACTGGTAATAACCAGCAGCTCGGGGTTTTCCGGACCGGTATAGGTGTTGAAGGGGGAGGTTTCGAACAGTTCGATGGCCTTCTGCAGCTTTTCCTGCTGTAACCCGTGCCGGTAAGCTACCGGGGCGCTGCTGATCATACCGGTGTCCGGATCCAGGATGAACCCGTCATGCTGAAATCGGGCCTTGTGATGAGTCACCGGAAGCTCCCCGAAGACAACATTGCCGCTGGCGTGGGAGAGACGTGTAACACTGCGCAGCATCACAGGGCAGCGCAGGGTTTCGGAAAGTTCGAAGGCCCATTTGGTCATGTCCTTGGCTTCCTGAAAATTGCCCGGTTCGATCAGCGGGACCTCCAGCATCCTGGAAAAATGTCGGCTGTCTCCCTCGTTAATACTGGAGAGCGCACCCGGATCCTCGCAGGGTATAATCACCATGCCACCCCGGGTTCCGGATCCGGCCAGGTGCAGAAAGAAATCGGAAGCAACATTGACCCCGTTCTGTTTGAGGATGCACAGCGATCTCAGTTCTGCAAAGGATCCGGCTGCGGCCACCTCCATCGCAACCTTTTCATTGGTGGACCATTCCACATACAGATCCCTTTCCGTTGTGACCCGGGCCAGATTTTCAATAATCTCAGAAGAAGGCGTCCCAGGATAACCCGCTGCCACAGCAACACCTGCTTCCAGGGCTCCCCTGGCGATGGCTTCGTTACCCATCAACAGGTAGCGGCCATCCTTTTCCTGTTTTGCGATCAGATTCATTCTTCCTCCATGTCAGCTTTTTCCTGGGCCCTCTTTTTCTTGTTGCCGGCACCCAGCGTCAGGTTTTCCAAGCTACTGTCTGGAAATGCATCCAGGATCAGGTAACCTTCAGAAACGGCTTTTTCAACCAGCTGTTCCCCTTTTTCCGTGCGGATGATCAGCGTATTCCAGCCCGAGCTGCCCTCCAGCGCGCCAACAGACACATCGGCCCATTCCGCAGTCATGTCCGGGCAAACCGAACAACCCTTGGGGACGATGGCCCGGATCTCCGGCAATGGAATTTCAACCGTTCCGTTATGGGTTCTGATCACGAAAATCTCAGCCGGTGGCGGTGGCACATCCATGCCGGTGATGGTGCTTGTGTCAACCCGATCTGCCAGAAGATCCTGGAATTTCCGGGCATCCAGGGACCAGGTGCAGAAAAGACCGATGGTCAGGGCTACGGGATCCTCAAAACCCTCCTTCCGGGTTGGATTCAGACGTGACTGGGCTACGCCGGTTAACTGGCAGGCCGTTCCCACAACACCGAGATTGCGGAGCCCTTTTCCGGCTGCCTGATTCAGGCAGGAGATCGTGGGTGCCGCCATGTACTTGGTTGATGCACAATCCAGTACCTCCCCGGCCTGGGTCACCAGGCGCGGAACCGGTTTGACCCCTTCACTGTCGGTCAGCACCGCGCCCTCAATCAAACCGCTTTCCAGCGCCATGGTCACCAGGGCCGAAACGGTCCCCCCGTTTTGAAACTGACCGGACCCCAGTTTTTCCCCGGCCCGGGCAGCAGTAATCCGACGGTAAAAGCCGAGCGCATCGCCGCGATAGGGTTGCTGAAAGTAATTCTGAGCCAGCTGCTCAAAATCCACCCCGGTTTTGGGACAATGGGCGAAGCATCGCCCCTGGGTCAGGTCACATTCGAAAATCTGTGCCACTTTTCCGTTGTATGCTTTAAAGTAGGGGCATAAATCCACACAAGCCCCACAAACTGTGCACAGGTCCTTGTCCAGAACCTGCTCTTTTAACTCCTTTGACCCACCCATCTGCATGATAGAACCTCCTGTTTGAGGGTTAATCGGTAATGAATCTTTCAAATAAAGCGACCTTCCGCTTTTGGGCACACCGGCCCGACTTCAAAATGACACCGCCTCCGGGTAATATCCGAGCCTGCGGGATATCTCCAACCCGGTCTGGATGAGCTGGGGCAGTATTTTCGATGAGAGTTTGTCATTGAACAGATCTGCGGTCCCCGATACACTGATGGCACCCATTGCTTTTCCGGCATGATCGAAAACAGGTGTGGCCACACAACACATTCCCATCAGGAACTCCCCCTTCTCGGCAGCATACCCGTTTTCCCGTGCCTTTTCCAGATCCCCACGCAACAAGGATTGATTCGTGATGGTGTTGGCGGTATAGGCCTGGAGCCTGACCCTTTCCAGATATCCCTTGAGCTCAGATTCACTGAGGGTCATCAGGACCGCTTTTCCGATACTGGTGCAGTAGGCCGGAACCCTGGGGCCAATCTGCTGCATCTGGAAGTACTCAACGGTGGGGAAGGCATTCAGGGTAATCAGCATGGTATCTTTGTCCCAGGTGGCAATGCGGGTATTATGCTGGGCGCTGACCGCCAGTCGCTGAACCAGTTCACCACCGACCTGGTTAATCCGGATACTGCTGGAAAACAGCATACCCAGCTCAACGACCTTTAATCCGATGGCATATTTCCTGGTTTGATGGTCCTGCTGCAGGTACCCCTCTTCCAGGAGCGTATGAACCAGTCCATGGACCGTCGGTTTGGGCAGATCCATGGCACGGCTGATCTCAGTAATCCCAAGATTTGGCTGGGATGGTGAGAACAGAGATAGAATTCTCAGTGCCCGTTTGACGGATTGGATACTCATGGGGGATGGTTTTTTGGACGATTCAAATTCGATAATACCAAACGTTGTTCAACATTGTTGGTTTTTATTGGAAACGATGGATTCTGTCAAGACGTTTTTCCGGTTTTATCAGGGGTTGGGTCGGTTTGTCTATCGACAACGGGTGCCGCTTTCACTAGATTGACAGAGGCAGGAGTCACCAGGGTTGGTAAGCGACTGTTGCCAATCGGTCAAACAGGGGTAAGGAACCGATCTTACGAAGAAACCGATATCAAGGATAACGTGTCGAGGCGCCATGAAAAAAACAGATCTCAAAGGTAAAGTGGCCATTGTGAGCGGAGCCAGTCGGGGTATTGGCAAGGCGATTGCCATGGCCCTGGCTGCGGAGGGTATCGCCGTAATGGCGACGGCCCGCTCCGGGAAGCAGTTGACAGAACTGGTAACTGACATTGAACACAGTGGTGGGACAGGTGTGTATGTTGTGCAGGACCTGGCAGACCCAGGGGCCCCGGCAATGCTCGTGGATAGAACCCTGCACACATTCGGGCGGTTGGATATTCTGGTCAACAATGCCGGATGCATGGTGGTCAAATCGATCCAGGAGACCTCCCTGGCGGAGTGGGAACAGGTGATGGCTATCAATGCACGAGCCCCTTTTCTGCTGTCCCAGGCAGCCTGTCCCCATATGGCAGCGGTCGGCGGGGGAACGATTATCCAGATCGTATCGGTGGCAGGGGTCACGTCCTATCCTGACCAGGGGGCTTATACCGCTGCCAAGCACGCGCTGATGGGCTTCAGTAAAGTGCTGGCCCAAGAGGTCCAGAAAGACCAGATCCGGGTTCATACCATACTGCCGGGCGGTGTGGATACGGACATGATCGGACAGGTTCGGCCCGATTTAACCCCGTCCGAGCTGATATCACCGGCAGACATTGCGGAGGTTGTTATCTTTCTGCTCACCCATCGGTCTTGTGCTGTCATCGATAGTGTGCGGATGCGGCGTGCCGTTTCAGATCCCTGGTTTTAGACGATTTCGTCATTGTCTGCTGAAAACGGATCACCTTTCTCAGGAGCTGCCCGCCGGGTGGCCATCTTATGTAATAACCTGTTTTTATAGTTCTATTCTTTCTATTTCAAAAAACGGGGGTTCCATGTCATACTGAATGGATCAAACCCCGGGATTATTGTTTTCCGGGAATCCCATCAACACAGGAAAAAAAGGAATCAGGTACTTTCGATGACATCAGACCAGGAAACATTAACCGGCAAACAGGCCCGATACCTGAGAGGGCTCGGACATGATCTGAAGCCGTTGCTGCAGGTTGGCAAAGCCGGTATTACCGAATCGTTTATCCGCCAGGTCAGTGCTGCACTGGAAACCCATGAGCTGATCAAGGTCAAGCTGATCAAATCAGCGCCCGACAATGTCCGGGAAGCGGGCGAAAAGCTTTCGACCCGAGTTCCCTGCCGGATTGCACAAACGATTGGAAAAACGCTGCTGCTCTATCGGCAGCGGGAAGAGGATCCCCGGATCGTCCTGCCGTCATGAAATTTCGGGGCCATCTCATTGGGGGGATGACCACCGGCGTGATTGTGGTGGGGATCGCGGCCAGAAGCGGCATCATTGCCCGGGACGCCTTTTCCCCGTCTGCCCTGTTTCAGATCGGGACGATTGCCCAGAGCGGGGCCCTGGCTGCTGCCAGCCTGTTCCTGCTCACCCTGGCCATGTCCCTTTTTCCGGATCTGGACACGGCTTCGGTACCGCAGCGCTGGTTTTTCAGGACCGCCTTTATTCTTCTGGTCATATTGCTGGTTATGAAGCAGATGGGTCTCTTTGCCTGTCTGACCTTCATTCTCCTGCTGCCGCTGCTGCATCGCCATCGGGGTTGGACCCATTCCAAATGGACCCCCTTTGCGATTTCGATATTGTTTATCGCGGTGATGGTTTACTTGCGCCTGCCTCGCAGCGGACCTGCCGATTTTTCCCTCGCAGCGGCGATCGGCCTGCTCCGGGAATACTGGATCGTTATCCTGGCGTGTGTTTCAGGACACTATACCCACCTGCTGCTGGATGCCCGCTAACTGAGGGAGGTACAAAGATATTAGCCTTCCTGCGGCACCGCTCCGTTGAAATCAGGGTTGGGTCACCAGGTACAGTCCCCCGATGTCATCTCCTGCGGAAATCTATCATGCCTGGCTGGTAACTATTCACCTGAATACGCCCCAAAGGTATTGTGTTTCAAGAAACGCATGAATCCTCCTGGAGCTCCTGGAAGCCATCCATGGCTTCCAAG
>JAHJRI010000354.1 GCA_018830885.1 bacterium | reverse complement strand
TAGTCAGCTGAATAGCTTTCCAACGGGCCTACAGCCCGCCTCAATTCTCAAGCAACAACCGAAAAATGACCGGTTGTTGCTTAAAAGATACGATTGAAGCAGATCGCAGCACCAGAAAAGTTAACTTAACCGACAAAACCAAAAACAAGAAAACATAGCAAGGGAAATGCTCTCAATGCCTGACATATCATCCGAGAACCTGTTTTCCGATCCTGGCCACACTGTTGATTACCTGAAGAAAAGTAGACTGTTCAGTTCATTGTCAGATGATCTGCTCTGGAAATTATCGCCCCTTTTCAAATTCAACCAATTCCCGGCGTCCCATGAAATTATCAGAGAGGGGGAGACCCACTCCCAGATCTTTTTTCTGATCAAAGGCAGCGTTTCAGTATATTCCAGGGGGGAATTCATCCTGACACTGAAACGGTTGGGGGATATGTGCGGCGAAATGAGCGTGATTACCAGCAAACCGGAATTTGCTACAGAGGTGGCCAGAACCGATGTGGAGATGTTCAGCCTGCAAATGACCGACCTTTTGGACAATCCCGGCATCAACAGTGAGCAGTTGATCAATCTGCTCAACCGTCTTTACTCTGCCATGTTGATTGACAAACTGGCTCTGACCATGGCCAAGGCAGGGAAGTTCGAAGAAAACCGGAAGCATCTGCAGGAGGCCATCGAGACCGCGAAACATGCCAACTATACCAAATCCTGCTTTTTGACCAATATCAGCCATGAAATCCGAACACCCATGCATGGGGTGATCGGCATGACCGACCTGCTCCTGAATACGGAACTCACCCCGGATCAGGAGATGTATGCCCGGATTACCCAGCAGTCAGCCTATAACCTGCAAGCCGTCATTGATGATATCCTGAATTTTTCCGATATTGAAAGAGATGCCATCCAAATCATCAATGAGCCCTTCGATCTGTTTCAATTGATGGAAAAGCTGGATCTTGAGATGCGATCGCTGGCAGAGAATAAAAGCCTCAGTTTCACCAGGACCATCGATCCGGATGTTCCCGGACTCCTGAGGGGCGATCCTGTGCGCTTGCATCAGATCCTGGTCTATCTGACGGGTAACGCCCTGAAATTCACCCATGAGGGTTCTGTTACCATTCAGATCTCCCTCATCGATGAAACCGAAAAGGTGGTCAAGCTCTATTTCTCAGTGACGGATACCGGAATTGGCATCTCTGAGGAACATTTTGACCGGCTTTTTAAGTCATTTTCCCAGGTGGACATGTCCACCATGAAGGCCTTTGACGGCAACGGGCTGGGACTGGCTATCTGCAAACAACTGGTTGAGCTGATGGGAGGACGGATCGGCTTTGACAGTGTCGTCGACCAGGGGTCAACCTTCTGGTTTGATCTCACACTGAACCGGCAGCAGGATAGACGGACCCGGAACACACTGAACACAAAAGGCAGCCGGGCAACTGACAAAAGCCAGCTCCTGGAAAAGGCGGCAGACACCCAATCCCGCATTCTGGTTGTCGACCATGATCCGGTCAACCGGTTGGTTGCGGTCAAGACACTGCAGGCGCTGGGTTGCCACGTCGAATCCATCGATTCCGGAGAAAAAGCGATCCGCATCCTGGGGCTGTTGCCCTTTGACATGGTGCTGATGAATATCTATCTGCCGGAACTGGACGGACTGGAGACCGCCCGGGGTATCCGGCACTCGGAATCCAGCGTGATGGATCCCTCAATCCCCATACTTGGCATGGCTTCCCACAAAGCTGAATGTAACCGGAGAAAGGGGGAGTCCATGGGTCTGACCGGTATGATCCAGAAACCCCTGACCCGGGAGACGCTGAAAGCCGCTTTGAATCAATGGCTGCCTGATCGGACTGAACTGTGATTTGTATGAAAAAGGTTCACCACAGAGACACAGAGCACACGGAGAAAAAAATTTGATTGAGGAAAATGAAGGGGAATGATGGTTTGTATGAGAATAGCTGCACGAAAGCGACTGGTGTGAAGCCATTTCAGTTGATTAGACGCGTTTCTAGATGATCTTGGCGAAATAGAGCGACAGAAACCCCGCCTGTCTGAGCGAAGCGAGTTGGGGTTTCAGCGGAACGAGCTGCGAAACTTGCAGCAGCGAACTTAGATCATCTTGAAATAAGTCTCCCAACTGAAAGGGGTTCATATCAGTCGCGGGTCAGCACCGCAGACTCTTTCTCATCCTATGTTGTGCCTCACACAAGGGAATGATGGTTTGTATAAATAAGAGTTCATTTAACTGAAATGTATTTTATTTTTATTGTCAGTGATTCGTACCCGTTTTAATCAGGTGACACGGTACCAGACCATGTCACCCAATTAAAACTCCTCCGTGGATCAGAAAAATGAGGGGGAATGATGGTTTGTATGAGAATAGCGAATAATAGTCCATGCAGAGTGTCTGGTATGAAGCTGTTTCAGACGATCAGACGAGTTTTTAGATGATCTGAACGAAATTGAGCGTCTGAAATCCCAACTGTCTGAGGACATAGTCCGAGTTTTGGGATTTCAGCGAAATGAGTTCTAGATCATCTTGAAACGAGTCTCCGTCTGAAAGAGGTTTATACCAGACACGGATCGTTATCGACAGGGGTTCAGGCCTTCAGCAGATCTGCCAGGATATTTTTGTTGGTCAGGGTGGCGGCGTGGGTGATGTGGATCCCGTCTTCCGCGTATTCCAGTTCTTCAACCGTTCCCAGCTGATAGAACCGTGACAACAGCTCCCCCTTGTCATAGGGCAGGACCGTGCATTCACGAACAAACCGCTTCGCAAAGTGTTCGATGATACGGGCTCGCAGTATCTCAACCGTTTCAGGCGCCAAGGCAGATACGGCGATACTGTCGGGATAGGTTTTTGCAAGGATCATCCGATCCATCGCCTCCTCCAACCGGTCCATCTTGTTGAACACCAGCAGCTGCGGCACTTTATCGGCCTCGATATCAACCAGAACCTTTCTGGTGGTCTCGATGTGCTGCTCAATATTGGGGCTGGAAGCATCCACCACATGCAGGAGCAGGTCCGCCTCCTTGACAACGGACAGGGTCGAGCGAAATGAGGCGATCAGATTATGCGGCAGGTTGCGGATAAATCCAACCGTATCGGATATCAGCAGATCGGGTTTGGTGTCCGTCGGCAGAATCCGGGTAGTGGATTCCAGGGTGGCAAACAGTTTATCTTCCGCCAGCAGGTCCGACCCGGTCAGGCAATTGATGAGAGACGTTTTTCCGGCATTGGTGTACCCCACCAGCCCAATCTGAAAACAGTTCAGCCGTTTTTTCGATTGCACCTGGCGCTCTTTGGCCACTTTTTTCAGGGCATTTTCGAGACGGGTGATCCGGGTCCGGATCAATGTACGATCGATATTGATCTGCTTTTCACCCGTTCCCCGTGAAGCGCTGATCCCTCCTTTTTCCCGGTCCAGATGCGCCCAGAGACCCACCAGCCGGGGCAGCATGTACTTTAATTGGGCGAGTTCCACCTGGTCCCTGGATTCCGGTGTCCGGGCATGGTTGGCAAATATCTCCAGGATCACCTGGGTGCGATCCCAGACCATGCAATCCAGCAGACTCTCCACATGTTTGCCCTGGTTGGGGCTGAGCTCATGATCGAAAAGCACGATATCGACCTCTTCACGGCTGACATGCTTTTTGATCTCCTCCAGCTTACCCGCACCGATAAAGCTTCGGGAGTCAGGTGTGGAGCGGGACTGAATCTCCTGACCGGTCACTTCAAAACCAAGGGTTGTCGCCAGGGATGCCATTTCCTGCAATCCATCCAGGGTCTCTTCGATTTTTTTGGATTTGAGATGGAGCCCCACCAGAAAAACCCGTTTCTTCTCCTCAGTATATTCGATCAAAGTGCTTTACCTCCCAATAGTTCACCATTTTTGACCTGATACCCGTTGATCCAGTCTCCGGCTGAAACCGGTTTCTTGTTTTCGGGCTGACAGGTTAGAATCGAAACGGCGCCTTTGCTGCAGGCAACCGTCACCCCTGCCGGGGATATCGCCGTGATAGTCCCCGGTTTTTCCGGAAGGGTCTGATCCGTCGACAGACGCATCGACTTGATCATCAGCCGCTGACCGCGAAATTCGGTGAAGACCCCGGGTGAGGGCGACAATGCCCTGAAACGATTATAGACGGCCGGGGCGATCTCATCCCAGCAAATCCGGCGATCCTCTTTTTTCAGCAGCCGGGCATAGGTTGCCTGATCATGTTCCTGGCGAAGCGGCTGAATCCCGTCAAATCGCTGGATGGTTTCCACAATCAGTTCCGCACCCATGAGCGACAGTCGTTCGGATAGCGTGTCGGCACATTCGTCCGCGTCAATCGGTGTTGTTCGGCTCAGCAGAATATCACCGCTGTCCATCCCTTCGTCGATGAGCATGGTGCAGACACCGGTCTGCTCGTCTCCGTTCAAGAGGGCGAATTGAATGGGGGCAGCCCCGCGCCATTGTGGCAGCAGGGATGCATGGACGTTCAGACATCCTTTTTCCGGCACTGCCAGGATCTCTTTGGGCAGTATTTTGCCATAAGCGATCACGACGCAGAACGCCGGCTGTTTCTCTTTCAGTTTTTGAATGACATCCGGGGTTCGAACGGAAACGGGCTGGAAGACTTCGATGTGATGATCCAGAGCAAACTGCTTGGTGGGTGGGAACTGCACCTTCTGGCCTCTCCCTTTTTTCCTGTCCGGCTGGCAAACCAGCAGGGAAATATGGATTCCCGCTTTTAACAGATACGCCATGGAGGGAACAGCAAATTCCGGCGTACCCATAAAAACGATATCAGGCAATGAGTCTCTCCGGGTAAGGGTTGGTCTGGTATAATTTCATATTCTCGGTGATGGCGGCAACAACCGTTTCGGGGGCTGAAAACCGATACCGGTCATCCCATGGATTGCCGGCCTTGTCTTCTATCACACTGTACCTTGTAATATAGCATTTTTCTTCCATATAGGCCAGTTCGGATTTCAGTTTGCGGATAAAGCGGTATTTGTTCCCTGGCGTGACATTGAAAGCCCCGCCCTCGATAATTTCCCGGGTGGATTTTTCCATCACCCCCAGATCCTTATGAAAATCGTTCAGCCAGACACCTGCGATATAGGAAGCGAGTCCGGCGAGGAGTGCGTGGTTGTGGACACTTTCCTGAAAAAGGGCGGTGGGAATCAGCAACAGGTGCCCCCCCAGCCGAAAGGGGTTGTTCCGACCCGGACAGAAAATCGGGTCGAGCAGCAGTTTTTTGATCGGAAAGCCGTTTTTATCGGGAGCCGATTCGCAGCACA
This sequence comes from bacterium, assembly GCA_018830885.1. Lineage (GTDB taxonomy): Bacteria > SAR324 > SAR324 > XYD2-FULL-50-16 > XYD2-FULL-50-16 > JAHJRI01. The sequence goes on along the minus strand of JAHJRI010000354.1, from coordinate 2,775 downwards.
GTTCCAGTAAAAACGGGTTGGAAATTTCCCGGGGAGATCCGTCACGCTTCCAGCAGCGCTTGACCCTCAGCTGCAGCAGGGTTGTGAAAACACCGTTCAGAATGGTCTGCTGCTTATCTGAATAGACCCCGTTTCGTTTCACTTTGGTGATCAGCTGCAGATGTTTTTCAATATCGAACTCACACAGACCAACCGAAGCGCGTTCGGCCAGCTGCCTGAAAATCGCCATCAAATGCTTGACCCCGTCGTGCCAGAATCGTTTCTGTATCATCTTCTGCAGCGACAGCAGTGTCTCTGCCGCCGTTTCCGGGAGAAACGAGAGCTGGGTGCTGCGGTTTGCCTCCCCTTCGAATTCCAGCCGCAATTCGTCAGGCAACTCACCCGGCAGCAGCATGTGATACGAAAACGGTTCCGCCGGCGCGGCCGGAACCGTCTCCCTCAACGTCAATCGCGCAGGGGGCGACTCAACCGCCGGGACAGGCAGACCTGCCAGTTGGGAAGCCCGCGTGGTAATGCGACTGGCCAGATAAGAGATCCGGCAGTATGCATTTTCAGGTAGCCAGAATGGATTGCTGGCGGCACTAAACCCCTCCTTCTTCTTCCAGATGATCCGGGGAAACTGGTTGCGGATAAACTGCAGCTCCAGGTTGGCCGGTGGCGATTCGTCGTCCTGCTCCAGGAAAAACAGCACCACCATCTGCAGAATCAGATTCAGTTCCGAATCCGGATGCCCCAGTGCCTCTTCCCGCTCTTTCTGGTCCATTCCCGACAATATTTCCAGCAGAATCAGCTCGATCCGCAGCCATTTTTCCGCAATGGGTTCCGGGGTGTTCAACCATCGGGCGACATCCAGTTTGTGACAGGTCAGAGCCTCATTCTGGCAGATGAACCGGATCATGTCCCGGGTTCGAAACCATTTCCCCACGGTCAGCCGGAAAGGACCGCTGATCCGGTCTTTGATCCCCGGTCCCTGGAACAGTTTGTTGATCTCCTCGTCGACGGCTTTCAGCGTCTGCTTCAGGTCTCCCTCGTAATAGTCCAGAATATGCAGCCCTGCATTCAGAGACTCCCGGAGGGCAAACGTCAGTGTAAACCGTTCAGGTGCGCCCTGTTTGTTAAAGCGAATTCCGTAAAATTTAAGCATGAGTCGAACAGCTGTGAGAAGAAGTTATTCCGGTTTTATCAGACAGTCTTTGCAGTGGATATTTCTATCCAGATGATCCTAGCCAAACAAAAACCACTCAGTCAAAAGAAAATCAAAAAGGCTTTTCAATGCAGGTGGAAAGCTGTTTTGGAGGGGGGCTGCTCAACTTGAAATCCCATTGGCAGCCATGGCCGGGGGAAAAATAGAAAATGGCTTTATTTTGAAAGGGTTGCTGTTTTACTTTGCATTTGACCCGGATTCTGCTAGGTTGCTCGGTTGGAGATCAACTGACTTGGCTGGTCGACTGTCAGGGAGGATCATGCAGCTTGTCAGTTTAGTGACCTTTTTCGAAATAATCAAGGGAAATGCGGTGGGGCCGTCGGGACCCCATCAGAACGGTGAGCGGGGAAGGGATTAATGGCGCTGCTGTTGTTCCTTGAGAAACGGTTCCTTATCGGCATTGAGGTTCTGCAGGGCGACCTGTTTTACCTTTTCCAGAATCTCCTGAAAATAGGGTCTCATGACCTCATCCCGCTGGGCAAAAACATCTTTCTTTTTCACCATCTGCTGCACCATGCATTGGGTGGCCTGTGTCAGGTTGGCAATCACTTTATGATGCAACCCGTTCTGGTATGTGGGATTCGGTTGACCACCGGACAGACGTTCCGGAAAAATATCGTCCAGCCATTTCAGAAGCGCCAGGTCGGTTTCTTCGATGTATTCGAAATCCAGGAACTGGTTCAGGGCGTGGATCAATGACTCCAGCATATGATGGGGGATCATCCACAGCAGATGATCCGCTCCGGCCAGCTGTTTGCCGAAGGTTTTGCACATTTTGGAGATTTTCTTCAGCGATTTGACACTTTTATAGAGCAAGGTCTGCCTGCTTTCAGCTTCGATCCGCTTGAACATGAAATTATTTTGTGGCGCTTTTTTCCGGTTGTTGTACTTGAACTGCCAGAACCGGTCGATCTGCATCACTACCGTGTTGCACGATGTTGTCAGTTGGGTCAGAATAAACTCAACCTCCAGCAGGGCGGTAAAAACGTCCGTCGGGTTTTCATCCAGTTTTTCACAGGAGGCCTCCAGGGCGATACAGGATTCGCCGTCCCGGAAGCAGTCGTCGGCTCGAAACCGTTCGTCCTTATAGTCGATCCACCAGTAGTAGAACTCCTTGCCGATATCCCGCAGGATGGCTATCTGCCAGGAAAGAATTTCATCTTTCAGACTGAATTGTCGATTTTTGCCGATACAGTTCATCACTTTGTGCTGAACATTTTCGAAATCTTCCTTGGTGGCGATTTTCCAGGCGCCTTCATCCTCGTAGCCCAGATCTCTGAACATCCTTAAAAACAGAGTACTGGCAAGATAGGATTCCGCTCCTGCGGCTGCTTCGACTTCGTTTCTTACGGTTTCAATATATTGATGCATATGACCTCTCAGGGTTCACAAATCGTAATATTTCTGTTTCTTTTTCATCCTGCAGACAATACAATCGTCTAAAAAGGTTATTCAAATATCAAACCATAATTAAAAAAATTGTGCCTATTCACCCAATGTCGTTAACTTAAGACTGTTCCGCACCATAGGGATGTCATTTCAAGAAACGCATAAATCCATCCTGGAGCTCC
>JAHJRI010000353.1 GCA_018830885.1 bacterium | reverse complement strand
TTCTCGCTTAAACAATCCCGCTTGTCTCAAAAAACACTTTTTGCAGCGGACTCATATATATATTATATATAGTGTCAAGTCATTTTTCTGATTGACAGGATTGTCACCGGAGGTCTGTTTCGAATCGATACCGTGAGCTAAACAATCATAAAGTGGGAGATGAAATCGGGGCAAAGATTAATGATACAACTGAATCGCGAGGTTCTCAGTAAGAACCCGGATTTCATTATCTCTTCGATTTGATAGACGACACGCGTGTTCATGGTGGATCGGTGGGGAGGAAGCGGTGCCCAGGGAGAGGTGTGGTTTCGGCTGTTGCGGTTCAATTTCAGGTAAAAACCCCTTTTTGCGGAAACGGCAGGGGCTTCACGCTCTCACACAGGGATGCCGCAGCATCCCTGTGTGAGGAATCAGTCGTGATACGCTTGTTCACCGTGCAGTTGCCCGTCCAGTCCCTGGAGTTCGACGTCCCTCGGCACTCTCAGACCGATGGTTTTGTCGATAATGGTGGCCAGAATCCAGGTGAAAATACCGGCGTAGAGAGCGGTAAAAACGATTCCGAAAGCCTGTTCAAACAGCAGCATGGATCCCTCGGCCGCGCCATAGAACAGACCGTTGGCGCCGCCGGGGTTGATCAGTTTCGTGGCGAAAATCCCGGTCAGCAGCGCTCCGATAATACCGCCGACACCGTGGACGCCAAAAGCGTCCAGGGAATCATCAAATCCAAAGCGGTCTTTGATGCGGACACCGAGGAAACAAGCAGTGCCTCCCAACAGACCGATCAGGACAGAGGCGGATGGGGTGACAAATCCGGCTCCTGGTGTAATCGCGACCAGTCCGGCGACCAGTCCCGATGCGGCACCCAGAATCGACGGTCTTTTGAGGAGGATCCATTCAGCGCAGACCCAGGCAAATAAACCGGCAGCGGCAGACAGATGGGTGACCACCAGTGCATTTGCTGCCAGACCGCCTGATGTCAGCGCGGATCCGGCGTTGAATCCGAACCAGCCGAACCACAGCAGGGCGGCCCCCAGCACGGTAATGACCAGGTTATGGGGGGGCATGGAGATTTTTTTATAGGAGAGCCGTTTTCCAAGGACAATGGCCAGGACCAGGGCGGATACACCGGAGCTGACATGAACCACCAGGCCGCCGGCAAAATCGAGACCGCCCCGGTTCAGCAGAAACCCGTCGGCATGCCAGACCATATGACACAGCGGATCATAGACAAGGGTCCCCCACAGCACGATAAAGATGACCCAGGCGGAAAACTTGATTCTTTCAACCACCGCCCCGGCGATCAGGGCGGGGGTGATGATGGCAAACATGCCCTGGAACATCATGAACAGGACATGGGGGATACTGCCGTTTGCTTCCATGCCGACGCCTCTCAGGAACAGAAATTCCAGACCACCGATCAGTCCGCTGCCGGTATCACTTCCCCAGGCCAGTGTATAACCGATCACATACCACTGAATACTCATGATGCCCATGGCAAACAGGGAGTGCATCACCGCACTGAGAACATTGAAGGAACGGACCATTCCCCCGTAAAACAGGGCCAATCCGGGGATCATCAGCATGACCAGAGCGGTCGATACCATCATCCAGGCCGTATCCGCCTTGTCAATGGCCGGCGCCGCAAAAGCAAGCCCGGGGACGAAGATAATGCCCAGCATGGCAAGCACTCTGTTTTTAATTTTAACCTTCTGATATTGTCGCATGGTCCTCTCCAGTATTCATTTCAACCCAATTAACGAATGAAAAAATAAAGCAACGATTCACCACTTTTTCTGGGCAGAAACTGAGACCTGTGTGTGATTGAACGACCACCTTCGGAAGACGGTCATGGATGGACGTTGAGAATGAGTTCAATGACATACAGGTCTTAGCGTCTCTAGCTGAACCAGAATAGATACAGAATAAATAGAACGGGAATTGCAGTTTTTTGCAGCAGCACCTCCTCTCCGCGTCGGGATCCATCTGAGGCGGTTGAGGTGTCGGCTGACAAAAACAAGTGCCGGCGGTCCTGTTTAATCGTGACGAATAAGTGCCAAAAGTTGCAAAGGTGGGACCACTTATTATTTATTCAATATTTCAGTATGTTAGGTCTTTATACGGGGAAAAGAGGTATCTGGAGGGGCTGTCAAAAACACAAAAAATGACA
>JAHJRI010000352.1 GCA_018830885.1 bacterium | reverse complement strand
TTCGAAGTCGATGGGATTGATTTTGTGGGGCATCGTCGAACTTCCCACCTGATCCTTGACCGGTATCTGCTTGAAGGCTTCAATAGAGATGTAAGACCAGATATCCCGATCGAAATCCAGCAGGATAGTGTTCCAGCGGATAAACCGGTGGAAGATCTCAGCCAGGTAGTCGTGGGGTTCAATCTGGGTCGTGGCGCGATTCCAAGTCAATCCGAGGGATTCCACAAAATCACGGCTGAGCTGTCGCCAATCCACCTCTGGAAAACTGATGAGGTGGGCATTGAAGTTTCCCACCGCCCCGTTGATCTTGCCCAGGATATCCTGCTGCCGCATCTGTCCCAGCTGTCTCTCGAGTCTCTCCGCAACATTGAAGAACTCCTTCCCCATGGTGGTCGGTGTTGCCGGTTGACCGTGGGTCCTGGAGATCATGGGAACCCGGCGATAGGCCTCCGCTTTTGCCCTGATGGCGGACAGGACCGATTCACAAACCGGCAGAACCACATCATTAAGGGTATAGTGAAGCATCAAGCCATAGGAAAGATTGTTGATATCCTCGCTGGTACAGGCAAAATGTACCATACCCGACAGTGCGGACAGGTTCAATTCATCCAGCTTTTCATTGATATAATATTCCACGGCCTTGACATCATGGTTGGTGATATCTTCAATCGCCTTCACCTTCAACGCCTCCGCCGGGGTAAACCCCAGATAGATCTCCCTGAGCCGGGATTCCGTCTCTTCAGTAAAGGGGGTGAGGCCACCAAAGTCGGGATGCGCCGCCAGGGCGATCAACCATTCGATTTCCACCTGGATCCGGTATTTGATCAGTGCAGACTCACTGCAATAACGGCTGAGTTCTTCCACCTTGCCCTGATATCTTCCGTCAAGGGGCGAAATTGCCTGAACGCTGCTTAATTTGTCCATCTTGGTCCATTCGAGTTGTTTGCCAACAGCGGGTTCACCACTGGCAGAGTTTTTGTGTGTGATCTGTTATCCTATCAGCTGATCGGTTGCGTGAAAAGCCCAAAACCACACTTATTGCGTTCAGCACTTGTCAAACCGGAGCGGGGTCGGTTCCGGATCAGACCTGACGGGTCAGGGGCGGCAGCTGTTCCAGGGCGGTCAAAAAAACTGAATTTTTTGTTTGCATTTTAAAAAGATTTTCGCTAAAGAATACGCACATCTCCGATGTTTTGTACCAGACACCGCTCGGTGGATTTTCCTGGTCGGGATGGGGAACATCTCATGCAGAATCCGGATGAAATGGGAATCCGGAAAAAGAACCGCCGTTTGCCGTCAAACAAATCTGCATACGCTTTCGGGTTATCACCAGAGATGCTCGCTATCCAGCGACGGAAAAATTTTTCGTTTATCGGCAACTATTGAAAGAGGGACGCTTATGAGCAACAATTTGACCAAATCAGAATTAATCTCGGCAGCTGCAAAAGATGCCGGTCTCACCAAGGCCGCAACAGAAAAAGTACTGAATTCCATTTTAAACACCATCCAGGATGGCTTAACCAATGGACAACGGATCACCCTGGTGGGTTTCGGCACCTTTTCCGTGGGCGAACGACAAGCCCGGCAGGGAAGGAATCCGCAAACCAACGCGGTCATCAATATTCCCGCCGCCAAAGTCGCAAGATTCAAGCCTGGAAAGACATTGAAGGAAGCCGTGAACAGCTGATTTTCGATGCCCCTTCCCACAGGAAGGGGTCACCCCCATGACACCCCGGGAAAAAGTCCGCCTGCTGTACCCGTTGCTTTTCAAAACATATGGTTTTCAGGGCTGGTGGCCCATTGTCCACAGTGATGAGGCGTCACCCCGCACCATGGACGCAGGCGGGTATCACCCTGGTATCTATGATATCCCCCGCACCGATCAGCAAAAACTGGAGATCATGCTGGGGGCCATCCTCACTCAGAACACCAACTGGAACAATGTCGTCACCGCTCTGTCATCCCTGGCAACGGCGGGTCTTTTTTCCATTCAGGGGCTGATCGATGCAAAAATGGCACAAATAGCACTGGCAATTAGAAGCGCCGGTTACTACAATCAAAAGGCGCAGTATTTAAAAAACCTGGTCGGCTTTCTGGATCGTTTTCCCCTTGAAAAACTGGAGCGGGAAACCTGCAGCGCTGCGCGGGAAAAACTGCTGGGAATCGGTGGCATCGGTCCTGAAACGGCTGACAGTATCCTGCTCTATGCCCTGAAAAAGCCGAGTTTTGTGATCGATACCTATACCCGCAGGATTTTGTCCGGCGCGGGGATAATCTCTGGAACAGAGAATTATCAAACGCTGAAACAGCTTTTTGAATCCTCCCTGGTGGCGGATCTGTCGGTTTTCCAGGAATATCATGCCCTGCTGGTTCAACATGGAAAACGGTATTACAGCAGAAAACCCTATGGCAGGGAGGACGGGATCTTGCGTTCACTGCGAATATCCGGTATTCCTGGGGGAGAACGGCACGCGCCGCAGATCCCATAGTCCGGTTTGGCCCCGGGTGGCAGCAGAAATCGTCCCTTCCCGGACGGGAGCATGGCCGCCAGTCCCGACCATGCTTTGACTGAATGGTATCTATTCAGTTTGATTTCCGCTCAGCCCCGAAGGTATTGTGTTTCAAGAACCTTGGAAGCCATGGATGGTTTCCAGGAGCTCCAGGAGGATTCATGCGTTTCTTGAAACACAGTACCTTTGGGGCGTATATCCGGTGAATAGTTACATTGAATGAATCAATAAATCGAACCGTGAGGTATTTTGAGCCTTAACATGGAGCGGTTTACTCGCCTCGGCGAGGAAACCATTTATCTTGCGCACAAGATCGTTTCCGATAACGCTCAACAGCGGATGGAAGCGGAACACCTGCTCCTGGCACTGCTGCGCCTGGAAAAAGGGGTGATCCCACTGGTGCTGAAAAAGTCGGACACCAAAATCCTGCAGTTGCAGACGGATCTCCAGAGTTACATCAGACGCTACGAAAAAAGCACGTCCGTGAATAAGGAGGTTTATCTCTCTTACAGCTGCGAGCAGGTCATCAAAAAGGCGGAGTTTGAAGCGGATCAGCTACGGGACGATTTTCTCAACCCGGAGCATCTCCTGCTCGGAATCATAGCCCATACCGGGACAGAGGCTTCCAGCCGGCTGAAGAGACTGCCCCTTGACGGCAAAAAGGTGCTGGAGATCTGCAAGAAATCCCGAAATGGCCAACGGATTACCACCCGGGGTGATGAGGTCCGGGTGGCGATGATTTCGGAGTATTGCCAGAACCTGGTGGAGATGGCCCGGGAGAACAAGTTTGATCCGGTGATCGGCCGGGATGAAGAGGTCCGGCGCGTTATACAGGTACTGTCCCGCCGGACGAAAAACAACCCGGTGTTGATTGGAGATCCCGGCGTTGGAAAAACAGCCATCATCGAGGGTCTGGCACAACGGATTTACCAGGACGATGTGCCGGTTACCCTCAAGGACAGCAATCTCCTTGCCCTGGACCTGGCCGCCATGGTGGCCGGCGCCAAGTACCGGGGCGAATTTGAGGATCGCCTGAAAAAGCTGCTGAAGGAGATCGAAGAATCGACCGAAAACAACATCCTCTTTATCGACGAGCTCCACACCCTGGTTGGTGCCGGCGCTTCCGAAGGTGCGCTCGACGCGTCCAACATGCTGAAACCGGCCCTGGCCCGGGGGGTGCTGCGTTGTGTGGGGGCGACCACCATCAAGGAGTATAAAAAGTATATCGAAAGAGACCCCGCGCTGGGGCGCCGCTTTCAGCAGATTCCGGTCAACGAGCCCAGCGTTGAGGATTGCATCGGGATCCTGCGCGGTCTCAAAAGCAAGTATGAGGTCCACCATGGGGTCCGTATCAAGGATTCCGCCATCATCGCCTCCGCCCGGCTGGCAGACCGCTATATCACCGACCGTTTCCTGCCGGACAAGGCCATCGACCTGGTGGATGAGGCGGCATCCTCGATCCGTATTGAAATTGATTCCAGACCCATCGCCATCGATCAGAACGACCGCAAAATCATGCAGCTTGAAATCGAGCGCAAGGGTCTGATGAAGGAGGACGACGCCGACTCCCGCGCACGGGTCAATATCATTGAAAGTGAGCTGAAGGTGCTGCGCCAGAGAAACAAAAAGCTGAAGTCACAGTGGCATGAGGAGCGCGAAGAGATCCAGCAGGTCCGGGCGCTCAAGGAAAGCATTGAAAAAGCCCAGCAGGAGGAACTGGAAGCCCAGAGAGCCGGGAACCTGGAACTGGCTGCCAAGCTGAAATACGGCACCCTTGACAACCTGCAGCAGAAACTGGTCGAGGCCAACAAGGCCGTCAGCCGTTCAGGAAGACTGCTGAAGGAGGAAATCGACGAAGAGGACATCGCCAACGTGGTTTCCAAGTGGACCGGCATCCCCGTTTCCAGAATGATGGTGGCCGAGCAGGAGAAACTGCTCAATATGGAAAAAGCGCTGGGGGAAAAACTGGTCGGACAGAAACAGGCCCTGATTTCGGTCTCCAACGCGATCCGGCGGGCCAGAACCGGCATCCAGGATCCCAATCGCCCCCTCGGCTCCTTTATCTTCATGGGACCGACAGGCACCGGCAAGACCGAACTGGCCAAGATTCTGGCCTCGTTTCTCTTTGACAGTGAAAAAGCGATGATCCGGCTGGATATGTCTGAATATATGGAGAAACACACCGTTTCACGCCTGATCGGCGCCCCTCCGGGCTATGCCGGATTTGAGGAGGGGGGGCTCCTGACCGACGCCATCCGCCGCAAACCCTATTCGGTGATCCTGCTCGATGAAGTGGAGAAGGGACATCCGGAGGTATTCAATGTCCTGCTGCAGATTCTGGACGACGGCGTCCTGACCGATGCCAAGGGGATTCAGGTGGATTTCAAGAACACCATTGTCATCTTGACCACCAACCTGGGCAGTGAATCCATTCTCAAGCAGTTTTCCGAAAACAAGCTGGTCAGCGGTGGCATGGCCAGAAAACTGCTGCTCACCAAATTCAGACCTGAACTGCTCAACCGGCTGGACGAGGTTATTGTCTTTACGTCCCTGACCCAGGAGAACCTGGAGCAGATCCTGGACATCCAGGCGGACAAGCTGATGAAGCGGTTGCATGATAACAACAACACCCGGATCCGCATCAGCAGGGAGGTGAAGAAACATCTGGCCCGGCTGGGTTACGACCCGGAATTCGGCGCCCGACCGATGAAACGGATTCTGCAAAGGGAGCTGGAGGATGTGCTGGCTTACAAGATTCTCGACGGCACCATCAAGCACGGCGACTTCATTGAAGTCAGACTCACCAACGAACAGATCACCTTTCACCGGATCCGGACGGATGAGCCCGGTGTCTGAACCGGGTCCAGACCTGTCAGACGGGATTCCCGGAAGAACCATCACCCCGACGAAACGACCCCATGACTGAAAAAACACAGCAGTTTGCCAGCGACAACTATTCCGGCATCTGTCCCGAAGCACTGGAGACCCTGCTCCAGGCCAATCACCACCATGAACTCGCCTATGGCGAGGATCGCTGGACAGCAAAGGTCTGCGACCGGCTGCGGGAGCTCTTTGAAATCGATTGTGACGTTTTTTTTGTCTTTAACGGTACCGCCGCCAACTCCCTCTCCCTGGCATCCCTGTGCCAATCTTACCACAGCATTATCTGCCACGAAATGGCCCATGTGGAAACAGACGAGTGCGGAGCCCCCGAATTCTTCTCCAACGGTTCAAAAATCCTGGTCAGCAGCGGCAATAACGGCAAGCTGACCCCGGAAAGCATTGAACGGCTGGTCCAGAAACGATCGGATGTCCACTACCCCAAGCCCAAGGCCATCAGCCTGACCCAGTCCACGGAGGTCGGAACGGTATACAGCCGGGAGGAACTGCTGGATATCCGGAACATGGCTGACAAGTATTCGCTGAAGCTCCACATGGACGGTGCCCGTTTCACCAATGCCCTTGTCCATCTCAAGGTCAAACCCAAAGAGATCAGCTGGCAGTGCGGCATCGACATACTCTGCCTGGGCGGTACCAAAAACGGGCTGGCGGTGGGGGAGGCGATCCTGATCTTCAATAAGGCGATGGCAGAGGATTTTGAGTACCGCTGCAAACAGGCAGGGCAGCTGGCGTCAAAAATGCGGTTTCTGTCGGCCCCCTGGCTGGGACTGATGGAAAACGACGTCTGGCTCAAGAATGCCCGCAACGCAAACGACCGTGCCCGCGACCTGGCCAGGCAGCTGCAGGAGATTCCCCAGGTCTCCGTCATGTTTCCCGTAGAGGCCAACGCCGTGTTTGTGGAGATGCCCCAGCCGGTGATCAAGGCACTGCACGACCGGGGCTGGCGTTTCTATACCTTCATCGGTGAGGGTGGTGTGCGCCTGATGTGTTCCTGGGACACCCGCCTAGAAACCGTGAACGCATTTATCAGCGATCTGAAGGACGTACTCTAGTTTCTGACCCGCTTTTTGGGAACCCCGGCCTTCACATCGGCCATGTAGCGACTGCTCCAGTCGTAAACGGACTGGGGCGGATCCACCGTGAGCACGCTGGGTACCAGGGTGAGGGATTTCGTCGGGCATTTTATCACACAAACGCCGCATCCCAGACATTCGTCCGTGACCAGTTTGGGAACCCGGGCCTTTTTGTTCAGGGTTTTGTCGGCCCTGGCATAGTCAACCAGGGCGAGCGCCTCCATCGGGCACCGTTTGACACATAGCCCACACCCCTTGCAGGTTTCCGCCGTGGTCTGCACTTCAAAATTGGATCTGTCCAGCGATTTGTGATGGTCCAGCTGGTAATAGGGCTCGAAGCAGAGACAGTATGCCTTGTCACAGTTGCAGATCGTATCCGGTTTTTCCCGCCAGTTGGACAAACCGTGGACGAGTCCTGCTTTCGCTGCTTTTTTCAGGATGACCTCGGTCTCTTCCCGCGTAATCTCACGTCCCATCTCATTTTCAACAATGTAATGCCCCAGGTCGTCAAAATGAAGACAGACTTCCAGAGGCTGATCACTATCCTTGAAAGCGGGATCCAGCTTTTTCCGCTGGCGGCAGGGACAGGCCGAAACCGTGAAATATTCAAAGCCATCCAGCAGCTTCACCACATCCTCATAGGGCTTCACCGTCGTACCGGGCTGGATGGTTTCGTGGATGGGCAATGTCCGCAGTCCCTTGGCTTCGACTTTGCCAAAGTCATCCATCATGCCGTTGAGGAAATACTGGTTGGCAGATGGCGCGACCTGCACCATATGGTCCGTGTGCAGCATCGGCCAGAAGGCGCTGCGATAAAGTGAAAAGAATATGTCATTCAGCGCATAACACATCTTTCCCTTTTTCATCTCTTTCCAGACCAGACCTTTTTTCGCCATGGAATCCAGTCGTTCAGCCAGCACCTCTGTTGTCATCTTCTTGAGAGCGGCCAGTTCATCCAACGGTGTTTTGCGAAAAGGAAATCCGGTCAAAAAAGCGGCCTCGTCCACTGAAAAACGCTGTCGAATCATCTCATCCTTAAATTCAGAATCCGGCAGGCCGATCCACGATTCTTTCAACCAGTCCATAAAACGGCTGTAAATTTCTTCGTCTGTCATCACCCTCTCCTTGTTGTTGCTTATTTTTTGGACCCACCACCCGGTTTTTCAGTCCCCCTGACAGCATGATCGGAAACCGGGTTTCCAGTTTATACCCGCGTATTTTCTGCCGGATTGACTCTCAGTTTTTTTAATAACGCTTTCAGTTGATCCTGTTCCCCTGCTTCCAGGCTCTGCAGCAATTCCCGATTGGCCCTCTCACCCGCCTGGTCGGTCTGCCGGGTTAGATCACGACCGGCTTCGGTCAGGCAGACGATGATGGCCCGCCGATCGGACGGATGGGACCGGCGCTCCACCAGTGCCATCTTTTCCAGCCGGTCCAGGATACCGGTCATGGTCGCACTATCCAGCTGGGTGCGATCCCCCAGGTCCTTCGACGTGGTACCATCGGCCTGCCTGAGAAAGTTAAGCACCATGCCCTGTACGGCCGTCAAATTCAGACGGGACATGTGTTTTCGCCAGACCTTGCTCCCCGCCTGGTTGGCCTTGGCGAGATAGAAAAAAATGCACTCTTCCGGATTCATTGTTTGGCTTTTCTTTGATCGGCTGAAAAAATAATAGCTAGTTCACTATATACTTGCATGCGAGTATAATGGGCCCAAACAAGCCTGTCAATACCCCATCTATCTTGATATCTCATCCCTGCTCGGTATCAGGTGCTTAATTGCGTAGCCTGGGTTTAGCAACCCTTTCGAAGGAAAATACAAGTTTTGTTTCTCACTGTCGTCCCGGATCGAGGTTTGGAGATTCGCCCATCAAGAACCGGGATGACACAGCGACGCGGTCGGCCGGCTATCAGACATGCACTTGTTGCACAAGGGACAGAGAGCCGGCACTCAGGATCCGGAAGGCTACACCAGTCCCTGATCCTGCATCGCGTTGACAACCTTGAGAAAACCGGCAATATTCGCACCGGCAACATAGTTACCGGGTTGGTTGTACTTCTCGGCCGATTCGACGCAAACCGTATGGATACTCTTCATGATCTCCCGCAGGCGCCGATCCACCTCTTCTCTGGGCCAGTTGAGACGCATGCTGTTCTGGCTCATCTCGAGACCGGATACTGCCACACCACCGGCGTTGGAAGCTTTGCCCGGGCCATAGAGAATTCTGTTTTCCAGATAGATATCGACGGCTTCCGGTGTGGATGGCATATTCGCACCCTCCGCTACCAGCATGATGTTGTTGGCGATCAACCTGGCCGCGTCCCTGCCATTGATCTCGTTCTCAGTCGCACTGGGGAAGGCGCAGTCCGCGGGGTGAGCCCAGAGGGGATTGCAGTCCAGTGTGGGGTCCAGCTCAGTATAGACGGCATGGGGGTATTTCTCCACGTACCCGGAAATCCGGGCCCGTTTGATATTCTTCAACTGCATGACATAAGCCAGTTTTTCGGCGTCGATTCCCTCCTCATCATAGATGTACCCGGATGAATCTGAGAGCGTGATCACCTTGGCGCCCAATTGCAGGAGCTTTTCCACAGTATACTGTGCCACATTTCCGGAACCCGAAACCAGGCAGACCTTTCCCTGCAGGGTGTCATTCCGGGTGGCCAGCATTTCACTGGCGAAATAGACACACCCGTATCCCGTTGCTTCCGGTCGAATGAGGCTCCCGCCCCAGGAGAGGCTCTTTCCTGTCAACACACCGGTAAACTCGTTCCGCAAACGCTTGTACATACCGAACAGGTACCCGATTTCCCTTCCACCAACACCGATATCGCCGGCCGGGACATCCGTATTGGGCCCGATGTGACGGAACAATTCCATCATAAAGCTCTGACAGAAATGCATGACCTCAGTGTCGGACTTTCCCTTTGGGTCAAAGTCGGATCCACCCTTACCACCACCCATCGGAAGCGTTGTGAGCGCATTTTTAAAGACCTGTTCAAAGGCCAGGAATTTCAGGATACTCAGGTTGACCGAGGGATGGAAGCGCAGCCCCCCCTTATAGGGTCCGATGGCGCTGCTCATTTCGATGCGAAAACCGCGGTTGACCTGTACCTGGCCGGCATCATCCATCCAGGGGATTCGAAACTGAATGACCCGTTCCGGTTCCGTAATTCTTTCCAGGATGCGCATCCTGGCATATTCAGGATTTCGATCCAGAACCGGTTTGACGGATTCCAGAACCTCCTGGACAGCCTGATGAAACTCCTTTTGCCCGGGATCCCGGTCTTTAATAAACTGTAAAGCGTCCAACATCTTTGTTCTCCATTCAATTAACGGATGATGACAACAGACAACTTCAGGGAAGAAGCCGTCCGGGTGAAAATGCAATATCGATTATTCAGGGCTTCATGATGACACAGCGTGATCTTTTACCATCGATTTTCAGCATAAACGGGCGCGGCAGCCTGACATGCCGGACAAATGCGCTTTCGGAAACGGCCGGCTGGGAATTGACCCAGTTCCAGTCAAAATAGTCGGTCGAGTCCCTGTCGCAGATTTCGTTGATCATGATGTAGTGAACCCCCAGGGAGGTGATATTATGAAAGAAATGGGATCCCTGGGACGGATTCGCACTGAGTTTTTCATTTCTCAGTTCAATAATGGCACCCACATTGGAAATGTGCCGCCACTTGACCGGTATGCCCAGCCAGCGGTCGGACCCTCCCCAGCGCCCGGGACCGACCAGAAGGTAGGTGCGGTTTTCCTGCTGCAGTCTGATGTTAATCCGGTTGATCTCGTCGGC
This sequence comes from bacterium, assembly GCA_018830885.1. GTDB lineage: Bacteria > SAR324 > SAR324 > XYD2-FULL-50-16 > XYD2-FULL-50-16 > JAHJRI01. The sequence continues at coordinate 8,244 of JAHJRI010000352.1, read as the reverse complement.
GATTTCTCGGGTGGCCTCGGTTCTGAAATCGTCGGGTTTGATATAGATTATGTCCATCATCTGATGGTTGATCCCGTTTCCCAGGGCCTGGCTCGACCTGCAGAAAGCGTTCTTTTCATCGGAAGCACTGATTCTCACCAGATGCTGATCCACGGCATTGAACATGGGCCGAATCTGCAGCAGATAGAAATCGATTTTGCTCTGGCTGCTCGGATGGAGGTTGATGGCAAATTCGATCTCCACCGGGCAGCCAAAGCCTTTCTGCCCCAGTTCCAGCAGATCACTGAACAAAGCGGGGATATTGCCGTGACGATACTTGAGAATCCTGGCAAAGGTCAGCACCTTGGGGCCCTCCGCATCCCAGGTATGCCTGATCCGGTTTTCATCCAGGATATACGTGCTGCAGAGCATCTTTACCGGATCCTCGTCCAGGGCATCACTGACTTCCCGTTTTTCCAGGTTGGCGTGTCTTTCGAACTGAAGCGCGTCGGGGTAATTGCTGGTCTTTAGTGCATAAAAGTGGCGTTGTGTGTTTTTCAACATATCCTGGATAAGGGACAGTTCGGGAATATTATCCGGATACCGGGGTGAGAACCGGAGACAGCGCTCGCCGTCGACGACAGTCTTCCCCAGACCGAGGGCCATATGGACCAGCCCCTCTTCCGCTTTCATGCGGTCAAAGGGATAGTAGTTATGGGACTGGGCCAGCCCCGAAATAGCCGGATAAAAATAATCCCCGTACTGCTGGCCGACGACTTCCTGGATAATCACGGCCATCGACTCCTTGCTGTGCTGATTGGATGTATTCCTGGAAAAGGACTTGGGGCCTTCAAAATAGGTCGACGCATAGACCAGCTTCAACGCCTTGATCAGCTGGGAAAGACGGGTGGAGAGGGCCGGATGGTTGTTCGGTATTTTATAGGTGCCATACAACCCGGCATATGGCTGATAATGGGAGTCTTCCATCTGGCTGGAAGAACGGATGGAGAGCGGGTATGTCACCTGTTTGAGATAGGTATTGAGATCCTTCCGCAGCGCTTCTGAAATCTTCCCTTTCAAAAATCGTTCTGCCACTTCGGGATCTTTCATATCCCGTCGCAGAAGGTACTGGAGTTTGTTCTGACTCACAAAGGCATCAAAATTGGTCGTTGAGATGACCAGGGTTTTGGGGATTCGAATGTTGATCAGGGGATGTTTTTTCTGCAGATCATCATTCTGTCTCAGCAGGTCATACATGAAAGCCAGACCCCTTGCTTTTCCACCCAGCGATCCGTTTCCAATTTTTACAAACTCCCGGATCTCCCAGTCATATCGATGCCGGTCATAGATGGAAACCACGCCTCGCTGCCGATAGTAGCGCAACGCGTGGATATTGTTGATCAGAAAAGCCCGCAGGTCATCAATATGGTCAAAATCCGAAAAGTTCACCGAACGGAATTTCAGCGCCAGCGAGATCTCCAGACGTGCCATGACCCAGCGTGAGAAATGGTTCCGCTGGGCATGGTAGGCCAGTGATTTGTTCGGGATCTCATGCAGCTTAGCTTCAAGGGTCAGAAAGTCCGAAGCATGATCAATCGCCATCCCGTTTTCCATGCGAAATATGAAATCGCCGAACCCCAACTGATTGCGAAAATAGATATGAACCTGTTTGGCCAGGTTGGGGGAGTTTTTATTGACGAATTCGAGTCCCAGCTCCCTGGCCTTGCCCTTGTTGCCCGCATCCGTGCTCATCAGCAGAGTCGGTATGTCGGGCATCTCCTTCCGCACGACGGACAGCAGACGAATGCCGGCATCAGCGCAGATCTTTCCCTGCATCGGCAGACGGGTATCAGAGATCAGGCACAACAGGCAGGACTGGTATCTGCGGTAGAGATCCAGACCCTCTTCATAGTTCTTGGCCAGCAGAATTTTTGGCCTGGCACGGAGGGTCATCGCCCGTTGTTTCTCTGTCAGTCCCACCTCCAGCAATGCCTGGATTTGACTGACAATCTCCTTGTAGAGTATGGGCAGCAGATGGGAATAATAGTCCGGTGAATCCTCAACCAGGATCATGACCCGGACACTGGCTCTGGCGGTATCATGGGACACATTGGCGTGATCCTCAACGTTTTTGATGATGGCCAGCAGCAGGTCTGAGTGACCGGACCAGCGGTAGATATGATCGATACCGGTGCGGTTCTTTTTTTCCGGGAGAGCGCTGATCTCCTGTGCATTCTGGGAAAGCAGAATGATGGGGATATTCTGACGGATCCGTTTCAGTTTCCGACCCAGCGAAAAAGCATCCATGCTGTCCAGGGGGGGAACAATCAGCACCAGATCAAAATTCTTGTCCCGGATGAATGTGAGGGCTTCCTCCAGTGAAGACACGCCATGAATCCGTGGCGGATTCTCCAGCCGCAATCCTTTATATTCATTCACAAGCTGGGATGCCAACATGCCACCCTTTTCCAGGGTGAAGATGTTATAAAGGCTGGAAACCAGCAGGATATCGCGAATTTTATTGGCGGTCAGCCCGGAAAGAACCTGTGAATTGGTGTAAAACTCACTTTCAAATTCCAGCGTTTTTATTCCATTTCCCTTTCTGGCCGCTTCTTCTTTAAACATTATCCATCCTGGTATTCCTCGAGCTGCAGGTTCCTGCCGCATGTTCAGCGGACTGACTGAAAATCCGGGGAGGACACCCCAGAATATCAGTCGGTGAAAACAGAAGTCAGGCGGGTACGGACAGGCTGCAGTGCAGTCACTCGTTCAGACGCTCCGGACTTTTCGAAATGGGGGATCCTGTCAGTACCTTGGGTTGAACAACAGATGGCTCTTCGCAGATCCATTAGCCTGAAAACCCTGTTCCTGCTTCTGGCAAGTAATTCAGCGACACGGAATTAACGCTACGTTCCAGATTCAGATAAAAGCATTGAACCAACCGGACATCTCTGTATGAGGACCGTCTGATCCGGGTACTGCCATACTTTCTGTGCAAAATTCCGTCTTTCAGACTACGCTAATTCATTTTAAAAGGTCATTACCCAATCAATACCCATAAAGTCCCCATCATAAATGTATATTATGAGATGACGGCACAGACCGGAAACCGAATTCAAGAGACCAGGGATAACAATGCCCATGACTTCGGACGTCGGCGGGTTCGACAAACGGTGCCTTCTGAAACCACAAACTGGATGGCGGTTGCCATTCCAGGCGCTCTGGAAGCAGAGTTGCTGCAGCCCGGTATGCAGATACTTTCGGCGCAGAGCCGGGGGATTTTATGTTTTTTTTCTAATTACAGTCCAATGTCATTTAGTTAAGCCGCTGGCTGAGTGTCTGCGATGGACCTGTTTGAATTGCCTGGAGACGTTTCTTAGATGATCTGAACGAAGCGAAGCGGCCGAGGGGCCAATTGTTTGAGCAAAGCGAGTTTTGGGCTCTCAGCGAAGCAAGTTTTAGATCATCTTGAAACAGATCCGCAATTGAAACAGGTCCATTGCAGACACGGGATTTAAAGCCCAACTAAATGGCATTGAATTACAGTCGCATATGAATGTCAGCCATCAACAGGTCTAAACGGCGTGAATACAGTCCTATTTTTGATTACCCATCTTTTACCTATTGACTGCCAATTTTTTGTCAGCGAAAATAGAGCCATCTCAGACAATCATCCCAGGGACCGGGATCCGCAGCCAAACATCTGCATGGTGGGTGGCACCGGCCGGCAGAGAAGGAATCCGAAAGGAGATGACTCTTTTTCAAGCACGTTTTATCCGCAACGGCAACACCTCATGATACCTGAAAGCCTCACGGTCAGTCAGCTCACCAATCAGCTGAACGCTGCCAGAATTGAAATCGTGCACCTGAAGCGGGAACAACACATCAAATCCGCGGTGGAACAGGAAAAATCAAGGATTGAGCATGCCCTGCGGGAGCGGATCAAGGAGTTGAACTGTCTTTATGGGGTGGCCGAGATGCTGGAAAGAAACGAAGATGATATCGATGCCGCCATGCAGGGCATTGCTCATCTGCTGCCTATCTCCTGGCAATATCCGGAAATAACCACAGCACAACTGCTCCTGAAGGGGAAATCCTATCAGGCCTCAAACTTTGATACTTCACCCTGGAAACAATCCGTCGAGATTTTCGAAGGGGGAGAGTGCGTCGGGACGGTGGCGGTCTATTACCTGGAGGAGATGCCCCATATGGATGAGGGGCCCTTCCTGAAGGAGGAGCGGATGTTGATCAATGCTGTTGCGACTCGCATCGGCAGTGCCGTCGAGCGACTCAGCGCCAAAAAGCAGCTGGAGGTTGAACGGGAGGCACTCGAGAATGCCAACATCACACTCAGGGAGATCCTTTTCAAGGTAAAGGAGGAGCAGAATACGATCGGAAGAGACATTCATGCCAACGTCGACAAGACAATCATACCCATTTTACAGGCCCTGAAGTCGATTGCCTATCCGGATCAGCAGAAATACATCAGCCTCATCCAAAAAAGCCTGGAGGATATCGTTTCTCCCTTTGTCAGTCAACTCTCCCGGCAGTTCATGGAGTTGAGTGCCTCGGAAATTCAGATCTGCAATATGATCCGCAATGGTCTGTCAACCAAGGAGATAGCAAATCTGCGGCATAATTCAACAGCAACGGTGAACCGACATCGGGAGCATATCCGAAAAAAGCTGGGCCTGAATAATCAGAAAATCAATCTCTCCACATTCCTTCACACCTACATGAACGAATAGCGGCAAGCCGCTGTGGTATTGGATAAATGACAGACAGGGCCGTCGTGCATCCGCCCCTTGATACCCTTTCCGGAACGGTTGTCGAACCCGGGCATCAGTTGGGAGCAACCTGCCGCTGGATGTGGATCCCCAGTTTTTTCATGCGATAACGCAAGGTATTGGGATGCAGGTCCAAATGGCTGGCGGCACCGTTTCTCCCTGCCACTTTCCAGTGACAGGCCTGCAGCACCCGGACAATGTGGTTGCGTTCATTTTCCTGGTGGGACATGGCCATCCCGTCATCCGGCTGTTTGATGAGGGTGTTCTGGATCATGGGCGAGTGGAACCCCGAGCGGTCACTGAGAATCACCCCCCGCTCGATGAAATTCTCCAGTTCGCGGACATTTCCCGGCCAGGCGTAGTTCACAATTTTTTCGATTTCATCCGCCGGAATGGTCCCGATCTTCCGGTTCAGTTTTTTGGCATAGATATTCAGGAAATGAAACGCCAGCAGGGGGATGTCGTCTTTACGCTCCCTCAGGGGGGGGACCCGAATCGGAAACACATTGAGCCGATAGTAAAGGTCCATCCGAAAGCGGCCTTTCTGAACCTCCTTCTCCAGATCCATGTTGGTGGCAGCCATCAACCTGAAGTTGGAGCGGATCGTCCGCTGTCCTCCCACCCGCTCAAAGCGGTTGTTCTGCAGTACCCGCAGCAGCTTGACCTGCACCCCCAGCGGGATGTCGCCCACCTCGTCCAGGAACAGCGTCCCCCCATCCGCCAGTTCGAAACGGCCCAGCCGCTGATCGGTGGCGCCGGTAAAGGCCCCCTTTTCGTGGCCGAACAGCTCACTGGAGATGAGTGTTTCGGAGAAGGCGCTGCAGTTGACCCGGATAAAGGGGCCGCTGCGTCGCTGGCTGTGCTGATGGATGGCGCGGGCGACCAGTTCCTTGCCCACACCGGTTTCACCCAGGATCAGGACGGCCGTGTCCGTATCGGCCACCGATTCGATATGGGTAAAGACCGTCTTGATCTCCCGGCTGCGACCCACGATCTCCTCGAAATTGGACTCCTCCAGGTACTGTTTTTCGAAATAGCGTTTGCCTTCCTTCTCTTTCTGGACCTGGTTTTTGAGCTTCTGGTAGGCTTCGGCATTGTCCAGGGCGATCGCTGCCTGGGCGGCGAAAAACCCCAGCATCTCCTGGTCCGATTCCTGGAAGGAGCTGGTGTAGATACGGTTATCGTGATAGAGGACCCCGATGAGTCGATTTCGCAGAATCATGGGGACACAGATCAGGGAGCAGATCCCGTCGCCGGCCCGGGTCTCCATCCCGTTGCCGTGGTTTTCCGCCAGAATGGTCCCCCTGCCGGTACGGGCGGTCTCCGTGATGATCTGCATGGACCCGCTGAAATCCGATGCGGTCACCTGGCTGGAGGTCAGGTTTTTGGCCGCCCGCAGCACCAGCTTGCCGCTCTGCTTGTCAATGATGAAGATAGCCCCTCGCTCCGCCCCGATCAGACGGTTCACGGTGGAAATAATATGACCGGCCAGATCCCGGTGATCCCTGAAGGTGACCAGCTCCTGCCCCAGCTTGAGAATCTCCTTGAGCAGCTCGGTCTCATTATTCAGGTCCCGCAGGATAAACCGGAAATCATCCGGGACCAGCTTTTCGTTCAGGTTTTTGAGATAGGAGACTTCGGGCAGTGCCAGTGCCGCGGCTTCGGATCGCTGTCCTCTTTTCAGCATCAGCCGGGCCAGCTCCAGTCGGCTGTGCGCCAGATAAATACAGCGCCCGGACCGTTCCAGGCAGGCAAGGGACTGTTTCAGGCTCTTATGGACATCCCAGTCCGGGAGTTTCCGGTTTTTCTTCAGCAGCGCCCGGTAATAGAAGGCGACCCCCTTGATAAAGATATTGTTGGTTTTAATGGAAAAAGCGATCTCCTCCTCCAGCTTCAGCCCCTCTACCCGGGGATAACGACCCTGTTCCATCTCCCAGCACAGTTCCATGATCAGGGGAAAGGGCCTGAGCAGGTACTGGAATTCCCGGCTCAATTTGAGGTAATTTTTCAGGGCCGCCACCGACTTCTTGCGGCTGCCGGTTTTATAACAGGCATACGCCAGCCCGTGCAGCGCCCAGACATGCACCCACTGGTTGTGCCCCTGGATCGCGCCATCCAGGGCTTCTTCAAAATAGCGGATCGCTTCCTGATACTGTCCCATTTCCGAAAAAATCAGCCCCATGACACAGGTCGCGTTGCAACCGATATTGATGTTGCCGATCTCCAGGCAGTGCTTGCGGATCACATTCATCATGCCCAGACCCTGGGAGAAGTGGCCCATATGCGCCAGGCAGGTGGCCACTGCCATCTGGGCAATGAAGGAAAATTTGCTCTGGGGAATCTCCTCAATTTCCGGGGCATACTTTTCGTAATCGCTGACCACGTCCTGCAGCATGCCCTGCCAGTACTGGAAAAAAACCCGGTACACATTGGCTTCCCGGCGAAAGGCCGGATCCTCGATCTCCCGGGCCAGCGCCCAGCCCAGCTTATACTCGCGCAAAGCGGAGGGGTAGCGGGATCGTGTCCACTCCTTGATCGCCAGCGACATTCTCAGGATGGCCAGCTGGGTGTTCAGACCCAGCGCTTCCGCCCGTCGAATCGCGTCTGCGACATTGGAGCGGATCTGTTTCAGATCCGCCGGATTGGATATTTTCAGATAGTGGATGGTGGTCTCAATCAGGAGCCGGTCCGCCTCGTCCCCCTGAATTGTCCCCAGGTCCCGGATCGCCTTCTGGTAGTAGGTGTGTGCCTCGTTGAAACGGAACGCCTTGCGGCAGCGGTTCCCGGCAGCTGCAAGCTGCCGGCAGCCTTCCAGGTCATTGGTCAGTTCCAGGAGATGACCGGGCAGTCGCCGGTCGTGCTCCGACCGCTCCGGAAGTTCCCGGAGAAGAATCTCGGACGCCTGACGACGCAGCTGCTCTTTTGTCTCGGGGGAGAGCGACCGGTAAAGACCCGCCTTGAATTCCGGGTCACAGAAACAGTAGGATCCGCCCCGGGACTGCTGCAGATGCCCCTTTTTCTGTTCCTGGTCCAGCACCGTCAGTATGGCGGACGCTTTTTCCCGGCTCATCTCCAGCAACCAGTCGATGGAAAAATCGTTTTCAAAGATGGAGGCGAGAACCAGGATATCGGTTTTGTTTTTCAAATCATCTCTCTCTTGCAGTGGCAGACCCATGAATCATTCCTCATGCAGTTTTTGGGAAGCAGTGACGCTGCCTGTTTCCAGGATTCCCTTCAGGTGGGTCATCCTAGGAAATTCACCCAGCAGTCGTCAAGAAAAAATACGAATATTGGGGTATAAACGGTTTTTCGTGTCACCCGGTTCATCAAGATAGATTCACATTATTTTTTTTACTCGTTATTACAGTATATTATATTCATATAAGAGGTTGGCACAGCTCTCGCAGAGAGAGTAGCCGTCAGCCACTCCTTTGATCTTTGTGGTTTGTATGAAAAACACTCACCACAGAGACACGGA
>JAHJRI010000351.1 GCA_018830885.1 bacterium | reverse complement strand
GTTAACCATTGTGCCCGTGATCGGTTCTATTCTGGTCAAACGAACGGGAAAGGAAGACGGCGAGAATATTCTGGTAAGAATGATCCAGCGTCTGTACCTGCCCGTGCTGACAGCCGCCGTGCGGGGACGTTGGATTACCATTGGTATCGCGGCTGCGGTGATGGTTGCTTCGTTTTCTGTGGTGCCCAAACTCGGAACGGAGTTTTTACCGGCGCTTAATGAAGGGGCGATCGCCATCAATATCGTTAGACTGCCAACGGCCAGCATCAAAGGCTCGGCCTTACAAGCGACTGAAATTGAAAAGCGGCTGCTGGCCAAATTTCCCGAAATCGAAACCATTGTTACCAAAACGGGCCGTGCTGAAATCGCCGAGGACCCAATGGGACCTGAACAGAACGATCTCTTTGTTATGCTCAAGCCCAATTATGAGAGTAAATTTGGCCGCTCCAGCAAAGAGTTAGTACAGGAAATCAACAGTGAGCTTGCCGCATTTCCTGGGATCAAACCGGCATTTTCACAACCGATTGCTCTGAGGGTCAATGAACTTATCAGTGGTATCAAGTCGGATGTTGCCGTCAAGATATTTGGAAATGATATGGAAGTTTTGCGGATCGCGGCGGAGAAGATATCGCCTATCCTGAGCAAAATCGAAGGCGCCAGCGATCTCAAAATAGAACAGATTTCGGGATTTTCCGAGATTCAAATACGCATGAATCGACAGGAGTTAGCTCGCCATAAGGTCAATATTGAAGATATTAATCTGTTGGTCCGGACCGCTGTTGGAGGCGGTGTTGCGACAACCATTTTTGAAGGTCAGAAAAGATTTGATGTACAGGTACGATTTCCTTTGGAAAACCGACGTGACATTGGAGTTATCGAGCAGATGCTGGTTCCGACTCCAGCCGGTTACAATGTTCCGTTAGGCGAGTTGGTCACTATAGAGGAAGTGGAAGTGCCGGCTCAGATAAGTCGAGAGGATTCCACACGCAGACTGATCGTTGAGTGTAATGTCAGGGGCCGTGACATGGGCAGTTTTGTCGCCGAAGCACAACGGAAACTGGCATCCATCGAAAATCAGTTACCCGATGGATACTGGCTGGACTGGGGCGGACAGTTTGAAAATCAGCAAAGGGCCATGCAGCGTCTAAAAATGGTCGTTCCTGCGTCCGTACTTTTGATTTTCCTGATGCTGTTCAGTTCGCTCAATTCTCTCAAAAGCGCCATTTTGATTTTGGTGAATCTACCCTTCGCACTGGTCGGCGGCATTTTGGCCATTTATTTTCTTAATATCCATTTAAGTGTCGCAGCTTCCATTGGCTTTATCGCCTTACTGGGAGTCGCCGTAGAAAATGGACTGGTTCTGGTAACTTTTTTCGATCAATTGCGGGCAGGAGGCAGAAAGGTGCACGATGCGGTTATCGAGGCCTGCCGACTGCGCGTACGGCCATTGATAATGACCACATTGACTACGCTGATGGGACTTTTGCCGATGCTATACGCAACCGGCGCAGGTTCCGAGATACAGAAACCCCTGGTAGCTGTGATCTTTGGCGGGCTTATCAGTTCCCTATGCCTGACTCTTATCATACTTCCTGTGCTTTATATAATTTTTAACCGGGATGAAACAGTTGTGGAGTATTGATATTTAAAGAGGAACATAAGAAGTAAAAGGAATCTGATTATGAAAATGGTAATCGCATTTATCAAGGAAAACAAATTCGGAGAAGTGATGTTGGCTTTGCATAAAATCGGAGGACTTACCGGAGCCAGCAGCTCAAAAATCCACGGCTTCGGACGCGACAGAAGCAAGCATGATCCGACGCAGAAACCGGAGGTTTCTCTGGATTTCAAACCCCATATCAGACTGGAGATTGCCTGCAATGCAGAACTGGTTGACAAAGTCCTCTCAACGGTTGAATGGGCGGCGCATACCGGTCTGCGCGGCGACGGAAAGATTTATGTCCTACCGCTTGAACAGGCTGTCCGCATCAGCAGTGGGGAACGCGATGAAGACGCCATCTAAGAATGGAGTTTTAGCAATGGTTTGCTATTAAAATAAATGACCGAACAGATAACAATTAAAGATGATATTGTTACGTTGGGTTGACCCCGTTAGAAATTTCAAGGAGCGAAAGAAGATTGGAAAAAAGGTGGAGATTTCTAACGGGGTTGACCGGGCAACTCTTTTAGTATTCTTTAAAGTTCCTCATCCAAGCCGGCCAGTCACTCGCCTGGGCCCCGCCTGCCACAGTCCAGAAGCCGTTTCTGTTGTACTGCCGATGCCACTTGAATGTCCACAACTCCTTAATTCCTACCTTTCTAACAGACCAATCCAAAAACAAGTGATTTACAAACCCGTTGTGCCGGTTGATGCTGAAATGCTTCATTTCATGGGCAGCGCCCACCCACTGACCATTATATTCAGGAGGAGCGATCCGGTTGGATTGAGGGTTGTTGTTCTGATAGAAGGGCCCCCCTCCCCTCCACATAGTATCGGCAAAAACGGGTATATTGTTCCCGCCTTTAACATCGGTTGTCTTCCAATTCCATTCAACCGGACGGCTCTGAATCTCTGTCTGTCCCGGCCGTGAATTAAAAGTCCAATTATTTGCACCATAGCTGCCTTCTTCCTGACGTTGGCCTAGCCCGAGTTTCCTACTTATAAAAAGCAATAGCTCTATCTCTTTTTATGGCAAGAGGTTACACGATTGCATTCCTTACCCTAAAACAGCATATTCTCCTTCTTCAGACCTAAAATTGACAGCAACTGTTGCTGAACT
>JAHJRI010000350.1 GCA_018830885.1 bacterium | reverse complement strand
GCCGGGAGCTACAGACTGGCTTCCGGTTGCAAGTGGCGCACAGTTACCAGGGGCACCGGGCAGCGCTTGACCATTTTAAGGGCTGTCGATCCAACCATCATATCGGACAGATTGGAGCGACCTTTAATTCCCATCACCAGCATGTCCGCCTTCTCCTCTGCCACTGAATTCAGAAGTTCCTGATACGGCTCCCCCGTTCTGATAATCAGCCTGGTTTTCAGATCTGACATATCGACCGTCTCTTGCAACTGCTCCCACTTTTTCTCCCGCTCTTCCCGCAATTGATCCATGCATCTCTGCAGGGATATCTTATTGGTGTTATTATCTAAATTATTTATGGCATAGTTGATGGCATCAATATCCCGCTGATTGATCACGTTCACAAAAACAAGTTCCACCTTCATACAGCGGGCCAGGTTGGCGGCGTGTTCTGCGACCAGCTGCGAATGGCTGAAAAAATCGATGGCGGCAATGATACGTTGGTGTGAGTTCATAAACCCCTCCCTGGTTAAGATTTAAAATGAAGCTGCAACAGGTTTATTCAAAGACGACGTGAACCGGCTGAGAGCGGCTCTTTTTCTGTTTATACCCTTCTTTCTGGATCCCGTGTTTGTGGAGCAGCTTGTTCAGTTGGCGGGTACTGATACCGGCCTCTTCGGCCGAGAGCGCGATCTTACCCTGATGTCGGGCCAGGAGTTGCTGAAGGTATGCATACTCGGCCTGGTCGGCCGCCTGCCGTCTCATATCCGCAAGCGTCATTGGCGAATCCGGCATCAGGGTCTCGGCGGATGCGGTTTTGGACGGGTTTCTGAGCGTGGTTGAGGCGGTGCTGATAATTTCCCTTGGAAAACTATCCGGTGTCAGTGTATCGCTTGTCTCCAGGATATGGGCCCGTTCAAGCAGGTTTTCCAGTTCACGGATGTTCCCGGGCCAATCGTAATGCTTGAGTATTTCCATGGCAGACGCATGGATCCCTTTGATTGTTTTATTATTGACTTTGTTTATTTTCTGGATGATACCATCAACCAGGAGCGGTATATCATTGCTCCGATCCTTCAGCGAGGGCACAGCGATCGGGAAAACGTTCAGTCGGTAATAGAGATCCTTCCTGAACTCCCCGGTTTTGACCAGGTCGCTTAAATTCATATTGGTGGCAGCGATCAGTCGAATATCCGTTTTGATCGTGTTCTCACCGCCGACCCTCTGGAATTCGCCATCCTGGATGACATTCAGGAGTTTGACCTGGGCGGCGGGACTGATTGTGCCGACTTCATCCAGAAACAGGGTCCCCCCCCGTGCAATTTCGAACTTGCCCAGTTTCAGGCGGATCGCACCGGTGAATGAACCTTTTTCATGACCGAACAGTTCGCTCTCGATCAGCGTATCCGGCATTGCACCACAATTGATGCTGAGGAAGGGGCCATCTTTGCGGCCGCTGTGGCGATGTATCAGCTTGGCCAGTCGGGTTTTCCCGGTTCCCGTTTCCCCTGTCAGGAGGATGGTTGAGCGTGTGGGGGCAACAGACTTAATCTGGTTGAGCACCGTTTGCATGACGTCGCTCCGGGTGGTGATATCGGCTTCCGCATCCTCCGCCCAGAACCGATCCCGAAAATGAGCCAACTCGGAATGGAGAATCCGTTCTTCATAAATGGTGCTGACCAGCATGCCGATCTCATCCCTGTCAATTGGATAGGTGATGTAGTCATTGGCACCCGCCTTGACAACCGTCACAGCTTCCCGGATTCGATCCCGGGGACAGACCACCACGATTTCAAGGGTGGGCTGATATTCCCAGTACCGGGCAAAAATGGTGCGAATGAGCTTCAGCGCGTCTTTTCGTGTGGGGGCCAACTCAAGCTGGTCGATGTCCAGAAACAGGATATTATACACCTTTTCCTGCAGTTTCTGGCTGGTTGCCGTTTCCGAAACGGCCAGATCGATCTGGTTCCCGTTTTCAAGGCAGGCTGCGATGGATTCAAGGGTACCGGTCTTTTTTGTGGAAACCAGAATACTTTTCATGGGGTACTTTTTTTTATTTTTCAACAGCCATATCACACTGTTGTCATGGCCAGGTGCGCAGACGGGATCCAGTAAACTTCCCGGATTGCAATCAGGCAACTTGAAAAGTATCGCGATATCCGGAATCGGTCAAGCCCATCATTGGCCGGGCCGGGAAAAAGCGAACGCAGGTGTCACATATGTAAAAATTTAATTATATTATATTGTTACGAATATTATTCCACTGCAGAAACGATGATGGCAATCAAATGCCGAGTCCGGCACGTTCCTCCTTTGCATGCGGACCTGGTTGAGTCAGCAATGGTTTGTGGGATGGCAGAGAGGCTGGATCGTACTGAAGCGTCGTTATGGACCGGTAAGTCCGGGAGTATGCTTCAGTACTTGAATTTTTAATGAGGTTCGACTGAGTCCCCAGGCTGGTGCAGCCGGGCAGTCGGTTCAATCAGTTCCAGATCAGTTGTCTCACTGGAGATGATGCAAACAGGGGTTTGTTTCTGCAGGCCAGCAGCCTGATGAGAAAGACCCTGCACAGAAGTGGCCGCACTTTTAATTTGAAGCACCCTTCGCACCAAAGAAACTCCAGGCGCCACCTTGCAAAAAAGTATAATTCTTGATGTTTTTTTCTTCCAGATAGTATTGAAGCCACCCTACCTGTTTACCAACAGCGTCAAAAATATACATCTCTTTGTTTTCGATTGTTTTTAAAAATTGCTGATTTTCAAGGTTTTTTACAAATTTATCCATATCAATGCGGATCGCTTTTTGGGGGAAAACCGGGTTTTTGATACGCTGCATCGGATCCCTTAAATCAAACAACACAGCATCGGGGCCGTTAGATCTTTTGGCAAACTCATCCTTTTCGATCATTTTCTTTTTCAATTCTGATTTGGGAATCAGTTTGCTGGGATCAACAGGTGATTTTCCGAGGAGGACAGATTTTGAAGGGTAAGCCTGTGTCCACTCAAAAATACCGGAATCGTATACTCTTGAGTTTGTATATCCCAATTTATCAGCTTTCACTGCCGCTTTATAGCTTTTAGCACAGGTAATTCCGTTGCAATAAAATGCAATGGCTTTCTGTTTATTATTGCCAGTGATTTTTAACAGGTCATTTGCAAATGTCATCTTTGCAATAGAGGCATGTTCAGCTTTTGCAACGTGTATCACTTCGAACTCGAAACGACTGCGAACGTCTATGATGATATAATTGTTAAACTGCTCATTAAGTTCAGCAGTAGAAATTCAGAACTCCTGAGCTTAGCCCCTGCCAACAGTGGCCCTTGTTGCCAAGGTAAGGGGTAAAAGGTCAAACAATACAAAGAGATTTACAATTATTGGCAGACCCTATAAGCCATCATTCCCTGAAAGGGCCGGATTTGCT
>JAHJRI010000349.1 GCA_018830885.1 bacterium | reverse complement strand
GTTTTCGTTCAAGCACGGACTATTCAGCTTATATTCAGCCATCAGAGCGGGGACCAGTATGTCATTGAACGGATTGGGAGTGGTTAAGCATCGCCAGGATGGCGATGTCAGCGACCGCCCTCGGAGGTGAAGCGAGGCTCGCAGCTTCGAACATGGATGGCCTTCGAGAATGAGTTCAATGACATACTGGTTCCTGCCTGGATGGCAATAGAAAAGTGGTGAATAGTTGCGATACTTTATCATCAGGGCACCTTGATTGATTAACATGATCCACACCAAAAGGTTGATCTTTCAAGAAACGTATGAGGCCATATGGACCTCCTGGAAGCCATCCCTGGATTCCAGAGTTCTTGAAACACCAACCCTTTGATACTGACTGAGTTCCATTTAATCAAGGTGCCCATTATTACCCCGAAGATGGTTTTGTACCACGTCCGGTTGTCTGTTTGAAAACGGTGCTTCCTCACACAGCCGCATATACAGAATGGTAGACCCGTCTTACGCATTCTGAACCACGACCAACTTTTATCGTTGGTTTCATAGCAAACAGGAGCAGGGAATGGTTTTCAACAATCTGTCGATTCGTCTTAAACTGGTGATCGGTTTTTTAGCGGCATCCATGATCCCCTTTTTGTTTGTAAGCATTTTCGCTGTCGTTTATTTTCAATCCGATAAGGAGACTGACATCATCAATAAGCTGAAGTCCGATCTGGGTGTGCAGACAAAATTTGTGAAAAGTAAAATTGAAGATGCGCTTGGTACGGCGGAAGGTCTCGGATTTCAAAATAATACGACCAAGGATGCGGCGGAGAAGTTTTTCCGGAATCCACCCCGAGAGGAAGACGATATCGAGCGCATCATGGTCGCCGACGAGTATGCAGCCTATTTCAACCAGTACCTGAAAGGCGATATCGTCAGAATCGTGCTCGTTATGAATGCGATGGACAAAGACGATCAAGTCATTGGAGAGGTGGTTTATTCAGTCAGGAAAATGATGAAGGGAGGTAAGGCGGAAGTCGTCGAAGACAGTCTGGCTCTGAAAGATAAACTGAACAACAGCTTGTATCTGCGCAAAAAGGATGGTAATGCCCTGAGTCAGGCATACTATGCCGGTCGCTCCCGGAAGCAGGCCTTGTTGAACGAATTCAGCACCTTTGATAACCAGTATGCGTTTTTTATTACTGCGCCGATCATGCAACCGGAGGGATTTGCCCTGAATATCCCCAATATTGACAGATCTGTTGAACCGAAACCGGCCGAAGACAGCAGTGATGCTATTATCGGCGTTGTTCTAATTCAGATCGTCCCGGCGTCCCTGCAGGCTACGATTGGGGATTATCATGGACTGGGTGAAACCTATCTGGTTGGTGAAAACGCTAAAGCGGAAAAGGTTTTGCACTCAGTTGTTGCCGAGTTGCGGAACAAAAATGGAACGATAGTCAAACCAGGGGATCCGGTCCCCGACGATGTTGTCAAAACCCTGTCGCAATCCGGATTGACCCTGGGGGAAAATCGGCTGACGATCCACACCAATCTGGAATTCCCGGGTGTAAAGTGGTACCTGCTGGCTGATATCAATACGGACAGGGTTTTTGCTCCGGTCAAACAGCTCCGAAACCTTTTCCTGGTTATCGGACTGCTTGGATTTGCGATCATTCTGGTCGTAGTCATTTTTCTGGCCAACTCCTTTGCCAATCCCCTCAAAAAACTGGCCCATGATTTAAAGCAGATCAAAAATACGGGGGATTTCACCAGACGTTCAGAGATCAGGGGTAGGGACGAGATGGGGCAAACCATTGCTGCCGTCAATGAACTGATGGAATCTTTGCAGGCTGCTTTCAGTAATATTAACCGTGTGATGGAGGCCGTTGCCCGGGGAGATCTGTCGCAGCGTATCACGGGTGCATATCAGGGTAGTATTGAGGAGCTGAAGGGCGCAATCAATCAATCCCTTGATATCCTCTGCCTCACCATGAAGAAGGTTTTGAGGTCAGCGAACAGGTCGATTGCGGTTCAAATGAGTTGAAATCATCCGCCCAGGTCATCGCTGATGGCACAACCCATCAAGCAGCCAGCCTTGAAGAGGTCGCCTCATCAATGACTGATGTGAGCGCCCAATCCCAGGAAAACAATACCAATGCCACAAACGTTCAGGAACTGGTCAAACAGACACTGGATGTTGTCGAACGGGGCAACAATCAAATGGGAGACATGCTGCAGTCGATGGACAAAATCAATGAGACCAGTGCCAAAGTCACCAAAGTCATCAAGGTGATCGATGAGATTGCCTTTCAAACCAATCTTCTGGCCTTGAATGCGGCAGTGGAGGCAGCACGGGCAGGGAAATACGGGAAAGGATTTGCCGTGGTTGCCGAAGAGGTCCGGAATCTGGCCACTCGCAGCTCAGCAGCGGCTAAGGATACAACCGAACTGATAGAGCACTCAACCCGGGAAATCGCACAGGGTGTCAAAAATGCTGATCAGACGGCCGAAGTGCTGGATGTCATTTCCAGTGGGGTTACCCGGGTAAACGACCTGATCAGCGAGATTGCGATGGCCTCTTCCGAGCAGGTATCCAGTATCGGTGAGATTAACAAAGGACTTGAGCAGGTCAATCATATCGTGCAACAAAACTCAGCTGTTGCTGAAGAAACGGCAGCCTCTGCCGTCGATCTTTCCGGTCAGTCAACAGAACTCAAGCGCCTGATCAGTCAATTTAAACTGGAACTGACAGACATGGTTCCTGCAGAGTCCCTTTCCGTTCCGTCAGAGCTGGACCAGCAACTGCAGAGACCTTCCCGGGGTAAGCCCCAGGCCCGTATTGCGGCCGTTCAGGGACAGGAAAAGGTGATCACCCTGGACGATGATGATTTCGGGAAATATTAAGGGGGAATGATCGTCAGCGGTGTTGCACTGTCATTGGGATTGGCGATCACCCGCATGATCAACCGCATGCCACCCGGATCTTCCGGGCGATACAAAAAATGATCAACAAAGGGAAGGTCGAAGTTCTGGCGGGTGTTTATACGATGTATCTATACCGTCTGATTCCCGCTCAGCCCCGAAGGTATTGTGTTTCAAGAACCCTGGAAGCCATGGGTGGCTTCCAGGAGCTCCAGGAGGATTCATGCGTTTCTTGAAACACAATACCTTTGGGGCGTATACAGGTGAATAGTGACAGCTTGTCCAAAAAGTTGTCCTGAATTGGACTCACTGTTGGGTGCAAAATTGCATTCTGCAAAGGGTGTCTGAATAGAACTGCTATTTTGGTTTCCTGTTGGCATCTCTCTCCCTCTATCAGGCCGTGTCCCTTGCTGGAAGTCCTCAGAGCGCAGGGGAACGTTCTCGAGTTTGCCTTCCATGTCAAGCAGGGATTGGAAATCCATGCCCTGCCACTTCCTTTCCGCCGGTTCCGAGCGCTGACATCGATAGGCCCGTGTTTGATAAGGTCTTGATCTATTCAAAGGGTTGCATAGGAGTTGGATGGGATTTTGATTGAGGATTTTATGTCGTAACCTGCTTTATCCATAGGATAAAAAATATATTTACAACTCTCTGTGAAACCCTGCTATCATTGCCATTAACATCTTTTCCAGGTTTGAATAACTAATTTTGCAGGGAAGTATGGACGAAGCAGTTAAAGGTGGAATTCTGTTTTCCATCATGTTAATTATTTTGTTACTTCTTGAAATTTTTGTTTAATCAATTCTCCGTAACCATTCAGCTTATATTCAGCCATCAGAGCGGGGACCAGTATGTGATTGAACGGATTGGGAGTGGTTAAGCATCGCCAGGATGGCGATGTCAGCGACCGCCCTCGGAGGTGAGAAGCGGGACTCGCAGCTTCGAACATGGATGTCTGCTGAGAATGAGTTCAATGACATACTGGTTCCTGCCTGGATGGCAATAGAAAAGTGGTGAATAGTTACAATTCCCCTTCAGAAAATTAATAAGGATATCTCCCCCGCACCGCAGGGTGCGCTTCATCCTGGAATCCCTAAAAAGTCATGGTGAAAGAGCCTTCCACACGGCCCAGGTTTCCGGTGAAGGTATACTCCCTGTCATGGGGTCCCAGGTTCGTACTGACAGTCAGCGTTAATAAGGTATCGAAAGTCAGGCTGTAATTCAGGTTCGTGGCTATCACGGACGAGCCGTCGCTGATATTGGCGATGCCATTGGCACTGATCGTTAAGTCCGACATATCCAGGAGATGTGAATAGGAAGCGAAAAAGGCGGCGTAGGTTTTCCCATAGTAGTTGGGGGTATAGTATTTGCTGAGAAACAGTTCCCGGAGTGTGACCCCGGTCATTTGGGTACCTCCGGGCAGCGTCAGTGGCGTTCTGGCCAGCATGTTTTCTTCGTAGCCCTTTGGATTGATCAGAAATTCCCCTGTCAGACTCAGACGATCGGTGATGTCACCGATATCAACCTTTTTGGTAAAACCCCAGACCATTTGCACAATCATCTCATCCGGATCATACTGGTCCACCCATGTCCCGTTTTCGTTCACCAGGTAATGCCGGTTACCCCCTTTGGAGAGACTCAATTCCCCCCGCCATTGTGTGTCGAAGCCATAGGTGGAGAAGTCAAAGCCATAAACCGGCTGGTACGCTTTTTTGGTCCAGGCCGAAAAGGACAACTCCGTATTGTCCAACACCAGAAATTCCACTTTGCCGGCAAAAGCCGAATCCGAGTATTCGTCTGTATCGGTGGTATCGATAAAGGAGTATAAATTATGTCCCGTTCCAAACGGAACCTGCATTTTTATGCCGTCAGCGCCTTCCCTGCGGGCTTCGATATCATTAAAATCCTTCTTGTCGGTACTGATCAGATCGGTTGGGTTCCAGAAGTACCCCTTGCCCCATTTTAAAGTCTGCTTGCCGATCCGAAAATAGACTTTCCGGGCGATATTCACATCCCCGAACGCCTCGCGCACGATAGTGTCATAATCATCTTCCTCATCTGACAAAAACCGGTCGTCTCGCCCCGTTTCTTTAACGGGTGTATAGGTGAGGTAGACATCGCTGAAGAACTTGATTCCATATCGCCAGCGTGCGTCGAACAGGATATCGCCGTCCAGAGTGATGGCATGCGCATCTGTATGGCCATAGACAGAGGTATCCACCTTCGCCCTGTCTGTTGCAAACGTATAACCTGCGGTGCCTTTCAATTCTCCTGAAAAACCAAAGGTGCCCTGGTCGAACTTATCCGTTATCGTATTGTCTTTAAACCCTTCGACAGCCTCCACCGATGTGGAATTGGAAAACATATCCTCCTCCGACCTGGAAAAGGGATCGCTTTCCTTGGCGGCCGGGTCATCAGCCCAGACCGGCAGGGGAAACAGGATAATTACCAGACAGATTAAACGGATGGCCGTTTTTTTCATATTTTTCTCCGACGCCCCGGTTGAAAAGGCGGAACAGGCTATTTGCTGAGGTTTTCCAGGTATGGCTTGGTAAAGACATAATCTTCAATGGGTTTCAAAGAGATCCCGGACATTTCAAGCATGGTTTTATTTCCTTTTTCAAACTCATCAACAAAAATCATCTGAATGGGAAAATAGCGGTCTTCGATGACTGTATATTTGGGAAAATAGGCAGATTGCATCAATGTGCCCGAAAGCGCGTAGGACTGCCGTTTCAGGGTCAGAAAATTATCCCGGCGGACCCAGTATTCTTCCGTCGGGTAGGTCACATCCTTGACTTTGGCGACAACAATGAACCGATAAACCGGGATTTCTGCTTTTCCCAGAGTCTCTTCAGTCAGAATCTCCTTGCCCTGATCATCCAGTTTGGGCCGATAGAGATCGGTGAATTTCTTCTTCTCCATATCACCGGCTTTGGCGTCGGTTCCGCTGATGGAGTCTTCCCGTTTCATAATCTGAAACGTCCGGGTATTCCGGCGATACATCCACATGTTGTCATCCACCCGCAGGTACCCGTTTCCCCGGTTGCTTTCCGGCGATATCCCCACCGAAAGAAATTTATCTTCCCGGTCCCGTTTGTAAAAGATGTTCTCAACCACTTTAACGCCTTCATCCACCTTCTTCTGGGTGAATTTCATCCTGGCCGTGAGATCCTGTTTCATGTTGTAAAGCTCATCCATCTTTTCCATGATCTCGACGACGGTGATTGCCTTCGCCTGGAGCGGGATTACCGCCACCCAAAGCATGACCAGCCCGACAACCAAACTGACCCGTAATAATTTCATCAAATGTCTCCTTTTATTCAACATGTCGCAAGGCATCGGCTACTGGCATTTTAGATGCGCGATGAGCCGGGATGATAGCCGTAACTGCCGTAATCACCACAATGATGGCCAGGTTGGAAAAAATATCAGAGATGGTTGGCAGGAAGTGTAAATGATGGTCCACCAGAAAAATCGAAAACATTCCCTCGGGCTCAAGTGTCAGCAGCACCGACGCTTTCATGAGAATGAAACTTAAGATAGTCCCGGCAACACTGGCAAAAAAGGCCAGGAAAATCACTTCCAACAGAAAAATCCATCGCACATCGTTGCGCTGCATACCAATGGCCCGAACCGTACCGATCTCACGGGTTCGTTCACGAATGGTCATGCGAAGCGTGTTGATCACACCGATCAGGATAATAAAGAACAGGATCAATACCGCCACCAGGGTCACCATTTTCAGCACGCTTTCCATGTTCAGAACCTCGCTGGCCATGGCATACATGGTTGGAATATCAATGATGCGGCCGTGCCAGTCCTCGTCCCTGAGGTTGTTGTATTTCTTCAGCATGGCCTCCCGGTCGGGGGACATCTCCAACAGGGTCCATTCCGGCATCAGATAGGAAAACAGCTGACTGTCCCGGCCAATATCCACTGGATCCAGCGGTAAAACCGGTATGAAGGTTTCATACAGAAATTTCGGATGGAGCAGCACCATTTCATCCCTGAGCAGGCGATTGGGGGTGAAAATCGCTTTTACCCTGACTTCCCGGGGGATAGACAATCCCTCGAATCGGGTCTGGTAAGTCAGGGAGAGGCTGTCCCCCAAACCGACGGCCAACTGATCGGCCAGTTTCCGGCTGATCAGGGCATCTTCTGGATTGCTCCACAGATCTTCTGCTTTTCCGGCGGTCAATTGAAGATGTCGGGCAAATTCCCGGCGCTTTTTTTCGTCCGGACTGATTCCCAGCACCGTCACCTCTTCTGAAACCGTCCCTGCCTTGAGCTGCCCTTTGAATCCGGCAGCCCCGGGTTTCAAAGCCTCATGCAGTCGCCTGGCCTGTTCAATCACTTTTTTCGGGTTGTCCAGGTTGTTGATGACCACCGAGAGTGAGCCGGTTTCGTTCGGCTTCAGACCGATTAACGGTTTCAGGGTTTCCTGGGATGTGAACGCCGCCACCCCCATAAAGGGATTGGATGCCTTCTGAATGCAGACGACCGTGAACCGGGCTGCCTGGACCTGTCCGTAGACCGTGCTGAAGCGAACCCGAATGGTATCATTCAGTTTGACATTCAGATTCTCAGCAATGGTATCGAAAATCATAATGGGATTTTCCTTTTCCCTGTCTGCCCAGATATCTTCCATCCTGCCGGAGATCACCTGCTGATCCTGACTCAGGAAACTTGTTTTATCCACGCCGATCACAATGATGATGGAAGACGCCCCGTTTCCCAGAGCCTGGTTCATATTGTGCTGCCCGAAACCCATGTTCTGGGTGGTGATCCGCTCGGTTATCTGCACGTCACCCTGCACATTTTCCTGGATGATTCTGATAAACTTGTCTTTATCCCGAATCAATCCCCGGGTTTTATCCTCCGGTTTTTCCTGCACGGATACAATGAAATGACCGGCCATCATTTTGATAATCCGGTTGAGCAATATGTCGGACAGCCCGTGGGAAAAAGCATTGGAAAGAATCAAGATGGTCATCCCAAAAGCAATCCCGATCCCCAGAAGCACATTTCTCTGCTTTTGCCTGAGCAGGTTTCGTAAGCTGATTTTAATTAACAGTTTCATAGGGTTCCTTTTTGGCTAATCCCGTGCGATGGCTTCCATCGGTGTGATTTTTCTGGCGATATAAAGTGGGTAGAGTACGGCCAGAATGGTCACAATTCCCAGCTGAGCGACGCCGGACAGCAGTGTCGAGATCGTGATGACCGGATTAAAGGTATCACTTGCAAACATCAGACTCAGCATTTCGCTGCTGTTTACCGGTATGTTCAGCCTTGCCAGGATGACAGTAACGATCGTGCCGATGATAATTCCGATTCCGCCAAACGCAAATGAGAGTAGAAAGGTTTCCATCAGAAACATCTTGCTGATAAACCATTTCTGGGCGCCCACCGCCCGCATCATGCCGATTTCGGTCACTCTTTCCATGGCAGCCATACTGAGGGTGTTCATAATAATGATAATGGCCACGAAAAAGATGAAGAGCACAAAAATGAACAAGGCGTTCTGCCCGATGGACATGAATTGCGAGATGGTGCCAATGGCCGTTTCCCAGGTTAAGACCTTGAGCGGCAGCTCGGCCTTGTCAAACACCATCTGTAGTTCTTTCTGCGCAGAGATAAGGTCCACACCATGTTTAAGTTTGATGGCAACGAAATTATATGCGCCCTGGTCGATATCCACCGGCGTTCTTGTTTTTTCTATTTTTTGCTTGAGGACACTTAAATCAACGGTTTCGGTTGAAATGGAAGATCCTTTCACAATACTGCCGCTGCCAAACATGTCATCCATATCTTCCGATTTGGTATTCAATACCTCCTTTTGACGGTCTGTCAGCTCAACGGTTTGATTGGCCACAGAGATATGACCAAATGCCTCCCGATAGGATTCAATATCCATAAAAGCGGCCTCTTTCCAGATCTGGTTCAGGTTCTGGAATCTGAAGACGCCCCTGACCGGCACCCGGATATCATTCCCGAAAGAGTTGGATCCAAACCCCAGGATAATCAATTCAGCGGCTGTCTTCAGTTTTCCCGCGTCGGCCTCTTTTCTGGCTTCGGCTACGATTTTAGGATCCTGGACATCGAACTCCCGATGGGCTGTCGCATCCCGATAGAGTACTGTCTCTTCTTTGGTCAATCCCTGCGGCACCACCCAGAAGTCCAGCCTGTCGTAGAGCTTTTCCCTGATCTTCTCTGTAATGATGATTCCGCGGGCATTCTGGTCCAGTAGTCGACCCTCAGAGGGCTTGATATTGTTTAAAAACGTTTCCTGATAGTTGGAAAAATTGACGCCATAGACAAAAATCTGCCCCGGATTTCCATCTGGATTCAGGACACTGGCAGTGCCCCTGGTCATTGGCGCAATGCTCTCGATGATGCGCTGCTGTTTCAGTATTTTTTTAATCCCGGGGTAATCAGGCAGAATTTTCAATGAGGTCATACCGCCGGTAAACACCTCATTTTCTTTTTGATTGCCAGGTTTGATCACCAGGTGACCGGTAAAACGACCGATCATGTTTTCTTCCATTCCCTGCTTGGCCCCATTGATAACCGAATTGCCCACTGTCATCAAAAATGCTCCCAGGAACAGGATGATTCCAATCACGAGACTCTTTCCCTTATGGCGCCAAACGTTACGCCATGCGATTTTCCATGATAGCATTGTCTGAATTCCTCGATAATGTTTGAAAAGCCGTAACTATTCAGCTGAATTTCGCTGATGGGGCCGTGACCTGTATGTAATTGAACTCATTCTCGACAGTCATCCATGCCTGTCTCCGAGGGCGGTCGTTCACATCGCCATCCTGACGATGTTGAACCACTCCCAATCCGTTCAATCACATACTGGTCACGGCCTCATTAACTCAGAAAAAGTGGTGAATAGGTACAAAATGCCATTGATTTCCAGGTTGCCTAGGTGACGATAACACCGTCTTTTATCTTGATGACGTTTTTTGCATATTTAAGCACTTCCGGATCGTGAGTGGAAAATATAAACGTGGTCTTTTCCGTATCATTGAGTCTTTTCATCAAGGCCAGGATTTTCTGGCCGGTTTCCGAATCCAGGTTGGCTGTGGGTTCGTCTGCCAGAACAATATCAGGATTGATAACCAGGGCTCTGGCAATGGCCACCCGTTGCCGTTGTCCGCCGGACAATTCATAGGGCCTTTGATTGACCTGATCCTTGAGTCCAACCGCTTCTATCAGCTTCTCAACCCGTTCTTTAATCACATGGGTTGAGAGTTCCTTTTTTTTCATCAACAGAAGCGGAAACTCAACATTTTCGCGAACATTCAACACCGGGATCAGGTTAAAGGTTTGAAAGATAAACCCAATTCGGTGCAGGCGCAAATCGGTCAATTTATAATCAGTGAGCGTGCCGATCTCTTCGCCATGTATCCTGACAGTTCCCTCTGTCGCCTGATCAATACAGCCGATGATGTTGAGCAGTGTTGTTTTGCCACTCCCGGAAGGGCCGACAATGGACACCAGATCCCCTTCGTTGATGGCCAGATCAACCCCTTTGATGGCATGAACCATGGTTTTGCCCAGGGAGTAGTCTTTCTTTACACCATTCAGTTCGATTATATTCATAGCAGGCCTCTTTCAACGGTTTGATTGATTCAATCGGTTCCTTTCTCTACTGACTGCAAATATTGCATGGACCGTTGCAGTTCTCAACGCGTCATGATTCATTATATGTCATCATTGTCCGGTTAGGATTCTGCACTTCAGGACCAGTCAATCGATGTTTTGAGTAGAGTCAAGGGGATAGCGATTTAAAACCCGGGAAAACAGGACGTTTTCCCGGAGCACCAGGGAT
>JAHJRI010000003.1 GCA_018830885.1 bacterium | reverse complement strand
TGAACCTTAGATCATCTTGAAATAAGTCTCCCAACTGAAAGGGGTTCATATCAGTCGCGGGTCAACACCGCGATATCATTCTCATGTTTCGTTGTGCCGCCGGGGGCATGATAGTTTGTATGAAAAACACGCACCACAGAGACACGGAGATCACGGAGGAAAACAAGCTGAGCTGAGTGACTGTCATAGTGCTGTTTCAATTGCTTGGAGCAGTTTCTTAGATGATCTTGACGAAGCGAAGCGTCCGAGACCCAACTGTTTGAGCAAAGCAAGATCTAGATCATCTTGAAACGAATCCGCAATTGAAAGGGCTTTATGACAGGCACGGGAATGCATCGCTATTTTTCATGCTTTGTTGTGCACGACAAAGCATGTTGGTTTGTTAGAGAACATTAACAACGATCGATTTACGGAGACCCACGAATGACAACCCCGACGTATGACTATATCAAACCGGAACTGATGGCCTGCTGCGGATCGAGGGAAATACGGGACAACGACCTGGTGATTGTCGGTACCGGTTTTCCAACCATGTCAGCCAATATTGCCAAATATGATCATGCGCCGAACGCTACCATGATGCAGGAATCCGGGGTTATCGATGCCCGCCCGAAACGGACCGCGCTTTCTGTAGGGGACCCCTGTCTGAATCCCGGTGCAGCCATGATCGGCGGACTGGTTGAAATCATGGGAATGTTTCTCCAGGCCGGATGGGTGGATGTGGGGTTTTTATCCGGCAGCCAGGTGGATAAATTTGGTAATATCAATACCACCGTCATCGGTGACTATAACAACCCCAAAAGCAGGCTGCCCGGCAGTGGCGGGGCCAACCCCATCGGCTCCCTGGCAAAACGGACACTGATCATTGCCCTGCATGATAAACGGCGCCTGGCGGAAAAGGTTGATTTCATCACCACCCCGGGTTATATAGACGGCCCGGGAGCAAGAGAAAAGTGGGGTCTGCCCCCCGGCACCGGTCCGCAGGTGCTGATTACCAACAAGGCTGTGCTGCGGTTTGACCGGGATACCTGTGAAGCCTACCTGGCTTCCTATCACCCCGGGAATTCGGTGGACGAGATCCTGGCGGCCACCCCCTGGGATCTCAAAGTGGCGGACGATGTTCATGAAACGGAACCCCCGACCGAAAAAGAGTTGCACATTATCAGGGAAGTGCTGGATCCGGCCCGTATGATCGGCATCTATGAAAAAAAAGGATATGTCTAAAGGAGAAACCGATGGAATATACAAAAAAACTGGCTGCCTTCTGCTCCGCAGTCTCTTATGACAGCCTGCCGCCGGAAACGGTGGCGATGGCCAAATTGTGCGTGCTCGACTATGTCGCCAATGTATACGGATCTCTGGAACTGGACGCCGTGGCCGGTGTGATCGCCTATGTCCGGTCCCTGGGGACCCAGGGCCGGATTTCGGTGCTGGGCTGCGGGTTTAAAACCGATCTTCACAACGCGGTCTTTATCAACGGGACGACTGCGGAAGCCATTGAAGCGCAGGATGGGGTCCGTTTTGGCGGGAATCACCCGGGGACGGCCGTTATTCCGGCAGCACTGGGAGTCGCAGAGGATCTGAACCTGAACGGCCGA
The DNA here is from genome assembly GCA_018830885.1 of bacterium. Classification (GTDB taxonomy): domain Bacteria; phylum SAR324; class SAR324; order XYD2-FULL-50-16; family XYD2-FULL-50-16; genus JAHJRI01. The sequence continues at coordinate 4,231 of JAHJRI010000003.1, read as the reverse complement.
CGGATCATCGAGGCGATTGTAGCCGGCTATGAGGCCGCCAACCGTCCTGCAGCGGCCATGCATCCCTGGCATACCCTTTCCGGCTTTCTGCCGACCGGAACCTGCGGGACGTTCGGTGCCGCTGCGGCGGCAGGGCGTCTGAAGGGGTTCAGTGTCGAGACGATGGCATCGGCAATGGGCAATGCCGCCTATGTCCTGCCCATCTCAACCGCCGAAAACCTGATGGGGGGGTTCACGATTAAAATCGTCCAGGGAGGACAGGCCGCCTCTGCAGGGCTGATGGCGTCGGGTCTGGCAGCCTCCGGGGTCACCGGTGCGCCTTTCATTATTGAAGGCTCTGATTTGAACGGCGGTTTCGCGAAAATTACTTCAGCTGCGGCGCCCAAACTGGAGCGACTGGTGGAGGGACTGGGGGAGCACTATTCCATCTTGGATGTCTATTTCAAACCCTATACCGCATGCCGGCATACCCATGGCGCAGCCCAGGCATCTCTTGAGATCCAGGCGGAATATTCAATCAAACCGGACGACATCGAAAAAATTGATGTTTACACCTATGGTATTGCCAAGCTGGCAGTGGGAAAAGCGGTCACCCGGCACAGCTCGTTTGTTTCCGCCCAGTTTTCAATCCCCTATGTGGTGGCGGTCTGCCTGTCAGATGGGGAACTGGCGGCCAGGCAACTCACGGAGAGGCGCATGGCCGATCCCGACTTAATCGATCTGTCCAATCGCGTGGAAGTCCATGCGGATGACCTGCTGGAAAAAGCCTATCCCGATAAAACCTCCAGCCGGGTGGAAATCACACTCAAGGATGGCTCCAAGCGGAGCAAACAGGTGGATATTCCCAAGGGGGACCCCAGGGACCCGATGGAAGCGGCGGACATCGTCAAAAAAGTGAAACGCTTTTCGGGAGACCGGAACCAGCAAACCATCGATACCATTTGCAGTCGGATACTCGATCTTGAAAACATCACCGATATCAGGGAAATTACAGAACTGATCTAAGACGCGGATCGGGCAGAAACCCTGGTCCGGATCGCACTCATTCTCGGCAGACGTCCATGTTCAGAGCAGGAAGCCTTGCTTCTCACCTCCGAAGGCGGTCGTTGACATACCGGTCTCAGCGTCTGCTCAGAAAAAATGGGGAATGGTTACCAAAAATATCACACAAGGTCGTTCACTTAAGCGAATGGTTCCACACCAACAGTTCCGGTTTTCAAGAAACGCATGAATCCTTCCTGGAACTCCGGGAAGCCAACCCTGGCTTCCAAGGTTCCTGAAAACTGAAACCGTTGGTGCTCAGCAGGAAAAGGCGGCTTAAGTGAACAGCATAGAAATATAACATCAATCAGCCGTTTATTGTGGAGTCACATATGGATTTCAGTTTTACCAGAGAACAGACCATGCTGCTGGAAAGCCTGCGGGATATGGGGAAAAAAGAGAAGTTGAAGGAACTGGCGGTGGAGATTGACAAAACACGGGTGATTCCCCACGCGCTCACCAAAAAATACGCGGACATGGGACTGCTGGGGATGACCCTTTCTCCGGAATACGGGGGGGGTGGTGAAGATTCCATGACAGCGATTCTGGCCATTGAAGAGCTGGCAAAATTCAGCCCCATGATCGCCGCCACCGTATTTGAATCAAATGTGGGCGCCGTGCGGGTCATTGACCGGTTCGGTAGCGAGGCTCAGAAAAAAACCATTATCCCCGGTGTCTGCAGCGGGGAGTTCAGCGTGTCCGTCTGTATGACCGAACCGGAGGCCGGATCGGACCTGACGGCATTGACCACGTTTGTTGAAGAGAAGGGCGATCACTACCTGCTCAACGGAAGAAAATGTTTTATCACCGGTGGCGGCGAGGCCAGTCACTACCTGGTCTATACCCGTATCGGCGATATCCAGGGGTACAAGGGAATCGGGGGGATTCTGGTGGAGAAGGGGACCCCCGGATTTACCTTTGGTAAACAGGAGGAGTTCATGGGCCTCCGGGGAATGCCCTCCTGTGACCTCTATTTCGACAATGTGGCGGTTCCCCGGGAGAACCTGCTGATCAAGCAGGGGGAATTTGGAAACCTGATGCTGACCTTTGATATTGAACGGTGCGGGAACTCGGCCATGTGCCTGGGGGTGGCCGGTGGTGCCCTGGAAGAGGCCAAAAAATACGCCATGGAACGCAGGGCCTTCAACCGCCCGATCTGCGAATTCCAGGACATCCAGTTTACCATCGCCGATATGGCGATGAAACTGGATGCCGCCCGGCTGTTGGTTTATCGGGCAGTGGCGGACGCAGGCCGGGGGCTGCCTTCTATCTATGAAGCGTCCATGGGGAAATGCTTTGCCAACGAAATGGTGAAGGAGGTGACCGACAAGGCCATGCAGATTTTCGGCGGCTATGGTTACAGCACGGAATACCCCATGGAAAGAATGCTGCGGGATGCCCGGGCCTGGAGTGTGGCCGGCGGAACGCTGCAGATGTTGCGCATCACCATCGCCAGTATGATTTTTGGCCGGCGGTTTGACCAGAGAAGACCTGATTCGTCAACGTAAAACTGGAGGAAACAACCCATGAGTGAATACTATCGAGATGCCGACCATCTTTTTGAAATCTACGGGTACTTTCTGGACAAGGTCCTGAGTCATGACAAGATTGGCCCCAAGATGGCCAAGTCCGGCATTATTATAAAATTCATTTACACAGACCCGGATTGTGAAATTACCATCGATCTGAAAAACAAGGCCAAAGAAGGGTATTATGGCACCTATTACCTGGGCCCCTGTGATTTGAAGGAAGACGTCTGGTCCAAGCAGAGCGCGGATCATTCCCACCGTTTCTGGCACGGCCTGGAAAACCCCATCGCCTCGGTCACCCGGGGCAAGGTCAAGCAGGGCGGAAAAATCACCGCCATGCTCAAACTGCTGCCGGTGGTCAGACCGACCTTCACCCAGTTTCCCATCATCCTCAAGGAGATGGGTTATGAAAATCTGATCGTGACGAAGAAATAGTCTGCCACCGTTTCGAAATCGACTGATCATGTTGAACTGACTGCCAGCACCGGAAAGTATGCTGAAAGTCCATGTTTCCCGGGTCTGAGGGAAGGATTGTGCAGATTCGTGTATCATCATTTCCGGACACGATTTTCTATGCAGTTCAACAGCCGATTCAGCTCTGAATATGGCTTAATACCCCACAGGCAGGTAATCTCAAAGATCACACCTCAATCCTTTTTTACAGTCCCCAAGCAAACTCAATCCCATTTTTGATGGAAGTACCATACATATTTGTCATGGTTCAATAAAAAATATTTTCCAAAAAATGCTGCATGCAGCTTATTCATTCCTGTTAGTTAACCTATTATATAACAATACACCATTTATTCCAGACGTATCAAGAAAGCCCGACCTCTGGTGGTTTCCCAGTGAAGTTAAGCGGTCGCACCCAATTGCGAGATGGTGCAGCAAGAACGAAAGTTCCACCGGTGGTCAGGCAGGTTGCCGGGCATGGGGAATAGATACAGACTATTCTGCAATAAGCGGGCAGATCCTCGTATAGATATAAATCATAATCTGAAGGTACCTGTTCAGTTCAATTTTCGCTCAGCCCCGGAGGTATTGTGTTTCAAGAACCTTGGAAGCCATGGATGGCTTCCAGGAGCTCCAGGAGGATTCATGCGTTTCTTTAAACACAATACCTTTGGGGCGTATACAGATGAATAGTTACATCTGAAGAAGAGCAAAAACCCTATAAACTGTTGGATTGAATTCCAGGTATCACCCAATTTGTCATAGAACACAAAAGACTGCACTTGACTCCTATAGGTCGATTCCCTATTATCTGCCCATTAAGCCGTGGACATAGTTGTAATATTGGTTATAAATACTCAGAAATCTTTCAACCTTTCCTAAATGAACTTCTCGCTGCATGAAAAATAAGCTCAGAATTGTACTGATCAATCCGCCTTCCAATTGTGTTGAAGATGACAGAAAGGAACCACCGCTGGGATTGCTTTATATTGCAGGGAGTTTAAAAGCCAATGGATTCGAAGATATATCCCTCTTCGACATGACCGGCTGTCGTACCGAAAAAGAAATTTCCTTAAGGTTAAACTGCATTCCAGAAGCCGATATATTCGGCGTCAGCTGTTACAGCACGAACTTCCAATATGCGCGACAGACAATTTTGAACATAAAAAAGCGTGACAGTCATGCATACGTCGTCACCGGCGGTCCGC
>JAHJRI010000030.1 GCA_018830885.1 bacterium | reverse complement strand
TTCAACAGGACAATCTACTGCCCCTGATGGCCTGCTTTAAGGGATCCTTTTCCCTCGACTGGCTGCTGGAATTGACCCAGCTCAAAGCGACCCAGTTGCTGGCGGTGATCAACGGAGCCATCCAGGCGGGTCAACTGCAGGAAAACCAGTCCGGGGTGTATCAGTATACAGATGAAGACCGACGTCTGGAGACCGAGCAGGTGCTGGACAACGGTGAGAGAGAAGCGATCCGCCGGGAAATCGTTGCTCTCCTCAAGGGCGCTGCTGCAGATGATCCGGCCAGGCAGCAGGAACTGTCCAGACATCTGCTGCCGGTCAGAAACGATCTGGAAGGTTGCCGCTGGCTGGTCAAGGCCGGGGATTCCTACAATACGGCAGCGGATTTCGGCTCTGCCATCGCCTGCTACACCAAGGTGATTGAAGATCTCCGCCGGAGTCACGATGACGGGGCGCACCTGCTGTTTATTGAAACGGTCAACAAGTATCTGAATATTGTGGCGGTCAGACAGGACAGTGACTGGGCCACAACGGTGATCGACGAGGCCCTGGAAAGGGCGACAGCTATCAAGCACAAACCTTTCCAGGCGCTCCTGAAAATGCACATGGCGATTAACCAGTGGCAGCGAGGCGCTTTCCGGTTGGCGATCGAAACCTTTGAGGATGGGTGGCAGGTCGCCCAGGAGATTGATGATCCTCGATTTCTGAAACCCATCACGACCATCAGCGCCTTCCTGTCATACTGGCAGGGGCGGTTTCAGCAGACCATCGAAATCTACGAGCGCTTCGTCCAGGATGTGGAAACCTTTCCCCGGGGAACCTTTCCGCTTTTCGCCGCCACGGCCGTCGCCCACTCCTATGCCATTATCGGGCAGGTTTCCCACGGACTGGGGATGCTGGATGCGATCTATTCCCATGCCATGAAAATAGGGCGCACCAATATCGCCGGCTACGCGGTCTATAATGTGGGACAGATTCTGGTGATGCTCGGCCGGGTGGATGAGGTCTACCAGTCCCTTTTGTCTCTGCAGGACACGGACCTGACCGTGTATGAGGAACGCCTCAGGGCCGACATCACGCTGCTGATGGCATTTGTGCTCTATCTGAAACGGGAGCATAAGGCCTCCGGAAAGGTGTTGCAGGACTATTTTGCCATCCTGGATTCCGCCGGGATTTCCCGGAAAACCAATATTTTTTTGATGTACCTCTGCTGGGCGGTGGAACAGGGGAACTACCCACCTGTCCCGGGACTGGTATTTGAGAGCGAGATCAATACGGCGATCAACGGCGAGCATGTGCTGTTCAAGGGCATCGGGCTTCGTTTCAAGGCCCTGCAGCTGAAGCAGCAGGGAGCATCGGCGGACGCGGTGCTGGATTATTTGCAGCACTCGCAGAAAATGCTCGAGAAATCCGGGATTCAGGTGGAAATTGCCCGGACCCGGATTGAACTGGCCCGACACTACCTGGGGATGAACGAAGAGGCCAGGGCGCTGGAGGAGGCCCGGCAGGCTGCGGATGTATTTGAAAACTACAGCGAGCTGGTTTTCCCTGATGACCTGATGTTTCTGGTCAAGTCCACCCGCAAAAAGGAAAACCTGCTGGAAGAGATCCTTCAGCTGGGACAGGACGTGGTTACCATTCGCAGCAAAAAGGAGTTGGCAAAGTACATTATTTCCACCGTGACCCGGATTACCGGTGCGGAACGGGGCGCGATTTTCCTGATCAAACCGGGTTCCCAGCCCGTGGATTTCACCTTTCGGGCAACCAAGAACCTGACGGCGGAAGATATCCGGCAGCCCGAGTTTGAACCCCATCTGGACTTGATCAAAGAGGTGGTGCAGACATCCAGGGGGATCATCCGCAAAGTGGTGATCAATAGTCCGGGCAGTTACCCCTCCTTCGGCAGGCTCCGCTCCTGTATCTGTGTGCCGATGATTATCCAGGGGCGGATCGTGGGTGTGCTCTATAATGATAATCGCTTTCTGGCTTCTGCCTTTAAGGAGTCGGATCTGCCGACCTTCACCTATTTCGCGGCGCTGACGGCCATCGCCATGGACAATGCCGAGGCCTATGATGAAATACAGCGGTTGAACCGCAAAATCCGGGAGGAGAAACAGTACTACAAGGAGCAGCACCTGGAGAGCATGGACTATGACAATTTTGTCGGGAAGAGTCGCGGTATCCAGAGTATGCTCAACCAGGTCCGACAGGTCGCAGAAGCGGACACGACGGTCTTAATTCTGGGGGAAACCGGCGTCGGGAAGGAACTGGTTTCCGGGATTATCCTGGACAACAGTCCGCGACGGGACAAGCCGTTTATCTGCGTCAACTGCAGCGCTTTTTCCGAAACCCTGATTGCCAGCGAGCTGTTCGGGCATGAAAAAGGGTCCTTCACAGGCGCCAATGAACGCCGGATTGGCCGTTTTGAACTGGCCGATGGGGGCACACTGTTTCTGGATGAAATCGGTGATGTCCCCCTGGATGTCCAGGTACGGCTGTTGCGGGTCCTGCAGACACGGAAATTTGAGCGGGTGGGGGGGACCAAGACCCTGAAATCCGATTTTCGGTTGATTGCAGCGACCAACCAGGACCTGACAGCGCTGGTCAAGGCCGGTAAATTCCGTGAGGATCTCTATTACCGGCTCAATGTTTTTCCGATCAAGGTGCCCCCCCTGAGAAAACGACCGGAGGATATTCCCCTGCTGGCACTCTATTTTCTAAGAAAATTTGCCCAGAAAACGGGAAAGGCCTTTACCCGGATTTCTGAAACCGATATGAAAAAGCTCAAGACCTATCACTGGCCCGGAAATGTGCGGGAACTGGAGAACGTGATGGAAAGGGCGGTGGTGATGAGTCCGAAGGACCACTTCCATATTCAGGATCTGGAATCCCGGGATCTCTTCACTCCGAACAAGGAACGCGGTGTGACCATGGACGAGGTTGAACAGCAGCATTTGATCTGGGCCTTGAATCAAACCCACTGGAAAATCCGGGGTCCGGGGGGTGCGGCTGAATTACTGGGGATGCACTATAGCACCCTGCGCTCCAGGATCAAAAAGCATGGGATCAAAAAACAGATGATCGCTATTTCCTGATACCGGGTTTCGCCTTGACCGGATTGTCATTCGTTTCAAGTTCCAGTCTCAGGAATTCCGGGATATTTGAGAACCGAACCTGGTCCTTGATATCCCGCAGGTAATCTTTCCCTTCGATGCTGATGCTGTCCAGTCGGCATATTTCAATGGTGATTTCCCGGGGTGGCTGGGATTCGAAATGCCGCCGACACACCTCGTGCAGGGTTGGAATGGTATGCCGGTCAAGTTTTTCGTCAATCTGGATCACGACGGCTGCCG
>JAHJRI010000348.1 GCA_018830885.1 bacterium | reverse complement strand
GAGAAGGACACAAACGAACGAAAATAGAATTTCAAGCAGCTTGAAGGCTGTTATCCGAAAGCCGGATCTGCTTTCTCAAATATCGGATATTTTTTTCAACGTCAGCAAAGAAGATGCCAACCGTCTTTTGCCGACATAGGTATATAAATTAACAGTCATACGTTCAGGCAGAGGAGCGGCAGGTTTCAACAACCCGTTGCAGCCGTCTCCGGCAGAACGGAAGCTAACAACCAAACCAAATAGAAAAAGGGTGTAATGGATAAAATCGGCATCGTGGAGCGAATCAAGCGGCTTTCAACAAAAAAAACGGAAAAGATGTTTCTCAACGATTTTCTGCTGACCTGGGACAAGAGCCGGGACGAACTGGAAGCGGTTTTCGAGGTGGCAGAGATCCTCAGGGGAATGCGGGAGAACAATATATCGCCGCGGGTGTTCGACTCCGGTCTGGGGGTTTCCATTTTCCGGGATAACTCCACCCGGACCCGTTTCAGCTTTGCTTCGGCCTGCAATATGCTGGGTCTGGCCGTCCAGGACCTGGACGAAGGGAAGTCCCAGATCGCCCACGGCGAAACAGTCCGGGAAACCGCCACCATGGTCTCCTTCATGGCCGATGTGATCGGGATCCGGGACGACATGTACCTGGGAGCGGGACACACCTATATGAAAGAGGTGGCCCAGTCCGTTTCCCAGGGGTACCAGGAAGGCGTCCTGGCACAACGTCCCACACTGGTCAACCTGCAGTGCGACATCGATCATCCCACCCAGACAATGAGTGACGCACTCCACCTGATCAACACCTTTGGCGGGATTGAGAAGCTGAAAGGGAAAAAGATCGCCATGACCTGGGCCTATTCGCCCTCCTATGGAAAACCGCTTTCGGTTCCCCAGGGGATTATCGGTCTGATGACCCGCTTCGGCATGGACGTCTCCTTCGCCTACCCCAAGGGCTATAATGTCATGGCAGAGGTGGAGGAGGTCGCTCTCCAGAACTGCCGCCGGTCCGGGGGCAGTTTTACGACGGTCAATTCCATGGCGGAAGCCTTCAAGGATGCGGATATCGTCTATCCAAAAAGCTGGGCGCCCTACCACGTGATGGAGGAGCGCACCAAACTCCTGAAGGTCCAGGACCAGCAGGGCCTGAAAGACCTGGAGGTGAGCTGTCTGAAAAACAACAAGCAGTTCATCCAGTGGGAGTGCACCGAAGAACTGATGCAGACTACCCGGGAGGGCAGCGCGCTCTACATGCACTGCCTGCCGGCAGACATTACCGGTGTGAGCTGTAACCAGGGTGAGGTGGCCGCTTCGGTATTTGACCGCTATCGGGTTCCCCTTTACGTCCAGGCCAGTTATAAACCCCTGGTCATTGCCGCCATGATCTTTTTGAGCAAATTCAACAATCCGGCCGAACAACTCATGCAGATCATCGAAAGCGGCAGGACACGCACGGGCGCTTGATTCAGACATCGAGAACGAGAATGATATGAGCGACAAACTGACCGGTTGTGAGATTGAGACCCTGACCCGCTGGATTCTGGCAGAAGAGAGCCATGGATCCATTTTCGGTATTCCCCGGGAGCTCTTTTTCCATCCGGCTGCGTCCGATCCTTTCCGGCTCAGGCGTTATGACCAGATCCTGGAAACGCCCATTGGCGTTGCTGCCGGACCTCACTCCCAATTGTCGCAGAACATCATTGCCGCCTGGCTGACCGGGGCCCGGTACATGGAACTGAAAACCGTGCAGGTCCTGGACGAACTGACGGTCACCAAACCGTGCATCGATATGCGGGATGAGGGGTACAACTGTGAATGGTCCCAGGAATTGAAACTGGAAGCGTCCTATTCCGAGTACCTGAACGCCTGGATCCTGCTGCATCTGCTCAGACACCGGTTCTTCGGGCAGAATAATCGGGAGCGGGGTTTTATCTTCAACCTGAGCGTGGGATACAACCTGGAGGGAATCCTCAGTCCCCCGGTCCAGCTGTTTCTCAACCGGATGACCGACTGCCGGGCGGAAAAAACCGACCGGATTCAACGTCTGGCCGGGATCTATCCGGCCATTGCAGAGCTTGAGATCCCGGACCGGATTTCCGATAATATCACCATCTCCACCATGCACGGCTGTCCTCCGGATGAAATCGAGAAAATCGGGCGCTACTTCATCGAGGAGCGACGGCTCAACACCACCATCAAGCTCAACCCGACCCTGCTGGGAGCAGACCGGACACGAGACATCCTCAATCACCGCCTGGGATTCGACATTGTTGTCCCGGACGCGGCCTTTGCCCATGACCCGACGTTTGACGCCGGCGTGGACCTGATTCGGAACCTGCAGGCGTCCGCCGAAAAAGCGGGTGTGGCGTTTAATATCAAACTGACCAATACGCTGGAGACGGAAAACAGAAAAGGGAATCTGCCGGCAACCGAGAAAATGCTCTACATGAGCGGTCGGGCGCTGCATGCGATCAGCATCAACCTGGCCGCACGCCTGCAGCAGGCATTCGACGGTCAGCTGGATATCTCCTTCTCCGCCGGTGTCGATTTTCAAAATGTGGCCCGGGTTCTGGCATGCGGGCTGTCACCCGTCACCGTCTGCACCGATATACTGAAACCGGGTGGATATGGCCGCCTGCAGCAGTACCTGCAGGAGATTCGCAGAAGCTGTGAGGCTTCCGGCAGCCAGTCCCTCGACGGGTTTATCCTGTCCACCGCCGGTGGCCAGGCCAATCTCAAAGCAGCCGCCCTGGCAAACCTGACGGCCTATGCGGCCGTGGTAACTGAAAACAGGGTCTACCACCGGTCTTTTTTCCCCTATGACAACATCAAAACAGCGCGGGAACTGACGGTTTTCGACTGCACGGCCGCCCCCTGCATCCCGACATGCCCGACGGGGCAGGATATCCCGGCCTATATGCGGTATACCGCTGCCGGCAATTACCGGGAAGCCTACCGGGTCATCAGGGACACCAACCCCTTCCCCAACGTTCAGGGAAAAGTGTGTCACGCCCCCTGCCGAACCAAGTGCACACGTATCAATCTGGATCAGCCGCTGGCCATTCGTGAAATCAAGCGTTTTGTTACCGATCGCAACCGGGAAACCAGAGGACCCGGTCCCCGTGACAGTCTCCGGACGAAAGCGGCCATTATCGGCAGCGGACCATCCGGTCTTTCCTGTGCTTATTTTCTGGCCCTGGCAGGTTTCTCCGTGGATGTCTTTGAAGCGGCTCCTTTTGCAGGTGGTCTGGCAGCGGATGCCATTCCGGAATTCAGGCTGGATACAGCGAGCCTGAAACGGGACATCGATGCGATCCTGGCCCTGGGTGTCCGGCTCCACACGGACTCAAAAATCGATCACCAACGCTTTCAGGCGTTGCGTCGCACATTTGACGTCCTCTATATCGCCGTGGGCGCACAGGAACCCCTGCCACTGGGTATTCCCGGGGAAGATGCCAGGGGGGTAACCGACCAGCTCTCCTTTCTCAGCCGCATCCGGCGGGGGGAAACCCCGGACATGGGCAGACAGGTGGTCGTGATCGGTGGCGGCAACGCGGCCATCGATGCCGCCCGGACCGCCAGGCGGATTGTCGGGCAGAAAGGAGCGGTCACCATCCTGTACCGCCGCACCCGCCGGGAGATGCCGGCTGAAGCGGAGGAGATCGCAGCGGCCGAGGACGAAGGCATCCGCCTGGTTGAACTGGTGGCTCCCCTCCGCATCCTGACAGAAAGGGGCCGGGTGACCGCCATCGCCTGCAACCACATGAAACTCGGCGAGCCTGACAGCAGCGGACGCCGGCGACCGATTCCGATTGACGGGGCAACCGTTCGCTTCCCTGCCGATAGCGTCATTCCGGCGATCGGCCAGAGAGTCGTCCTGGATTTTTTGCCGGAGGATGAACTGATCATCGATCCCCTCACCGACCAGACCCAGCTGGAAAATGTGTTTGCCGGCGGCGATGCGGTGCGGGGAGCATCCACGCTGATTGAAGCCATCGGTGATGGTAGACGCATCGCCCAAAAGATTGTAGAATATACGACAAACGGGGTCAAACCCGATCCGGGCAGGCACCGGCAGGAAAACGGATTCGCTGAATACCAGGTCAAGCTGGCCCACCGGGAGTTCGGTTTGCCTGAGGATGAGATCCGGAACTGCGCTGCCACCGGCTTCCAACTGACAACCATCACCCTTGAGGAGACGGTCGCCCGCAGGGAAGCAAGCCGCTGTCTCTCGTGCGATCTGTTTTGTGCGATCTGTACCACCGTCTGCCCCAACCGGGCCAATGTGGTTTATCCGACCGGGAAGATGTCACTGCCGCTGCAGCTTATCCGGATGAAGGGCGGAAACTTCAGCGTCGACATCACCGGCCGCCTGGAAATCGAGGAATCCCGCCAGATCCTGAATATTGGGGATTTCTGCAACGAATGCGGCAGCTGCACCACTTTCTGCCCGACCGCTGGTGCGCCATATCGGACCAAACCCCGGTTCTGTCTCTCCCGGGATGCGTTTGAAAAAGAGAAAGACGCCTATTTTATGAAGGACAACATGCTCATCGCCAGAAAAAACGGAGTTCAGACCACCATGGTCCTGGACGGCGGCAAACTGACTTATACCACGACGGAAGCCCGGGTCATCATGGACGCTGACACGCTGACCGTCGAACAGGTCCGACCGAACGCAGACGGTCTGCAGTCGATTCATCTGGCGCAGGCGGCTGAAATGGTGGTCCTGCTGAGATCCCTGAGCCCGTTTTACCTGTTTGCACCAGCACCCTGAACCGGATGGCCCCATGACCGCCAGACATCTGCATCAACTGAACATACTGATCAAGGGAGCCGGTGAAATGGCCACCGGGATTGCCTGCCGCCTGTATCGAGCCAACCTGAGACAGATTGTCATGGCAGAGACGCACCACCCGCTGGCCGTCAGGAGGGCGGTTTCTTTCTGTGAAGCAGTGATTGAAGACACCTGCACTGTGGAGGGAATCACCGCTACCCGGACGACAACCCCGGAGGAGATCGTCGCCGCCTGGCAGAAAGCGACCATCGCAGTGATCGTTGACCCGGGTTGGGAAATCCGCCGCCGGATCCGCTTCGATGTTGTCATCGATGCCATCCTGGCCAAGAAAAACCTGGGCACGGACAGAAGCGAAGCTCCGCTGGTTATCGGCATGGGTCCCGGCTTCACGGCCGGGGTGGATGTTCACCGGGTCATCGAAACCAACCGGGGACACGACCTGGGACGCGTGCTTGAAACCGGAAAAGCGGCCGAGAACACCGGCGTACCGGGAAACATCGAAGGGCATACCATTGACAGGGTTCTCAGGGCCCCCTGCGACGGCCCCTTCCTGACAGAACGGTCCATCGGTGACCCGGTCAGAGCCGGCGACGCCGTGGGTGCGGTCGATTCGCAAACCGTCCGGGCAGAAATTGACGGTGTCATCCGGGGACTGATCAGACCCGGTTCAACGGTGCACCAGGGATTGAAGATCGGGGACATTGATCCGCGGGGCAACCGCAGCTATTGCCATACCATTTCGGATAAAGCCCGCGCCCTGGGGGGGGCCGTGCTGGAAGCGGTACTCTCTGAATACAATGTTTGAACCTTTATCTATATTCAATGCCGTGAACTTTAACCCCCTTTTCCTGTCAAGCACCAACGGTTCGGGTTTACAATAACCCTGGAAGCCTGGGATGGCTTCCCGGAACTCCAGGAAGGATGCATGTGTTTCTTGAAAATCGGAACTGCTGATGCGGAACCATTTGTTCAAGGTGACGACATTGTATCTATATTTACTTTCAACAGGATAACATTATGACAGTCGGCAAACCCATCAACCGCGTCGATGCAGTCGCAAAAGTCACCGGCCGGGCACAGTACACGGATGATTTTTTCAGACCGGACATGCTGGTGGCCAAATATCTCAGGAGCACCATCGCCCACGGCCGAGTGATTTCCCTGGAGGTGTCGGAGGCTGCAGCCATGCCGGGGGTGGTGGCGATTTTCACCTACGAGGATGTTCCCCGGATCCGGTATGCCACCGCCGGTCATCCCTACTCCCTGGATCCCTCCCATGGCGATGTGGCCGATAAACTGCTGCTGGACCGGCATATCCGCTACATGGGGGATGAAATCGCCATTGTGGTCGCCGAGGATGAACTGACTGCCAACGCCGCCCTGGCGAAAATCAAGGTCGAGGTTGAAAGCTATCCGCCCCTGGTACTACCGGAACAGATTCTGGCTGCAGACGCCCGGGAAATTCATGCCGGCCAGTCCAATGTCATGGGGGAGCACCGCTTTCAGTGCGGCGGCGACCTGGAAGAGGCCTTCTCCCGTGCAGAAGTGATCCACGAAGGGCAGTATGAAACCCGTATGCAACAGCATGTGCATATCGAAAACCATACCGCCTTCGCCTATATGGACGACCTGGAGCATATCGTCATTGTGTCCTCTACCCAGATTCCCCACATTGCGAGACGCATCGTCGGACAGGCGCTGGATATCCCCTGGGGCAGGGTCCGGGTTGTCAAACCGTATATCGGCGGGGGCTTCGGCAACAAACAGGATGTGATTCTCGAACCCATGCTGGCCTTCCTGACCCTGAAGCTGGACGGTCAACCGGTGAAAATCTGCATGACCCGGGAAGAGTGCATGCTCTGTACCCGAAACCGCCACCCCATGATCGCCACGGTAAAAATCGGGGCAACAAAAGCGGGCACGATCGTCGCCCGGGATATGGACGGCCTGTTTGTGACAGGGGCGTATGCCTCTCACGGCCACTCGATCGCGGCTGCCTCCGGGAGCAAGAATACCCTGATCTACCCGAGAACCGCCATCGGATACCATGCCAGGACCATCTATGCCAATATCCCCATTGCCGGCGCCATGCGGGCATACGGGTCGCCCCAGGTTGTCTTTGCAATGGAATCCGCAGTGGAGGACACCGCCCGGAAAATCGGGATCGACCCGGTGGATTTCAGAATCAAAAACGTGGCCCGTCAGGGGGATCTGAATCCGCTGAACCAATCACCCATCCTGAGCTGTGGTATGATCGAATGTCTGGAAAAAGGGCGCGCATTGATCCAGTGGGACAGAAAAAAGTCGGAAAGACCCCTCCTGCAGGAGGGACCCATCCGACAGGGACTGGGCGTGGCCTGTTTCAGTTATGGCACCGGGACCTATCCGATCAATGTCGAGGTGGCCGGCGCTCGCATTATTCTGAACCAGGACGGCTCCGTTCATGTGCAGACGGGAGCCACGGAAATCGGGCAGGGATCCGATACCGTGGTCGCACAGATGGTCGCACAGACGATGGGGCTGCCCATGGACCGCATCCATATGGTTTCGACCCAGGATACCGATATCACCCCCTTTGATTTCGGGGCCTACGCCTCACGACAGGCCTATATCGTTGGAAACGCGGTGTATCAGGCGGCCTCCGAGCTCAGGGAGAAGATCCTGGCCTACGCGGCAACCATGACTGACCGGCCGGCGACAAGTCTTGACATCCGGGGATATGACATCGTGTCCCTCCATGAACCGGGAGAAAAGGTTCTATCCCTGAACGACCTGGCCCTGGATGCATACTATCACAAAGACAGGGGCGGGCAGTTGACTGCGGACGTCTCTCTCAAGACGCTGGCCAACCCGGCCACCTTTGGCTGCACCTTTGTGGATCTCACCGTGGATATTCCCCTCTGCCGGATCACCATCAACGAAATATTCAACGTCCACGACTCCGGGGTGATCCTGAACCCGTCCACCGCCAGAGGCCAGGTGGAGGGTGGCGTCGCCATGGGTATCGGGGCCGCACTGCTGGAACAGGTGTTGATCGATCCGGTCAGCGGGAAGGTTCACAACAACAACATGCTGGACTACAAGGTTCCCACAGCGATCGACCTGCCGGATATCGGCACCGCCTTCGTGGAGACCGTCGAGCCGACGGCCCGGTACGGGAACAAATCTCTCGGGGAGCCGCCGGTGATCACACCGCCGCCCGCGATCCGCAATGCGGTTCTCGATGCCACCGGAGTCGCCATCAACGAAATCCCGCTGACCCCGCAGGTGTTGTTTCGTCATTTTCAAAAAGCTGGTCTGATTGAATCATAGTGGAGAAATTGACCCCATGTTTCCCATCCAAAGTTACGAAAAAGCGGATTCGGTTGACGATGCCATCCGCTTGTTGTCAGCCAATCCGGAAGCCAAACCCATCGCCGGGGGGACCGATCTCCTGATCCGTCTGCGGGATGGAAAAAAAGCGTTCGGGCACCTGGTGGATATTCACGATCTGGCCGAACTCAAGCAGTGTGCCATCGATGCCGCAGGCACCCTGCTGATCGGCTCCGGGGTCCGCTTTTCGGACGCCCTGGCTTCAGATATCATCCGCAACCATTTGCCCCATCTGCATACGGCCGCCGGAACAGTGGGCGGGCCGCAGATCCGGAATATCGCCACCATCGGCGGGAATATCTGCAACGGCGTCACCAGCGCCGACAGCGCCTCCCCCCTGCTTGCCTCGGAGGCACAACTGATCATCCAGGGGCCGGCCGGAAGACGGGAAACACCCCTGTCCGATTTTTTCATGGGACCGGGAAAAGTGGCGCTGGCCCAGAACGAAATCCTGATCGCCTTTGCCATTTCCCGGGAAAACTACCGCGGCTATGCCGGGGACTACTATAAATTTGCCATGCGGGAAGCGATGGACATCGCCACCATCGGCTGTGCCGCGACCTGCAAGGTCAGCAACCATACCCTGGTTGACCTGAGACTGGCACTGGGTGTCGCTGCCCCCACCCCGATTCGCTGCCGGCACGCCGAATCCGTAGCCCGCGGCCAGCCGCTGACCGAAGAACTGCTTAAAAAAATCGAAACGGCCGTTGCGGAGGATGTCAACCCCCGCACGTCCTGGCGGGCATCGAAGGAATTCCGGCGCCACATCATCAAGGAACTGGTAGGGCGCGTCGTGCGCAACGCCATTCACCAAGCAGGAGGTACCAACCAGTGAACCGAATGATCCACCTGACCGTCAACGGTCGCAAAAAGTCGATGGCCATCGATATCCGTTCCTCCCTGCTGGAAGTGCTCAGGGATCAGATGGGACTGACCAGCATCAAACAGGGGTGCGGTGTCGGTGAATGCGGGGCCTGCACGATCCTGGTCGACGACGTCCTGATCGACTCGTGTATCTACCTGGCTGTCTGGGCGGACGGCAAATCCATCCGCACGGTTGAGGGAGAAAGCAGGCACAACACCCTTTCAGCGGTTCAGCAGGCATACGTGGATGAAGGCGCCGTTCAGTGCGGATTCTGTACCCCGGGACTGGTCATGGCAACCACTGCCTTTGTCGAGAAAAACAAGGGTCATGCCGTCACCCGCGAGGCAATCAGAAAGGCCCATGCCGGGAACACCTGCCGCTGCACGGGTTACCAGAGCGTGATCACCGTTACGGAAAAATGTCTGCAGACGGACGGGGAGCCAAACCAATGACGGAGGGACGGGACGATATCTTCAGAATCCTGGAACAGATCGCGGACTCCCTGACTGCCACATTTGGTGACCACTGCGAAGTGGCGATTCACGATTTGAAACATATCACCACCTCCCTCGTTTATATCACCGGCAACGTCACCCGGCGACAGATCGGTGCACCGGCGACCGATACCATCATCCGGGAACTGGTGGAGCATGGAAGCGCCGTCAAGGATAAAACTGGGTTCAAGACCATTACCGACGACGGCCGCGAATTGAAATCATCCACCAGTTTCATCCGCAACAGCAGTGGCGAGGTGATCGCCGCTTTCTGCATCAATTTTGATGTGACCGACTATCTGAATGCCATCCAGGCCATGAGTCTCTTCGCCGGTATCAAGAAAACGGGAGAAACCCGCAAAATATCGGAAAAGTTCGCCTTCTCGGTGGACAGCACCATCGATACCCTTTTTGAACAGGCCGTGGACAGCGTGGGAAAAAGACCCGCCACCATGTCCATGGAAGAGAAGGTGCACCTCGTCAAAATCCTGGAGGAAAAAGGGGTGTTTCAGATCAAGGGTGTGATCAACCAGGTGGCATTACTGCTGGGGGTCTCCAATTTCACCGTTTACAACTATCTGAAGAAAATCCGCGCCGCCAACCGGTTCACCGCCGTCGATGTCCTGAAATAGTTCCGGAAACCAGGGCCGCCCCCAAACACCGAAACCCCAACCACCAACCAGGCTAGGACCGCTATGAATCCAGACCGGGAAAAACAGCAGGCGTTCAAAGGATCGATCCTTTTTTTTACCGCAGACCCGGACCGGTCCGATTCGCAGGAAGCATACACATACTATGAAGAGGGGCTCCTGCTCGTCCGGGAGGGACTTGTCGAAGCGGCAGGCCCCTTTGCCGAGCTGGCCGAAACCCTGCCCCCGGAAACGGATATCACGGATTACAGCGGCCGGCTCATTATTCCGGGTTTCGTCGATACCCATATCCACTATCCCCAGACCGATATCATTGCCTCCTATGGGAAACAGCTGCTGGAGTGGCTGGAAAAATACGCCTTTCCCAGGGAGGGAATGTTCGCCGATGCCGGTTACGCCGCCGACGTGACCGATTTCTTTCTGCAGGAGCTGTTCCGGAACGGGACCACCACGGCCCAGGTGATGTGCACGGTGCATCCGCAGTCGGCGGAGATCCTGTTTGAGAAAGCCCTGGAAAAAAACCTGCGGTTGATAGCAGGCAAAACCCTGATGAACTGCAACGCACCGGATTATCTGTTGGATGACAACACCAAAGGGTTTCATGCCTCCCTGGCACTGATCGAACGATGGCACGGTCAGGGTCGGCTTTCCTACGCGGTCACACCCCGTTTTGCCATTACATCCACCGAATCCCAGCTGGAAAAGGCGGCAGATCTTCTGAACTCCCGCGGGGGTCTGTATCTGCACACCCACCTCTCTGAAAACCATGCTGAAATCGACATGATCCAGACCCTGTTTCCATGGAGCCGGGATTACCTGGATGTTTACGAACGGTTTGAACTGGTGGGCCCCCGCACCACTTTTGCCCATGCCATTCATCTATCGCCTGCGGAGATCGAACGGATTGCCGTTTCCGGAGCCGCGGTCTCCTTCTGCCCTGCCTCAAACCTCTTTATCGGCAGTGGGCTGTTCAACCTGGAGAACATGACAGCGGCCGGTATTCCGGTAGGAATCGGGACAGACGTCGGGGGAGGCGCCAGCTTTTCCATTCTGAAGACGATGGCAGAAGCCTACAAAGTGCTGCAGCTGCAGGGCCAGAGTCTCTCCGCCCTGAAGGCATTCTATCTTGCGACGTTGGGGGGTGCAACGGCACTGGGACTGGCGGACCGAATCGGCTCCTTTCTGCCGGGCAGGGAGGCGGACTTCACCGTACTGAATTTCGATGCCACCCCGCTGATGGAAAGGCGGATAGCCGTGTCAGAGACACTGGAGGAGCGTCTCTTTGTTCTGATGATGCTGGGAGATGACCGTTCCATCTCCCACACCCACATCATGGGAACCCCAGTCTGAAGGAAAGACGTATCTATTCAGTTCAATTTTCGCTCAGCCCCGAAGGTATTG
>JAHJRI010000029.1 GCA_018830885.1 bacterium | reverse complement strand
TGCATGGGGAACCTCTATTTTTGTGTTAATTATATGATATTTATGGGTATCATAATACCATTATAGAGGTTCTTCCGTTTAAAGCAAGGAATAATAAGCGTTTGCCGGTTTTTTCTCAACACCCTTCATTTAGTAAAAAATCATCAGCTCGGCTTCATTCGCTTTTAAAACAATTACTTTTTTTAACATATTTTTTGGATTGTAATGGATCAGTGGATTACAGACAAAAATGGCGTGGGGTGAAAAAAGTATTCCCTTTCTAAGTTAACTGTTTTTAGCGGATCCGGAGGTTATGTGAACGATAAATCCGTCTGTTAAAATAATTCTGCCGCCCTTGATGTCGAGAATTTACTGCCCGGGTTTCACCATCGAAGACGGACGCTTCGAAAATCGATGTAAATCGCGCCTGATATTTACCAACATTGAAAAATGGGATGCGTTTTGTCTGATAGAGGAAAAGCAATTTACGATCACTAGCTACTGTCAAAGATTATTCGGTGGCGGCTTAGGGTACCTCAATGCTGCTTCTTATACAATTTTCCAGGATTATAGGGTGCACCAAAAACATGTGGGTACCCTTGAAGGTATGATCGGTCTGTTATTGAACCGGTTGGGAGTGGTTAAACGAAGCCAGGATGGCAAAGTCAACGACCGCCCTCGGAAGACGGCCATGGATGGCCGTCGAGAATGAGTTCAATGACAGATTGATCATACCCACACAAATTTGGTGCCCCCGGATTATATAATATATAATAAGGACTGTAAATTTTGAAGGAATCGAGATCGGTTCAGTGACTGTAAAATGGGTTCGCCAAACCGCTTCTGGTGAAATCATAACAGAAATCAAATCCCATGGTGGCAATCCCAGTGATACGATAGAAAAAATTCTGTCCGACCACAAATCCTCAATAGACTCCTGTGCTGTTGTTACGGGACAGGCTGCAAGGGCCTTTTTCAACCTTCCCTATCGACCCCAGGCAGAGTGCCTGGAGAAAGCACTTGACCATAACCAACTTCAGCCGGACATCCTGCTTTCCCTCGGAGGGGAAACGTTCAGCGTTTTTCCGCTGCGAGAGGGGAAGGTGAGAAATATCATCTCCTCATCCAAATGTGCTGCAGGGACTGGAGAGTTCATCGTCCAGCAGTTTCAGCGTATGGGCCTGTCCCTGGAAGAGGGATTGTCGGCTGCCGTGGAAGGGAAGCGGGTTGAACTGGCCACGCGTTGCTCGGTTCACTGTAAATTGGACGCTACTCACAAGTTGAACAAAGGCCAGTGCTCTCCTGGAGACATCGCCGACTCCCTGGTATATGACCTGGCCAAAAAAGTATCCGAGATGGTTGAAGCAGCCCAGTGGCTAATCGCCCAGATCGTCATTGCGGGCGGTGTCTCAAAAAACGAATTATTTCTTGAATAATTCAAGGTTTTTTCAAAAATAGTGAAATCGTCTGTCTGCCCGAAAGACACTATCTGGAGGCCTTTGGCGCCATGCTGTTTGCAGCTGAGTCTACTCAGGATCCCGTCATCGTGCCGGGCGATAACGGGTTGAATCAATCACCGATTGGTTTCGACCGGATGAAGCCCTTGAGCGCCAGTGAGAAGTTGTTGGGTTACAGGGTTCGAAGCTTTGAGGCGACATCAGTCCGTGAGAAGGGTTCCTATATCCTGGGGGTCGATGCCGGCCCTACCACCACCAAGGTAGTTTTTCTAAATACTGAAGATAACCTGGTGGATGCTGCCTGTTATTTGCGGACACTGGGAAATCCGGTCGCAGCGACTCGACAGTGTCTTCACAACCTGCTGGAGCAGGTCGGTGATAAAGTTATCCGTATCGTTCAGGTGGCGGCCACGGGATCGGGCCGGGAGATGGTATCGGTATATCTGGAGAACTGCCTGAGTTACAACGAAATACTGGCCCACGCCAGGGCCGCAGCCCAGGAGGTTTCGAATGTGGATACAGTGTTTGAAATTGGGGGGCAGGACGCCAAGTTTATTTCCTTCATGAACGGCATTCCCATTGACTACGCCATGAATGAGGGCTGTTCGTCTGGAACCGGCAGCTTTCTGGAGGAATCAATATCTGTGGATATGGGCGTGGGGATGAAGGAGATCAGCAGTATGGCAATCAAAAGTAAGCACCCCATCTCCTTCGGCGAACGTTGTGCGGCTTTTATCAACACTGATTTGCGGAATACGCTCCAGCAGGGCGCCACAAAAAATGATGTCATTGCCGGGCTGGTCTACTCCATTGCCGATAATTATTGCTCCCGGATCGCTGGTGCCCGGCAAATCGGAGAGAACCTTTTGTTTCTGGGGGGAGTGGCGCTCAACAAATCCGTGGCTCTGGCCATGGCAGCCCGGACCGGCAGGAAAATTGTTGTCCCTCCGTATCCTGAGCTTATGGGGTGTGTTGGCTCGGCCCTGATGGCCAAAGATCATATGGATGATCACATGGCCGAGACGATTGATGTTTGTCTGCAGGATCTTCTATTGACACTGCAACTGGTCGTTATCATGCCGCAACTCATCGTGAGAGGGAACCCGGTAGCCATCCTGTTCATCTCTATACTGACTGGGTTATTAGCTGCCAACCTTTGTATATGCTTAACCCTGTGTCCATTTTTACCTGACCACATCAGTGCATATGCCTGAAGCTTTTTGACACACCCGGAAAACATGAAATCTTGACAAGTAAAATCTTATCTTCTATTATGAATTATACGGTAAAATACACAATAGGAGATAAGATTTTGAAAAGGTTCCTGGATTTACCCTTATTGCTGAGCAAAAAAAGTCACTTTCTGTTTGGTCCACGGGCTACCGGAAAGAGCTATTTGATTCATCAGCAATTGACGAAAAAAGCCTTGATTTTTGATCTGTTGAATTCAGATGTCTATTTGACACTTCAGAATCGCCCAGCTGAACTTTGGGATATGATCAAAGCGAGCCCTTCAAATCTGATTGTTATAGATGAAATTCAACGAATTCCCGAATTGCTCAATGAGGTGCATCGACTGATTGAAAGCCAAAGGAATCTTCGGTTCCTTCTAACTGGATCGAGTGCAAGGCGGCTGAAGCGTGAAAATGCTAACATGTTGGGGGGAAGAGCCCGTCGGTCAGAGCTGTATCCCTTGACCGTTCATGAGCTTATGCAGGCAGGGAATTTCAATCTGGACAGGTTTTTGACATTTGGCGGGTTGCCATCGGTATACCTGAGTGAGGAACCATACGAGGATCTCAGAGATTATATCGACACCTATTTGAATGAAGAAATCAAACTGGAAGCAAATGTACGGAATCTAGCCAACTTTTCAAGATTCCTGTCTTCATGTGCATTGTGTAACGGCTCGGTCATCAATTTTACCAAGATTGGCAACGATGCACAGGTTCATCCCAACACAATAAGAGAACATTTTGAAATACTCCAGGATACCCTGTTAGCAAAAATGATCCATCCCTGGAAAGGAGCCAAAAGACGAAAGGCCATTGCTACACCTAAGTTTTATTTCATCGATTGCGGAATCAGTAATGCGATAAACCGCATCAAACAGCTTAATCCCAATGATAAAGGGATCGCTTTCGAACAAGCGGTGTTTCTGGAGTTAAGTGCCTTTATCGCCTACCATCGGACAGACGATGTTTTAACGTTCTGGCGAACCCGTGATCAGCTGGAAGTGGATTTTATCGTTTCAGACCATACCGCCATAGAAGTGAAAGCTTCAAAGAATATTACACCACGTGATCAAAAAAACCTGCTCAAGCTGTCTGAAGAGGGAACCTTTAAGCACCTTTTGATCGTAAGCAACGATCCCCTTCCTAAACGCTTTGAATCAGGGGTACAATGCCTGCCGATAAGCGATTTTGCAGAACAGCTGTGGGAGCGAATATATTTCTGATAGTGCAGAAATCGAAATTTTTGATCCAAGGAAGGCTGATGTGGTCAAGTCCTAACCAATTTTTTCCCGGTGCCGCATCCCCGGAAAGGGAGTATAGCCCTTTTAGAACCTGCTCCCGGACATTTTCTTCAAATTCCTTTATTTAAACAAACAACCATCTGATTTTAAGAAATGAGATGGTTGTTCGAACCTATTTTGACAGTAATGATTTCTGCAGATTGTGAGTTTTGTTGAGTTTTAGGGTGCTGGATCGTACCGAATCGTGTACTGATTCTGCACCCTGTTTGCACTCTGATTTTCTTTCAATTGACTAAGGGAAAAATAAGCACCACTTCCACGATTTTACCCCCAATACTCTCCATATCTATTGCTGCACTCGCTGCAACTCTATCAAATCATGGCTATTTATTTGATAATTTAGATTTTTATCTGGAAAATTCGTGTGTCCCAGTTCACGGAAGTGCATTCAAGGTAACTACAAAGAGGACTAAACCGGTCTGGGATTTGGGCTGGAATTTAGATGTAAACGGTGTGAAATTTTAATCCAAATATGCTATGCCTCAAGCAAACGTTTACTTAGAAGCGTTTGCATATCACGTCGGCCATCTGTAACAAGCATTATATAAACGGTCTCTTTTCTTATTTGGTATATTAATCTGTAGGGTTTGAAGTATACCTCGCGGTATTGCTTTACTCCGATGTTTCGTAATTCGCTTGGATAAGAGCCTCTTTCCGGAAAAGCTGTTAGATTTTGAATTGCCTTTTCAATTTGATTGAGCACATATTCCGCTTTACCTGGACTATCGTGCACATAAATGCACTCGAAGATATCATCGAGATCTTTTACCGCATCATTTGTCAGGAATACTTTATATGACATTGGTATCTCTTTTCTTTGTCCTGATCCCAACCAAAGCTTCCGATACAGGTATCACCTCTCTTTTTTCAATCTGCTGATTTCCTAATGCGAGGATCTTCAACATAGCCATTGTTTCTCTTTCTTTTTCGAAGCTTTCAATGTCTTGAACGATTGCCTTGGCTTCTCCATTTTGGGTAATAATCAGAGGCTCCTGGTTATTACCAATATTTCTAATGATATCTGCAGCATGAGCTTTTAAATAGCTAATTGGCTTGATGTTGTTTGACAGCTTCATAATACCCCCTAAAAATTAGTTATGTCTAAATTTAATTCGAATTTGGTCTATATGTCAAACAACATTGCTTTTCGGGATTTTTCCGACCGAAAAATGGACGATGGTCAAGTACATCTTGTTTCGACTGAGAGGTGTCAAATCTCCGGAACATCCACCATTTTACACCCATTTTCAAGCATATCACTCGTCACATCTGCAATTTATCCCTGTAAAGGAGACTGCCAGGGATCCGCCACTGAAGAGAGATACCCCGGAGATTGTGTGGATCCCCGTCGAGGATACCGGATGGGCAGTACCCGATCAACCGGATCTTGTGGGTTAGCATTTCCCGTGTCATGAGCGTGGTTGCGAAGAGCGGTTACGTCTGCTTCGAGTCTGGAAAAAACTGCGAAGACCAATAATTCCAACCTGACAACATCCTGGCAATCAGTTTTAGACCGTTAATTTATTTCAAAAACCCCAGATATTGATGCCAAATCTCCAAATCCGATTCATTTCCGCTTGACCTGCTAAAACCAAATTCCTATCATCTCATCTCATCCATCTACTGCCGGTGAGGAACCGGAAAGAGAAAAAATGGCCTACCTAGACCCGCTATGGGTGTCGGAAATCACACCGTTGACATTGGATGGAAGTAAAAGCGCTGATCATACGTAACCGACTTCAGATCTTCTTAACGGTAGTAAATCCCCGATATTGTAAGTTGAATTGTTGTGCTGAGAGTCTTGGGATTTTAAACATGCCAATAGCGAAGGGATAGCAGTGGTGCTATACTTTTGCTAAACCTTTTTCGCTAATTAAAAAATCACAAATATCAGAAATAATAGGAAAAAATGGCGGAGGTACGTAGGAATCGAACCTACCCAGGACAGTTTTCGTTATTGCTATTTTTGGGAAAGTCTTCGTAGCCAACGTTAACTGCGGATAGGAGCTTGTTAATTAAAATTATGTTTCTTGGTATATGCAGGCATCAAGAATTCTGAGTACTTCACTCAGCGTGACATCTGAGGATTTCTCGACGTATTTGACTTTTCGTTTTTTATAGTCAACAGATTTCACCTGTTCAACCATGATGAATCCAGTGAGTGAAGAATCTTCTGGGACCGCGACGTGAAAAGGGAAATCCATATCGGTGTTCGTTATTGGGCAAACAATCGCCAATCCGGTGTGTTGATTGAACA
Source organism: bacterium (assembly GCA_018830885.1). Lineage (GTDB taxonomy): Bacteria > SAR324 > SAR324 > XYD2-FULL-50-16 > XYD2-FULL-50-16 > JAHJRI01. The sequence continues at coordinate 16,296 of JAHJRI010000029.1, read as the reverse complement.
GCGTATTGCTGATAACTAATGCTGGTCGCCTGCCTTTTTGTTCATGCCCTGATTGCGGATCGAAGGTTAGTATGACAAAATCACCTTTCTGAGGGAGATATGCCATTACCACTCCTCCTTTCCAACCGGTGCACCCCAATCGATTTCTTGTGTCTTATATTTCTCGGGTATTTTTTCAACTAAAGACTTTAAACTGATTTTGCCTCTGATCTGTTTGATTGGCTCAACAATAATTTTGCCCTCGTAAGAATAAACTTCTACTTCGTCACCCACGGTGGATTGAATTTCATCCAGAATTACTTTTGGAATTCTTAAACCTTGGCTATTGCCCCATTTCTGAATTTTCGTTTGCATTTTGCCTCCATCAGATTACTGTATAGCCCAAGTATATCCATGGACAGTAGATGAATCAAGAGAAATCGGATTTTAGGAATGCGATTATCATTTGTTGTCAAAATCTCAGTGACGGTATAGTGACCGAGCAGTGACTTAAATGTGTCTGTGAGTACCTTATCAAAAACGTTTCCCAATGGTATGAGGTTAACATATTCAGGGTTTAGTTACTGTATTTATTTAACTTTTTAAAATACTAGACAAGGAGCGTCAAAAGGCATAGAAAACCTTCGTAATGTGTAGGTGGGGGGGCGACTCCCCCTGTCTGCTCCAATAATATCAAATAATTAAATCAGATCCGTCAAATTTCTTTGCGATGAGTTTTCTATACCAACCTAGTGTACTGTTTCAAATAGATTGACTATTAACGTCACATCTTGTCCTAGAGGGAGTTCCCATTCAAAACACGCATGAATCCATCCCTGGACGCCAAGTGTTTCTTGGAAACACTTGAGGGAAAACATCCTGTTTTCCATTGTTTTGAATGGAAACCCCCTCGACTTTAAACGTTCAGTAATTTGATACATACCACTAGGATTGTCTCGGGTTTTACGATGCATGCAGCGCCCCTTAAGGCTTTTAGTCCCATCTGTTTCCCCATTTTTGCAAGTCTTATGCGTTCCGTGTCTTTGAAAACAATCCTTCCCTTTATTTTTGATTTCAGGATTTCATTTTCGGCGACCAGGTATTCATTCCGATTTAATATTTCCTTTTCCACTTTCCCACTGATTAACGTTAACGCTTCCATGGCTTCCATTCTTGATTATCCATTGTTAATATTGACGATGCTTGAAGTGCGCAAATTCAAAAATATGTAACACGGATGTGAAAATGGTCAAATTCTAACCGCAAAGAGCTTCAAATCAAGAATTGAGGGAGGTAATAATATTTAGACCAGACGGCGTTGAAATATTACTATAGAAAAGCAGCTTGATAGCCACGGATGGGAAATTGACATAAAATTAGCTGCGAAAACACGGAAGATGATGCATCACGCTGAATTTAATTTTTAGACAAGAAGAGCTTACAAAGAGCTTTGAAGGAATACACGATCCATTATCATAAAGAGGGGAATCACCAATGCAAAGACAATCGGTAGTTGTTTCCCGCTCAAGAAATCGATTCCGAGGATAAAGCCGGTAAAATAAAGTGTCGGAGTCGGTTCGGCGGAGTGTTGAAGTATTACTTCAGGGAGGTTGCCTGATGGCACGGACAGGAAATTCGATTAATTAATCCTGTAGGCCCCCTCTATGCAATAGATAGCGGCAAATTAACTTTTTTCACCTCACGAGTTGAAAATATTTGCTTATCATATCTACCATTTTCCTTCTCTTTCTATTGAATTGGATATATCTCAGTTTCTACCTCTAGTTTGCACCAGATTGCCTCCAGTTGATCAATTCCTGTTTTTTAGGAACTTTCATTTGACTGGTTTTCGTTTGGATTATTGTAGCAAAAAAAAAGGGTACGTGATCAAAGATGACCGCGTACCCTTCCTAAAAACTGAAATAGAATATCTATTATCTACTTATTGTGGCTTGAGTTTTTTTGGTTACCAAAATTTTTTCGCAGTGACTCAATTATTTTTCTGGATTGAGTGTATCATCCCATGCAAAAAAATCATTGAACGCTGAGACTGCCGCTTCGTGCTCCGAATCTACTCTGTGATTCTTCAGTAGCATTTTCATAGGATTTGCTGCGACCGGGCCTTTGTGTTTCAAATCCGGGGTAAACTGGTATGAAAACGATTTCTGTCTGACGACAGCCCAAAAATCATTTCAGAAATATTTAATCCTCCCCAGTTTGCTATCTTTTTTGCTGTAATCCTGGTGGTGTTTCTATTCCAAACCCGCCTGACATCAAAAAACCAGTTTCCTATCATTTCATCTTTTCGCGATACCTTACAGCAACCCTTTCTCAAAACAGAGGTTCCCGCCGACAATGGTGCCCTGAACCGGGATCTCGGCAATCTCCTCGGGCGCGATGGTTGTGGGGTCGGCTCCCAGGATGGTGAAATCGGCCAGTTTTCCCGTCTGAATGGAGCCTTTGATCTGCTCATCAAAAACAGCGTGGGCCGAGTTCAGTGTATAGAGCCGGATCGCCTCTTCAGGCGTGATCTTCTCTTCAGGAACGTAATCCGCCCCGGAATCTGTTTTCTGGTTGACGGCGTCATGAATGCCCAGCAAAGGCGCGCCCTGGACCACAAAACGGTCTGAACTGCCTGGTATGGGAATGCCAAGATCCAGCATACTGCGCTGGGGATAGCACCAGCGGGTTCTCTCCGGTCCCAGAACTCTTTTAAAACCGTCTCCCAGCTCTCCGATAAAATGCTGTTGCGGGACCGGAATCACCCCCAGTTTCCGGATACGGTCGATCAGTGCCGGTGTCAACACCCCGCAGTGTTCAATGCGGTGACGGTGATCGGTTTTGGGCAGGTCGGTCAGGGCCTCTTCATAACAATCCAGAATGAAGCCGATGGCCCGGTCTCCAATGGCGTGAATCGCCAGTTGCCAGCCGCTGCGGTGCCCTTTCATGATCCAGTCACGAATTTTCTCTTCCGATTCTGCATAAAACCCCAGCTTGTCCGGATCATCGGCATAGCCCTGCGTGACCGCGGCCGTTTTTCCGATCAGGGACCCATCAAAAAACATTTTCATGGGTCCGATCCTCAGCATGTCGTCACCCCACCCGGTTCGGATACCATGATGGAAGCCGAAAAAGGGCTGGCCCTCCCCGGTCTCGATATCGAGCAGGGTTTCTGCGAGGATCATTAAATTCGATCTGATTTTCAGCTTTCCCTGTCGAACCGCTTCCTGGTAACCCAGGAGTTCAAGGTGAGACAGCATCCCGATGCCGGCTTCTCCCTGGCTGGTAATCCCTTCCTTCAGATACTGGCTGCTGGCTGCGCCCAGAGCGTCAACAATGGACGCCGTAGCTAGGGGAAAGAACTGGCTGGAAACCAGATTTTGAGCCTTTTCTTCGAGCAAACCGGTGGCCTCCCCCTTTGCGTCGCGGTCAATATGTCCCCCTTCCGGATCCGGGGTGTTTTTGTCGATACCGAGGAGTGCCAGGGCTTTGCTGTTGACGGTGCACATGTGACCCGAGGTGTGTTGCAGCACAATATAGTGGTCCGTGGAGACCTGGTCGAGTTCCCAGCGGGTGGGATGGTGTCCACCGGGCAGTTTGTTGTTGTCATATCCCGCCCCCCGGATCCAGGAGTCCGGCTTCTGGGTCGCAGCCCGCGTTTTCAGCGCCTGAATCAGATCCTGAATGGTCTTCACCCGGGGATAATCGAGCAGAACCATCTGCAATTTAAGCCCAAAGCTGATCATATGATTATGGGCATCATTGAATCCCGGGACCACGGTGCGTCCCTTGAGATTGATCACCTCCGTCTGCCGTCCGCGCAGTTGTTCCATGTCGGCTGCCGATCCCACGGCCTGGATGCGCCCGTTTTTGACGGCAACCGCTTCGGCACGGGGACATGCAGGATTGATGGTGATGATATTGCCGGCAGTCAGTATGAGATCTGCCATCAGGTCAGTAAGCATTTTTTGGTTCCTCCATGGTCGGTTTCCCTGATCTGTTTCCTGCAGTCACGGTATGCTGCAGGTCGTGTTTCGGAAACACGGGGTTCAATAGGATGGTGGTGAAATAACCCAGACAATTTCGGCTGGTATTTTTCCCGGATTCGAATACCGGTGGGAACGATTGGATTTAAAGTAAAAAGAGTCCCCGGTGAAGAGGTGGTGTTCAACACCATCAATTTCCAGAAGGAATTCTCCCTGGATGACCACCCCAAACTCTTCGCTGTTGCTGCCATGTCGATAGGCTTCAATGGTATCCCCACCGGGATCAATAATTGTGTAAATCGGCTCCATCGCTTTCCGGGCGATATTCGTCGCCAGTAACTGGGATCGGAATTTCCCGGGGGGAAAGCTGAAATCGATGCGCTCATTTTTGCGCACAATAATATCGTCATCTTCCCGATCGCTCTCAAAGAATTCAATCATATTGGTATTCAGGGCGTTCGCGATTTTTTTGAGGGTCCCCAGGGAGGGATTTACCTTATCGTTTTCCAGCTGGCTGATATAAGATTGTGTCACCCCGACGCGCTCACTTAATTCACGAATCGTTAAGCCCCTGGCCGCACGACTTTTTTTAATTCTGGGTCCTATGTCCATGTTACTGCAAGAAATTATGAAATATCGTTAAACCGGCAAAAAACATAGCAGTGACCGGCGCTGAAAAAAGCTGACCCGGCGACAATGATGGAAAAGTGGTGAATAGCGATAAAATAGTCCCGGTATTGATCAAAAGAAAACCGTTGTTTTTGCAAAAAGTCTAACGAAACCGCTTTATCGCTGTCCAAATGATTTTTTCATAAACCCTGACGACCATACAACGTTTATCAAATTCCGTTGTCACTGACTTGGAAAACAGTCAGGGACTTCGTTCCGGAAACGGGTCACCCCGGTCTGGAATGACTACGGGTTGCTTACATGTACGGGTGGTCTCCGGTCAATCCAGGGGATCGCCTGTTCGAATGCGCTGGCCATTCGTATCAGCAAGGCCTCCTCCCCAAACCCGGCGACGAACTGCAGACCGATGGGTAACCCTGCCGAGCTTTGACACAGCGGGAGGGATATGGCCGGCAGACCGGTCGCATTGAACAGGTTTGTAAAGCAATTGTAGTGGGAGGTGCCGACATACCAGTCCGCTCTCGATATCTGCTGGTTCTGATGGATGGTCCCCAGCGGTGCCGGTGGCTGGGCGATGGTCGGGGTCAGCAGAAGATCGCAGTTTTGAAAAAATTGTCCGACCCTGCGGCTGGTCCGGTTTAACTCAGCTTTTGCCGTCAGTACATCGGTCGCGGTATAGTCGGTGGCGGAGTGGTAGATCTCCAGCGTTACCGGTTCCAGGTAGCGGGCATCAACGGCACGCCCCATCAATTCCGCATACAGGTTGCAGGTCGCAACCAGATAGGAGCCCCACATCACACTCAGGGCATGGTAATAGGGTTCCAGTTCGATAACCGGCATCGCCTCTTCGACATGATGCCCCATCTCTGCACACATACCTGCAATTGTTCTGACACTCTGCGCTATTTCCGCGTCTACGGGGTTGCCTGTCCAACTTTTAGCCGTATAGGCAATCCGTAGTTTTCCGGTGGGACCGCGGAGCTCCTGCATAAAGGGGCGTCGGGGCTGCCTGATCACATATGGATCACCAGGTGCCGGTTGGGTCACGGCATCCAGCATGGCGGCGGTATCCCTGACGGTCCGGCTGAGGACAAACTGCAGCGCCAGACCGAAAATCCCCTCATCGGCATCCGGCCCGGAGGTCACCCTGCCCCTGGAAGGTTTCAACCCGACCAGGCCGCAGCAGGCAGCCGGAATGCGGATGGAACCGCCTCCGTCGCTGCCATGGGCCACGGGCAGGATCCCCGCTGCAACCGCGGCAGCGGCACCGCCGCTTGAGCCACCGGCCATACGCTCCAGATCCCAGGGATTTCGGGTCGCCCCGGTGAGTATCGATTCGGTGGTTGCCGCCAAAGCCATTTCCGGGCAGGTCGTCCGACCCAGCAGAACCGCGCCGGCTTCCCTGAAGCGGGTGGTCAGAAATGCATCCGTTTCGGCAACGTAACCCTGTTTCAAACGGCTTCCCGTTTCCTGACGCTGGCCGGCTTCGGTGGCACTGGCGTCTTTCAGCAGAAAAGGGACCCCGGAAAAGGGTCTGCCCGGGATGAACCGCTTATTCACTTCCCTGATGCGGTCCCTGTAAACTTCAATGACCGCATTGATACCGGGGTTGATTTTTTCAACCCCCTGCACCATTAATTCTGACAGTGCCTGCGGGGATATCTCTTTTTTCCGGACCAGTTCTGCCAGCCCCAGACCATCAAAACGCGCATATTCAGTAAGATCCATGGTGACAAACGCCCTCTTTGATTATCGCAAGTGGCAGGAGACCCACTGATTGTTACCCGCTGCTTTGAACTCGGGTTCCTCATGCTCGCAGATATCGGTTTTATATTGGCAACGGGTATGAAACCGGCACCCTGAAGGGGGGTTGATGGGACTGGGAACATCCCCCTTGAGAATGATTCTTTTTTTCCGGTGGTCTGGATCGGCAACCGTCACCGCTGACAGCAGGGCTTCGGTGTAAGGGTGAAGCGGCCGGGTATAGAGCACGTCATATGGCGCCATTTCCACGATACGCCCCAGGTACATGACGGCAACACGGTCACAGATATGTTCAATGACCGTCAGATCGTGAGAAATAATGATATAGGAGAGATCAAACTGCTCCTGCAGGTCCTCCAGCAGGTTAATGATCTGAGCCTGGATGGAAACGTCCAGAGCCGACACCGGCTCATCGGCGATAATCACCACCGGTTCAGAGGCCAGTGCCCGGGCAATACCGATACGCTGACGCTGACCTCCGGAAAACTCTTTCGGGTAGCGGTCCCTGTGTTCAGGTTTCAGGCCGACTTTTTCCAGCAGGTAAGTGATTCGATCCTGCTTTTCACGGCCGGAGGCGATGTTATGAATGGCCATGGGATCGCCGATGATTTGTCCCACTTTCATGCGCGGGTTCAGCGACGCGTAAGGATCCTGAAAGATCATCTGCATATGCTTCCGCAGCGCTCTCATTTTCTTCAATGGCAAATGGGTAATATCATTGCCATCAAAATAAATTTTCCCTGCGGTGGGTTCGATCAGACGCATGATGGTCCGCGCGATCGTTGACTTGCCGCAACCGGATTCCCCGACCAGTCCCAGTGTTTCCCCCTTTTCCAGGCCAAAGGTGACATCGTCCACGGCATACACATAACCGGTGGTGCGCAGCATGATTCCGCCGCGTATGGGAAAATAACTTTTCAGGTGTTCTACATTGAGAATTTCAGTCATAACATATCTATCCCGTCGGGTGGTCAAGCCAGCAACTTACCTGATGACCTGTTTCCAGGGTTCTCAACTCCGGGGCCTGCTTGCGGCAGATGGGCATGACCTGCTCACAGCGTGGCGCAAACAGGCAGCCTGCCGGTAACCCGAACATGCCCGGCACAATTCCGGGTATTTCCCGCAGGCGTTGCTTGCCCTGTCTGCTGCGCAGTCCCAGTTTCGGCATGGATCCCAGGAGTCCGATGGTGTATGGATGAAACGGGTTTTTAAAAATGGTGCGGACAGCACCGCTCTCCATCACTTTCCCCGCATAGAAGACCACTACCTGCTGGGCTGTCTCGGCAATGACCCCCAGATCATGCGTAATCATCAGAATAGCCGTCTCCATTTCCTCCTTCAGGGCCAGCATCAGGTCCAGTATCTGGGCCTGTATGGTGACATCCAGGGCCGTCGTCGGTTCATCGGCGATCAGGATTTCCGGATTACAGGCCAGTGCCATGGCAATCATGATCCGCTGCCGCATACCGCCGGAAAGCTGATGGGGGTATTCTTTGAGACGTTTTTCCGGGGAAGGGATCTGTACTTTGCGCAACGCCTCGATGGTCGCTTCCTTTATGGACTGTCCTTCCAGTTTGCGGTGGATATGGAAAATTTCGGCGATCTGATGCCCGATGGTAAACACCGGATTCAGAGATGTCATCGGCTCCTGGAAAATCATGGAGATCTGGGCTCCCCGAATCTGGCGCATGTCCTTGATGGGCAGGTCGATCAGGTTCTCGTTGTGGAGCAGGATTTTTCCGCCCGGAATAAAGGACGGTGGTGAAGGGATCAACCGCAGAATGGTCAGGGCGGTGACGCTCTTGCCGCAGCCGGATTCCCCGACCAATCCCAGGGTCTGACCTTTTTCCAGGTCAAAGCTGACACCATTCACCGCATGGACCGTGCCTTCCAGGGTGTTGAAGTGAACCTGCAGATCTTTTACTTCCAGAATTTTTGACATGGACCGATGGGCCTCACTGGTTCGATGTTGTGATTGATTTCCCCCTTCAGGACAATCTGATCCGCGGGTCCAACCACCCGTAGAGCAGATCCACCACCAGGTTCACCATGACGAAAAGAAAACTGATAACCAGAATGGATCCCTGGACCATGGGGTAGTCCCTTTGAAAAACAGCATCCAGCACCAGCCGGCCGACCCCCGGCAAAGAAAAAACAACCTCCACCAGAACCGCGCCCCCCAGTAATGAGGCTGTCTGCAGTCCGATGATGGTTAAAATGTTAATCAGGGAGTTCCGCATACCGTGCTTGCCCACGACCCATAATTCCGATAAGCCCTTGGACCGTGCTGTCACAATATAATCCTCCTTGAGCACCTCGATCAGGCTGGAACGGGTAAAACGGGTCACGACAGCAGCCATGCCAATACCCATGGCCAGAGAGGGCGGGAAAACAGCTTTGAAATTGCCCCAGAAATCGGAAAAAATACTGACGTACCCCCCCGAGTAAAAAGAGGGTATGTAGTAGGAAATCAGGATGATGAACAAAATACCCCACCAGAAACTGGGGACCGACAGCCCCACAATGGAAATCGGTCGCAGCAGGTGATCGACCAGGGAGTTCTGCTTGACGGCACTGATCATTCCCATCGGGATGGCAATGAATATGGAAATAATCATGGAATAGAGCGTTAACTGCAACGTTACCGGCAGCCGCTGCAGAATCTCGCCGAAAATCGGCCTTCCGGTGCGCAGCGAATCGCCCAGATCGCCGCGCACCAGGTTGGACAACCACTTGAGGTATTGTACAAAGATGGGCTTATCCAATCCCATCTTTTTTTCCAGGGCGGCCACGTTTTCCGTGGTCGCCTCAACACCCAGCATGACTTCCACGATGGTGCCGGGAATGGCATGAATGGAGATAAACAGGATAATGGAAAGACTGAACAGAATAAAACAGGTCAGTATCAGTCTGCGGGCAATATACGTATACATGCCGAATTCGATTGTTTGAGATCCACTGAAATTACTTATCCAGCCAGGCACTGTCAAAGTTGGTTGACACCGGACCGAGCATAACCCCCTTGACATAGGGCTGAAGGGCATAGGAAAGCCGGGTCCGCCAGGTATAGACCACCGGTGCCATTTCCGCCAGGCGCTTCTGGACGCGGCGGTAGACCAGCTGGCGGCTGGGGACATCGGTCACCTGACGTCCCAGGTCCAGCAGTTCGTCGGTCACCGGGTCGCTGAATCCGATATTCCATGGCCCTTGTGTATGAAAGAACCGGTAGAGGTAGTTATCCGGATCGGCGCCATAGGAGGGGAATGAATGGAAACAGACCGTCCAGGTGTCCAGACTGGTGATATCCTTGATATATGCACCCCATTCCATGGGTACGATCTCAACCTCGACCCCGATCTTTTTCAGGTTGCTTTGAATCACCTGGGCTGTGGGCACATAGGGCGCATAAGCAGTGGATGTTTTCAGCTGGAACTTGAGCCCCTTCTCATATCCGGCTTCCTTCAGCAAGGCTCTGGCTTTTTCCAGGTCGACCTCGTATCCGGCCAGTGACTTCCAGTCCGCTGCATACCCGACCATTCCTTCCGGCAGGGGGGCGGTGATTTTGGCATTCCCCAGCATGACCGAGTCGATAATTTCCTGGCGATCAATGGCGTATGCCAGGGCCAGTCTCAGTTTCTGATTGTCAAAGGGGGGCTTGGAGGTATTGATTTCCATCATCGCCCAGGAATAGACCGGGACATCCTGCATCCGGATATCTCTCATTTTTTCAAAGAACCTGTACATGGCACCCCAGACGTTCGTGCCATCAATGGTCTTGGAACGCATGGAAGCGGCAATGGCCGAGTTTTCCGATATCAGTTTCAGCTTGATTTCGTCCAGATAGGGTTTCCCCTGGATGAAATACCTGGGATTCCGCTTCAACAGAACATAATCCCCCGCCACCATTTTCTCTATCGTGAAGGGCCCGGTACCGACCGCCTTTTTGGTGATGCTGTTGTCTTCCACAATCTCCTTCGGAACGAGCAATGCATTCTCGTCGGCAAAACTGCCCAGGAAAGGCGCAAAGGTTTCCTTCAACCGGATCACCACCGTTGTGTCGTCCGGGGTTTCGATCTTGTCCACCAGGCTGAAACTGGCCGCCCGGGGGGATCCGGTCGCCGGATCCTTCATTCGCTCGATATTGTATTGAATATCCTTCGACGTCAGTTTGCGTCCATTGTGGAAATATACATCGTCACGCAGGATGAATGTATAGGTCAGGCCATCAGCGCTGACCTTCCAGGATTTGGCGATGTGCGGTACGATGGCGGCGTTCTCGTCAAAGCGCAGCAGTGTGCTGTAGATATTTCTGAGCAATTCAGTGGAGCCCAGGGTATTGGCCAGGTGGGGATCCAGGGTCGCCGTTTCGGCACCCACCCGCCATACCAGCGTCCCCCCTCGCTTGGGTTGCGCTGCGGAGACATTGACTGCCAGAATCAGGACCGATAACATGCCCAGAATGACGGACCAGAATGTTCTTCTTTTCATGACGCGACTCCTTTATTTTCAATAAGATTGTTTAAAGAAACCAGCCCAAAATGATGTTTCCAAAGATGGTTCGGTTTGCCAACTGTCCAAACCCGCCTCAATTCTTCATCTTGGGATCAAGAAAGTCCCTCAGCCCGTCGCCAAACAGGTTAAATCCCATTACGGCCAGGGCGATTGCCAACCCGGGGAAAATACCGGTCCAGGGCGCAAATTCGATTATCCCCCGGGTTTCGTTCAGCATCAGACCCCACGAGGGCGTCGGTGGTCTGGCACCCAGCCCCAGATACTGCAGCCCGGCCTCGGCCAGCAGGGCAAAGGCAAAGCTCATCGTGACATACACCACGATGGGGGCGGAAATATTGGGCAGAATATACTTCACAATCACACGCAGATCGCTGGCCCCGGAGGCTTTGGCCGCTTCCACATACTGATTTTCCCTGACCGCTATCACCGCACCCCGTGCGATACGCGCCGAATAGGGCAGGTACGCGACAGCCAGCGATATGATCACGTTGAAGATACCCCGTCCGGTGATGGCGATAATCAATATCGCCAGTAAAATAAACGGAAAGGAAAACATGATATCCATGAACCGCATGATGATATTGTCTCTGACACCACCAAAATAGCCCCCCAGCAACCCCAGGACGATCCCGCCGATATTGGCCAGCATCACTGTAAAGAAGCTGATCTGCAGAGACACGCGGGACCCATGCACCACCCGGCTGAATATATCCCGGCCGAACTCGTCGGTCCCCATCAGAAACTGGTCGGACGGTGACTCCAGGCGATGTTTTTTATCCATCTCCAGCGGATCTCTTTTGGCATAAAGACCGGGAAAAGCGGCAGTCGACAGGAACAGCAAAATCAGCAAAGCACCCACGATACCTGTCTTTTGACGCAGGATCCGCTGAAACAGGATCCTGTTGCTGCTTTTGCGGTTGTCATGCTCCAGCAGCGTTATATCTGCTTCCATCGTTCCGTTGTTATGTGTTGTCAGAAACTATTCACCACTTTTCTGCGTTGGTAGCTGGTACCTGTGTGTGATTGAACGGATTGGGAACCAGCCACATCCGCTTCCGGCAGATTCCCATGGTGAATCCCTGCCGGGCTCTTTCCGGCGTAACTTCCGGGCTTTCCGCCAATGAGAGACGGCACCAAAGACAAAAGCCGGACCGAATTGTTGCGTTTTAATTAATATAATTAAATTATACTTAAGTCAAGAAAAAAATAGGCGACCTATTTTGTATCCATGGGGGGATAGCAATCGGTGTTTCGAGACATGGTGGATTTTTTGTGTTTTTTCAAATAGGATAGCGTAACAACCAGCCGGGATATGAACGGGGGATGTTCCTGCGGAGGCCATTCCAGAGAAAGGCACTTTGTGTTCCGTTGGATTTGAATTGCCGGTGTATTCCGAGATCACTGCTGAACCCCGTGTTTTTTTTCTCCTGGCACAACCTGTGGATATCCGGCACTGCAACTAAAAGAAAACCCGAACGTAACTATTCACCACTTTATCTGAGCAGAAGCTGAGACCTGTGTGTAATTGAACGGATTGGGAGTGGTTAAGCATCGCCATGATGGCGATGCCAGCGACCGCCCTCGGAAGATGAGAAGCGAGGCTCGCAGCTTCGAACATGGATGGCCGTCGAGAATGAGTTCAATGACATACAGGTCTTAGCGTCTATAGCTGAATAGATACACCCGAACATTCAGAAAACAGTATGTTTAGCAAATATCGACAACCTCCAGTAAAGATCATCTGCCTAAGCGTTCTAATAATCCTGTTTTTGCTTTCGGCCATACAAAACGCTGGCGGGGCCGGGACTCACAACAGTAATAAAGAGTTCACACCGCCTGCGCAGATGTCCGAGAGTGACTGGTCAAATCCGGCCGAAATGGAGAGAGCCTGGCTGGGGGCCCTGGTCAGAATTCCCCTCGACAAGGACCGCATCCTGAAAACCAGCATGTCTGATCTCAAGGACAAACCGCTTCCACCGCAAAGGAGACTGGCCACGGTCATATACCTTCATGGTTGTTCGGGTGTCTGGGCTGGAACGAGTCGCAGAATCGATTTTTTGGCGGAAAACGGGTTTGCAGTGATTGCCCCCGTCAGCTTTGCCAGGGAAAAATACCCCCAATCATGCGATGAAAAAAACCATAGAGGATCTCTCTACCGGGCGACCCTTAGAATCCGGCAGTTTGATGCCGGCTATGCCATCAGGAAAGCAAAAACGTTACCCTGGGTTGATGCAGACAATATGTTTCTGATGGGATTGAGCGAGGGCGGGATTACCACGGCCACTTTTTATGCCGGTGATCCAGGCACATCATTGAATGCCAGGGTTGTTGAGGGATGGACCTGTCACGCCGGGTGGCCGGAGTATGAAGGCATCCATGCCCCGGACAGCGAACCGGTGTTAACGCTCGTGGGCGCAAATGATCCATGGTTTCAGAACCGATGGACCAGGGGTCATTGTGAGCGCTATTTAAATAAAACCAACGGGAGTCGATCGGTCGTCTACACATCCGGATACTTGAGCAATAAACATGAATTGCTGGAAACCCCCCAGGTGCAGGAAATCGTACTGGAATTTCTAAACCGTCATCTCAGAAAGCCGGATTCCAGATAGCAGGCGACGTACAATCGTTCCAAGGCTTACCCGGAAAATACCTGGAATTTCTATACGCATCTGTGTCATTCCGTGGTATCGTTCCCCATCCGCATCATTGATGATTTCAGACGGGGAGTCGGACGCCTGTGGACTCAGGACAGCGGTCGGTTCATCCAGGATCAGGATATTGGCACCTTGGTCCAGCACCTTCAGAATCTCGACCCGCTGCTGCTCTCCAACGCTGAGATCCTGTGCCTTCCTGGCCGGAGCAACCCGGGCTTCTCAGGGAAAGATGATATTTCTGTTTCCCTTGTTCTGCTGGTAGATGTCGGACAGCTCAGCGTATCTCTGCCTGAGACCCTCGATTCGCTGCCAGAAACCGTCCCTGGAACTCGCTTCACAGTCATCGATCATATTGCGGATACTGACGCTTTTCCAGTATTCGTTTTCCCGCGCGTACTCCCCGGGACCCAGCTTGAAAAGCTGCTTCAGAATTTTCAGATCGTGACCGATCTGAAAAGCATCCCGGGAATCCTCATGGCTGAAGAGGTAGTAGAAGTTGTCATACCCGCCCCAGGTGATTGCGGAGAGGCAAAGCGTGCAGGGTTCATGGGTCGCGAGAAAGATACAGTCCGCCGGATTCGGTCTGTCTGATTCAGGCAGCTCATAGAGGAGCTTGATGGCATGCATCTCGCCATGCCACAACGGGTTGGCCGTCTCGTTGTTGGTGGCTGCGATGACGGTTGATAGATCGGACTTGCGAAGGATAGCGGCCCCGAAAACCTTGTTCCCCTTTTTTACCCCTTCATGGGTGAGGGGCACAATTTCCTGCTCGATCACACTGAGCAACCTGTCGAGCAGTCGGGGGGCCGGAAATGCCGGCTGATTCATGTGGACTCCTTGAGCTAATCTGAATAGGCAAATTGGTGATCATACGTATCACACGTCGATAGATATCCTCCTATGCTTTGCCTCATTAGTCAAATCGTTTATGGCAGGACATCCAAGAGGCAATTGTCCGTCGCTGGGCGAGTTCAATACCAACAACCGGCATTGTGTCACCCAGTTGTGTCCCACCTGGGGCATGATGGTTTGTATAAGAATAGCAGCCATTCCGCCATGACCAATTCTGTTGCCATCTTGACAGACAAATCCCTTTCAGCGATATTCTAAATTCGTTTCTAAGATGTCTTTATTTTCTTGATAAAAAAATGAAATGATCCGTCTGATAAATCTTACCAGAAAATATTTCGGGCTCTCCCTGGTCATATTAATTTTGCTGGTGCCTTGCGAGTCATTCGCCGCCGGTAAATATCCAACGTGGCGGGGCGCGGTCAACGATTTTGCCAAATTTATTGATTCAGCCAGTGTCTCAAAAATGGAGATGCTGGCTCGGGAGGTCTTGCAGAAACCAGGAACAGCGATTATTGTCGCTACCGTTGCTGAAATCGGCGAGAATGAAGACATCAACGTTTATGTCAACGGCCTTTACAAAGCCTGGGGAATCGGCAAAAAAGGTACAGAAAAGGGGGGACTAATCTTCCTTACCCTAAAGTGGAAAATCAACTCCAGCGTCGATATGATTTGATCCCGAACCTGGTTGAAACCGTCAAGGGATACGCCAACCAGGAAAAAAGCGTCCTTGTGGAAGTAACCAATGCCCGCGCGAAAGTCGGGGGGGCAGGTAGTGTCCCCGATAAGATTTCAGCCAACAACGAATTGTCTGGCGCCCTGAGCCGACTGCTTGTTGTCGTTGAGAGATTTCCGGATCTGAAATCAAATCAGAATTTTATGCGCCTGCAGGATGAATTGGCTGGAACGGAAAATAGAATTGCCGTGGAAAGAATGAGATACAATGAAGCTGTTAAAGCTTATAATGAGGCCATCAGATCATTCCCTGCGAATATAATTGCCAGTATGTTCAATTTCAGGGAATCTCCATTTTTTGAAACACTGAAAGAAGCGAAAGAGGCACCCAAGGTTAAGTTTCAGTGAACAGCTGCCCGCCATCGAGAAAAAGCGGAGATCAATTTCAGTCTTACCGGAGCAAATAACAGGGATTTTGCCGATGAAGAATACTCGAGACAAGGACGAGAGCCAAGTCCATTTTTTAAAACGGTTTTATAAACGGTTTATCCAAATAAGAGGGACCCCCAGAGAGATTGCCCTCGGTTTTGCGCTTGGTGTTTTTGTCAGCATGAGTCCGACCATGGGATTTCAAATTGCGATTGCCGTGTTTTTAGCCGCTTTCCTGAAATGGAACAAAATAGCGGCCTCATTGGCAGTATTCATCACCAATCCATTTACGGCACCTTTTATCTACAGTCTCACCTATTTTGTCGGCGCAAAAATCCTGAAACTGGAAAAGATCTTCGAGATTCCCGAAGAACTGAGTATCGGAGTGGCCCTGGCCATGCTGGAAAAAACACCAAAAATCTTTGCCGCCATGACTATCGGAGGAATTGTCGTCGGGATTCCCCTCACCATCGTTTCCTTTATCCTGGTATATTTTATTGCTTCAATGTCACAACGCAAAATCCGGTAACCACCATTCCGGAAGGATGCCTGGCTCAAGGGTTCACCAGCCCTGGTACCTATTCGCCACTTGTTCTCAGTTAATGGGGTCCGTGACCGGTATGTGATTGAACGGATTGGGAGTGGTTCGATAGCGCCGGGATGGCGATATCAACGACCGCCCTCGGAGACAGGCATGCTCGAAGCTGCGAGCCTCGCTTCTCACCTGTCGAGAATGAGTTCAATGACATACAGGGCCTGGTTTTCATGGCAAGACATATGCTGAATAGCTTTCCAACGGGCCTACAGCCCGCCTC
>JAHJRI010000347.1 GCA_018830885.1 bacterium | reverse complement strand
CATATGGCATCACAGCCGCAATCTGAACCAGGTCCTCAAAGGGTTTGTAGGGGACCTCCCGGATCTGTGGAATGACTGAAATGGCGGGCATATTACATGTCCCGATTGTGTATCCATCGTTTTTGGCACGGGCGACTTCACTGATTCCCAACGTTCCGCCGGCACCGGGTTTGTTCATGATGACCAGACCCTGGTTCAGCACTTCGGTAGCTTTTGACGCCATCAGGCGGGCAGCTGCATCCGTCGTCCCCCCGGCTGAAAAATTGACGATCAGTTTGATCGGTTTCGTCGGGTATTCAGCTGCAGTCAATGGGGTGGCAAAAAACAGGACGGCACCAAGAAATAAAAAAAACAATGATCCTTTTTTCATATTGTTCTCCATGTATCTGAGTTTCACTGTTATACAGCATTAGGTGATGGTCTGATCGGCCATGGTTTTAACGTATTCGACAATCTTCTTCTGTCGTCGATTGTCCATCCGTTTATCAATGGCCGCCACGGTAATAACCGCAACCAAGTCACCGTTTTTTTGAAAAATCGGGATACCCAAGGACGTTACACCGTCATGAAACAACCCCCTGCTTACGACATAGCCCTGTTTTTGAGAGTCAGCCGCCAATACCTGGATTGTTGCAGCGGTTATTCCGTTGTATTGCGGATATCTGGGCCCATTGACTGCCAGAATCTGCTCAAACTCCTTTGCCCCAAGGAACGCAATCAACGCCAGGCTTCCCGCGCCGATACCCAGGGGTCGTCTATCCCCGATGCTGATCGTCATGGTGCGAATGGGAAATTTGCCTTCCACCAGATCAACACAGAGCACATCATATCCTGAGCGGATGAGCAGAAACACGGTATCTTCTGTTTCCACGGCAATCTGCTCAATCAAGGGTCGAAATATATCCCGGATATGAACCTGGTGGGCCATGCCCCCCAGGTGATACATCTCCATACCCAGATGATACAGCTTGGTGACCGGATTGAACGTCATAAACCCTTCCGAAACCAGAACCGATAAAATCCTTCTGGCAGTTGCCACATGCAGATTTGTCTCCTGGGCAATTTTTGATAATCTGGCGCCCTTTTCATTGTATTTGGATACCGCCCGGATCAGGCTGATTGTCCGAAACACACTCTGCGCACCCGTTTGATCTTTCCGGATTTTCTCTTTGGATTCCATGACTTTTTCCATAACGGTTATATATTTTCAGTTACTCACCTTTCAGACATCAACCATCACAACACGGCATCCGATCCTGAGATCATGGATTCCAGCCAGATTTGCAGTCACCGACCGGAAAGAATAAGACTCGTGAATGGGTTACCATTAACGATCACATTATGATAGTTGATGGTAACAATTCAACCCCCTTTTCTAATCCAGAAAATATACATGGTTATCACTTGCGAAGCCCCGAGGGATCATACCAGGATCACCTGCATGTGAAGAAATTATCATAATATGAAATATAAAATTACAAATAATGATAATTTATAGTTATCCTTTACAGACGGTTTTTGAAAATGTCAACAAAAAATTTCATAATATAAATAATTTATTATCATATTATGAAAATACGTGTCGTGTTTCAAACCCGTCATTACTCCCTGTCGTGAGGCCTGTTTTCCTATTCAACCGCAGTGCATGGGGATTCGTCTTGCGCATGGGAAACTGGAATTGGGGTTTTATGATTGACATTGGTGTGTCCCCACCCGATGATGATAGGTGCGGCATCAGGTTTAAAAGCCGTGGTGAGGGTTGGCTGTCGATGCCCTCGAATTGATAAAGGCGGTCAAGCGTTACAGAGGATGGCGGGCTATGTTGGCATGCATCAGATGCCGGATGATGTCGCGCGATCTCAAAACATCGGCAAGAACAAGAGTGAGCAGAGGTTGATATGTATCCACCCGAATACTACCTGGAGCGTGACCCGGAAAAGATTTACCGTGTTATGGAAACGGTCAGATTTGCAACCATGATATCCCGCACAGAGGACGATATCATTGTCACCCACATTCCATTGATTCTTGATCGACATCGAGGAAAGTCAGGTGTACTGATCGGGCATATGGATAGAAACAATCCACATACCACTTACCTGAGTGATGCTAAAGTCCTGGTGATTTTTCAGGGTCCCAATGCCTATATTTCTCCGAACGTCTTTGAATCTTCTCAGTTACCCACATGGAACTATATTGCGGTTCATGTAAAAGGGAGGATGGTGATCACAGAATCGGCTGATGCGGTCATGGATTCAATGATAAAAATGGCGGGTATCCTGGAAACAGGGCCGAATCCGTATGTACTGGATAAGGCAAACGCAAAAATGCAGCACTTGATAAACCATGTCATTGGATTTGAAATCGAGATTCTCGAGATGACCGGCCGGTTCAAGCTATCTCAAAATAAGCATTCAGTTGACAGACTGTTGGCCAGGGAGACACTTCTCGCTGAGAGTAACCGGATACAGGAGGCGCTGATCAAATCTGTATTCTGATGTTGCGTCACCAATGGAAGGCATATAAACCCTTGGGGATTGCCAGGTCTGAAAACAATCGAGGGAACAGCAGGTCGGTTTCTCGAGGGTCGAGACCTGAATGACAACCAAACCAACATGCTCTGTCGGGTACAATGAAAATTGAGTATGATTCGGCGGTTCTGGATTGAAAAAAGTGAGACGGAGACCGGCACATCCGTCCGGTCTGTTGTTGTTCAGCCCTGTCCGAAACGGGAGCGCAGCTCTTTTTTGAGGATCTTGCCGGTCAGGGTGCGGGGCAGTTCATCCACAAAGGCGATCTTTTTGGGGACCTTGTATTTGGCCAGTTTCTGCTTGCACATGCCGATGATCTCCTCTTCCGTGACATTTGTATCCGGAGCCTTGACGAGGATGGCCATGCCGCTTTCCCCCCATTTCTCGTCAGGAATGCCAATCACACCGGCGTCTGCAACCTGGGGGAAACCCATGAGGACATCCTCCACTTCGGCCGGATAGACGTTCTCACCCCCACTGATATACATATCCTTGCGCCGGTCCATGATATAGAGATACCTGTCTTCATCCTGGTATCCCATGTCACCGGTATAGAGCCAGCCGTCCACGATGTTTCTGGCGGTTTCTTCCGGCCTCCGCCAGTACTCCTTGATCACATTGGGTCCCTTGACCAGAATCTCACCCGTTTCACCCTGGGACACCTCGTTGCCTTTCAGGTCCACGATCTTCATTGCGAGGTGAAAGAGTTGTTTGCCAGAGGAGCCGAGTTTTTCCAGGGCCTCTTCAGGCATGAGGACGGTGATGCCGGGGGCGGTCTCGGTCATGCCGTAACCCTGGGAGAATTGAACGCCTTTTTTGAGATAGGTATCGATCAGGGGTTTGGGACAGGGTGATCCGCCGGCCAGGAGGTATTTAACACTGGAAAAATCGGTCTTCTCGAAATCGGGCATCTGGCTCATAAACAGGAACATGACCGGAATCCCGAACATGGAGGTGGCCCGGTTCTCTTCGATCAGTTTCAGCACCCCGATGGGATCGAACAACCGCTGGATGATGATCTTGGCGCCGCAGTACAGATTCGGGATGGCGGAAACCGCCAGGGCTCCGATATGAAACAACGGCGCGCAGCAGACCCCGATATCGGATTTTTCAGCGGGATAGGCATGAATGGAGTTGATCGCGTTCCACTGGGTATTGCCATGGGTCAGCACGGCACCCTTGGGTTTTCCGGTGGTACCGGAGGTGTACATGATAAACTGTCCGTCATCCAGGGTAACCTCGGCATCGGGTACCGGCTCCGCATCCGACCGGTCGGCAATCCAGGATTCGAAGTCAAGATGGGCCGGATTGCTTCCAGACAGCTCACAGACAAAGGTTTTGACAGAGGGGAGTTTTCCGGCCAGTTCATCGATCACGGCCATAAACTCAGGGGAATAGATCAGGACAGTCGGTTCGGAATCGTTGATGATGTAGTCCAGTTCTGCCGCTGCCAGCCTGAAATTCAGGGGCACCATGATGATCCCCAGTTTGGAGGTGGCAAACAGGATTTCCAGGAACACGTTGCTGTTGGCCATCAATGCGGCTACCCGGTCGCCCTTTTTCACACCAAGATGCTGCAGGCCGCTGGCCAGGCGGTTGATTCGCTTATTGAAGGCGCTCTTGGTCAATTCCAGGTCCTGATATTGGATACAGGGGCCATTCGGATCGAGCTGGGCCCATCTTGTTGTCCATTCGCCGATATTCATCTTGCTCTCCTTGATTGATGCGGCAGCATGCTGACCCGTCAGACACCGAAAAGGGGTAATTCGTTTCACTGGTCTGCTGCCGGGGTTAACAGAAAACAGGGTTGACCATGTGCTGTTTCACTTCCCTTACAGATCGTCAATAAATCTGTAAAGGGTTCTTTTTTGGTTCTATTCAGCGTCAGCTCAGGAAAAGCGGTGACCCATTCCTTTTTTTGGCTCACCGTCAGGGAAGTCCGGCCCGACCCATGGGGATGGGGGCGTCGGGCCGCAGGGGGGGGCTGCCGGATCAGGCCTTGATCGTGGCGAAGTTATTGGCGATGTTGCTGGAATAGACCACAATCTGCTTTAAAATATCCATCAGCTCCATGTGGACGCCGTGGGTCTCCCGGGTGTTCACATCATCCTTCAGCAGCCGATTGAGATGCCGCGAGCGCAACTGGAGTTCCAGATCCAGGTAGCTTCTTTCCGAAGCCATGATTTCACGGGCCTTGTTCAGATCGACCTCGAGAAATGCCTGTTCCAGGAGCGTGATCTGCTTGATGGCCTTGGAGTGATAGATCAGCAGCTCCTCCTTGCCCTCGTTGGAAAAGTCCGACGAAAGGGCCTTTTTCTTGGGAATCAACGGTTTGAGATTGCGGTGGATCAGGTCTCCAATCTTTTCAATATCACTGGCGATGGAAATCATCCCGAAAATTTCAATGGCCTGCTTATCCGTAATACCCTGCTTGGAAACGGCAACGAGATACTCCTTGATTTTGATCTCCAGAAAATCCAGTTTCTCCTCCCGCATATCGACCCCCTCCATCAGGGTCAATTTGGGGAAGTACGGATCATGCTTTGGTTCATTGGGCATAAAGGGCAGGATGATCGCTTCAAGCATTCTGCCCAGGATTTTGGCCATGCGGGCAAGTTCGGTCCGTGACAGATCCAGGGCAATACCGGGGGTCGTGATACTGGTTTCATCGAGATTCCAGGCATCGATTTTCAGTTCCGGATCGATCGGCTCCAGGGGCATGATTTTCATGATCAGCCAGGCAAACAGCTGGGTAAAGGGCAGAAAAAACAGTGCCAGGCTGACATTGAAAATGGTATGGGCATTGGCGATCTGCCGGGCCGTACCTGAATCGAACTGTCGGGCCAGCACCCTGACAAGATCGGCAAACGTCGGGACCCAAAAGATAAACAGTGCGACACCGACTATTTTAAACAGGACATGGGCCAGGGCGACCCGCTTGGCCTCCCGGAGGGTTCCAATACTGGCCAGACCTGCTGTCACACAGGTGCCGATGTTTGCGCCGAAGACCAGCGGAATCCCCGCGTCCAGCGTGATCAGGCTCTGCTGGGCCAGGACGATGACAATACCGATCAGGGCGGCACTGCTTTGTATCAGTGCGGTAAAGACGGCGCCAACCAGCAGCCCCAGAAACGGATTTTCCAGCCCTTTCACCAGTTCTATAAATTCGGGAAGCGCCCTTAGCGGCCTCATGGCGTCACTCATCAGTTTCATGCCGAAAAACAGGATCCCGAATCCCAGGATGGCCTCACCAACGTACTTCATATTGTCTGTCCTGCCGATGATGCGAATGAAAAACCCGATGGCCAGTATGAACAGGGCATAGTCCGTCAGCTTAAAGGCAATCAGTTGAGCGGTGACGGTGGTGCCGATGTCGGCGCCCAGAATGACGCCCAGGGACTGAACGAATGTCATCAGCCCTGCCTGGACAAAACTGACCAGCATGACGGTGGTTGCACTGCTGGACTGGATCACCATGGTGACGAAGGCGCCCAGAATCAGGGCGATGACCCGGTTGCGGGTCAAAGCCGCCAGAATGGCCCGTATCTGGTTTCCGGCGGTTTTCTTCATCCCCTCACTCATCAATTCCATGCCATACAGGAAGAAGGCCAATCCTCCCATCAGACCAAAGACCAGCATCGTCCACGAAATCTGGGAAACCTCGGTAGCGGCCTGGGTGGTTCTGGCAAAAAGGATAAAGATCAGTAAAATGGGAATGACGACTTTTGGGTTTTTTTTCAGTAAACGAACCATAAGCCTCCTGAGATGAAGGGGATAAAACTGCCATGGCGAAGCGTCAACTGTCTTTGAGATGACCAGACGATTTTTCATCTATGCAGGATAGTGGCCAAGAATCGTATATCTATCTGTTTTTGTGGCCATCCTGTTTTGATTGCAGTCCGATTTCATTTTCAAGGGATCCAACTGCAACCAGCCGGCAGCAATGCCCAGTCAGGTTCCTGCAGTCCGCTAAATACTGTTTCTCATCCGCTCCGCCCGGGGGATACCGATTTAAAACACGCATGAAACCGTCCCTGGTGCTCCGGGAAAACGTCCTGTTTTCCAGGGTTTCAAATCGGTATCCCCCCGGCTCCACTGAAAACCTTCTTGAACTGTTTATCAACCGTTCCGCCAGGGGGATACCGATTTAAAACGCGCATGAAACCGTCCCTGGTGCTCCGGGAAAACGTCCTGTTTTCCAGGGTTTCAAATCGGTATCCCCCCGGCTCCACTGAAAACCTTCTTGAACTGTTTATCAACCGTTCCGCCAGGGGGATACCGAT
>JAHJRI010000346.1 GCA_018830885.1 bacterium | reverse complement strand
GGTAGGTAATTGAACGGATTGGGAGTGGTTAAGCATCGCCAGGATGGCGATGACAACGACCGCCCTCGGAAGATGGCCATGGATGGCCATCGAGAATGAGTTCAATGACAGATTGACCATGACGGGTCTCTGTGTAACTTGATGACTGTGGCGACCCCGCCTTGTTAGTTTGCTGAATAGATACAAACCGATTTATCCTGTTGAATTAAGGAACGTCTCTGTTAATTCCCCTAGCAGTTGAAAAAAGCGGTTGTCAATCATGAACAGTGGATTGTCCGGCAACCCGGCTGTAAAAAAGATACCCAGGCAAAGAACCCGATCTGCCTGGCCGAATGGCAGAAAGTGCTGGCGGTAAGCATATTCGCGGAGTCCTGCGCCACTGATCTTATTCTGGAGGAATATTGAAATTGAAAACAGAAGTGTTCGAAGTTGAATTTGCCGATGTCTCCGTAACTGAGTGGGAGCGTATTCAGAGGCCTTTTGGATTGACAATAGGAATAGACCTGACAGAAATAGGCCATGTCAGGAAAAAAGTATTGACTGATAAAACGATGGCTTATAGGTTAGTGTACGAACAAATCAAAAACGACTATGGAAAAACCAACATCCTCCCCCTCTGATTGTTTTGTATTCCTGCTGTCAAAGGCCTTCCAGAAGGGGCAGAAGCTCGTCAAGAACCGCTTGCAGCCATACGGGTTGACCAACGTCCAGTATCTGGTTCTGGAGGTGCTCTGGGGCAACCCCGGACTTACCGCTGCTGAGATCGGAGAAACCCTGACGGTAGACAAAGCGACCATGTCCGGTACGCTGGACCGCATGGCAGAAGGCGAATGGATCATTAAAACCCATGATGAAACAGATAAGCGATTAATTCGCTTATCGCCGTCCGGCAAGGCCTTTGAATTAAGAGAAACGCTGATCAATGAACGCATTCAGGCGAACGAAACGTTCCTGGCCGGATTCACTAATGAGGAGCGCATTCTCTTGCGAAGAATGCTGCTCGCATTGAAATAAGGTCAACGTGAATGTAGATCGCGTCTGTGGTTTGTTACGGTTCGCATACTAACGAACCCTCTTCTGCAGAACTGTTCAAAAAAGGCTGCAACGATTCATCCCCGTTATCAATCCAAAGGACCCGAGACCTGTGTGTGATTGAACGGATTGGGAGTGGTTCAGCATCGCCATGATGGCGATGGCAGCGACCGACCTCGGAAGATGAGAAGCGAGGCTCGCAGCTTCGAACCTGGATGGCCGTCGAGGATGAGTTCAATGAAATGAAGGTCTTAGCATCTTTAGCAGAACCTGAATAGATACATTTTTTTGGAGACGAACAATGCCCGAAAAGAAAGTATGTCTGGTGGTCGGAGCGGGTGATGGCACCGGTGCTGCAGTTGCAGAAAAGTTTGCCCGGGAAGGATATACAACCTGTGTCGTCAGACGGGAGCGGCACCTGGATAAACTGAATGCGTTGGTCGAAAAAATCCGCAGGCAGGACGGCGAGGCGCATGGGTTCGGAATCGATGCACGGGATGAAGAACAGATTGTTCGACTGTTCAATGCCATTGAGTCCGATATCGGTCAACTGGAGGTGGTTGTTTTCAATATTGGGGCGAATGTCTGGTTTCCCATTACCGATACCACATCCCAGGTTTTTAAAAAGGTCTGGGAATTGGCCTGTTTCGCAGGATTTCTAACGGGTCGAGAGGCCGCAGCCCGCATGGCACCGAGAAAACAGGGTTCCATTTTCTTCACGGGAGCAACTGCCAGTATCCGGGGAGGGTCGCACTTCGCAGCTTTCGCGTCCGCCAAAAACGGACTCAGGGCTTTGGCCCAGTCCATGGCCAGGGAATTGGGCCCCCAGGGAATACACGTCGCGCATCTGGTGATAGACGGTGCGATTGACACCCCCTGGATCCGTGAGAACTTCCCCGATAAATTCGACGGCTCCCGGGTCGACAATGTGCTGAATCCTGAAGATATTGCCGACGCCTACTGGATGCTCCATCAACAAAAAAGGAGTGCCTGGACCCATGAACTCGACCTTCGACCCTGGGTGGAGAAGTGGTAAATCATTACAATCAAAACCCCCTGACTGTATTTGCACAACTGGATCATGCAGACCACTGTGGATGCCCCTAAACACACATGCCAACCGAGGAAACATTGATGGTTTTAGATTCCCATGCTGACATTCAACAAGTGATTGACGATTTCATTCAAACATCACCCGAGAACACCATGAAAATGGATCCTGATGAACCATCCTGGGATCGGGCGCTGGTCGGATTCAGTTCAGGCAGTGATCCGGTGTTCGAAAGCTTTAAAGAGCATGTGGGGGAGTTTCATTTTACACCCGCAGAAATTTTCAATCTGGAATTTCCAGATAATCCCGGCAAACCCGAGGATTTGACTGTTATCAGCTATATTCTGCCCCATCGCCAGATAACCAAAAAAGACAATGGGGCAGAGGATTTTTATCCCTCTGACCGCTGGGTCATGGCTCGGTTTCCGGGAGAAGCCTTTAATGAGGCGCTGCGTCGTCATCTGGTGAAATCCCTGGCAAATAACGGAATTGATGCACTGGCCCCGACTTTGTCTGCACACTGGAAAATCGAGATCTCTCCCCGGTTCTCTTATGCCTCACGATGGTCTGAACGTCACGCCGCCTATGCTTCCGGCCTGGGGACGTTTGGCTTGTGTGATGGACTGATCACGCCAGTCGGCAAAGCCCACCGTGCGGGGTCAGTAATTGCGAGACTGAAGCTCGAACCAACACCCAGACCTTACACAGACCACCGTGCCTACTGTCTGTATTTTTTTGACGGATCCTGCCGAAGTTGTGCAAAGCGATGTCCGGTTGACGCCATCGTCGATGACCGGCATGATAAAAAGATCTGCTGGGATCATGCGGGGGGGACGTGCGGGGCGTATGTGAAGAAAAAATTCAACTTTGACGGTTATGGGTGCGGGCTCTGTCAGACCAAAGTGCCTTGTGAAAATGGGATCCCCAAAAAATTACAATCCCGGTAAGGACCTGGGAAGCGGAAAAAGGGCTCTGACACTCAGTCAGCATCAATGGAAACGATTTCTTACCAATAATTGAGATTAATTCAACACGGGGATGAAAACAACCATTCAGGAGGTTGCCATGAAACTGTTTTGTGGAATGCTGGGAACGGAAACCAACACCTATTCGCCGATGCCGACGGGTTGGAATGTCTGGAAAGATATGTTGCTGCACCATCGCGGCGATTCCGACGACGGAGTGCCGGCACTTTTTCAGGGGATCCGGACGATCATGTCGGATACGTTCAGTCAGCGAGGCTGGGAGTCGGAGTTCGGGCTGTTTGCCTTCGCGCAACCGGCAGGCCTGACACCCAGAGCCGTATACGAGGACCTGCGGGACGAAATGCTGGACAATATAAAGTCCTGCCTGCCTGTGGATGGGGTACTGCTGATCCTGCATGGTGCCATGGTCGCAGATGGGTATCAGGACTGCGAAGGAGATTTGCTGGCGCATGTTCGTGACCTGGTAGGTCCAGATGTGCCTGTGGGCGCCGAGCTGGACCTGCATTGTCATATGACGCAGAAGATGGTGGATAATGCCACCGTCCTGGTGGGATATAAGGAGTATCCCCATGTGGACGTTCTGGCCCGCATGAAGGAGCTGTTCACCATCCTGGCCGATGCAGCTGAAGGCAAGGTCGCCCCCTGCATATCCGTCTTTCGCTGCCGCATGATCGGTATGATGCGTACGACGGAGGAACCCATGCGCAGTTTTGTGGATGAACTGAGCGCCATGGAGGGTAAGAACGGGGTTCTCAACGCCTGGATTGGCCATGGTTTTCCCTATGGGGATGTACCCGACCTGGGAACAACCCTGGTTGTTGTCACCGACGACGATCCCCAGGGTGGTGCTGACTTGGCAGAAACACTGGGGCGAAGGCTTTTTGCCATGCGCAAAGAGGTGTGTGCGGTGCCCCAGTCACTGGTTGAATGCCTCGACCTGGCTGTTCAGGCTGAAGCGGGACCGGTTACCATTGCCGATACGGCCGACAATGCCGGTGGCGGGGCACCGAGTGATTCCACATTTTTTCTGGCTGAAATGATGGCCCGCGGAATTGAAAACGCGGCCATCGCCCCTCTCTGGGATCCCATCGCCGTTGCCATATGTCAGGATGCGGGGCTCCATGCACGGGTAACACTCCGCATCGGAGGAAAAATGGGGCCGATGTCCGGCGCGCCGGTGGATGTTGAAGCTACCGTTATCGGGCTGGCGGATCAGGTGATTGACCAAATGGGAGATGTGAACATGTCTTATGGGGCCACGGCGGCCGTTAAAATCCACCTCCACAAAAACAGCTCGGACCTGCCGGCAAGCGGTATCGATGTGATCCTGACACAAAAACGGGCCCAGGGATATTCTCCCAGGATATTTTCCGAAGTGGGGGTTGAACCGTTGACGAAAAAGATCCTGGTGGTTAAATCGACCCAGCATTTCCATGCGGGGTTTGCACCCATATCAAAACAGATTCTGTACGCCGGGGACCTGGGGGCGTTACCGGGGGACATGCTGAAGATACCCTATCAACATGCTGATACCACCTGTCTCTGGCCATTTACAGACGACCCGTTTGCCGCATAACAGCCCGGGCGGACCGCAATGACCCATTCAGCGGTCCGAAAAATTTCAAATTTCCGGTCCCATCTGCTCAATCTCTCCACCTCTTTTTAACCCCTGTAAACATCGACCTGAAATCACCTTCGCCAAAAAGCCCCTTCCATACACCATATCAATTCTATCGTCTGCTGTAACACGATAAAAAAATGATACCCATTTAGTTACTATTCAAACTTATAAGTTACACATTCAGCTAATTCACTGAAGTCATGGACGGTCTGTTATTGAACGGGTTGGGAGTGGTAAAAGCCTCCAGGAAGGAGGCTTCCGCGACCGCCCTCG
>JAHJRI010000345.1 GCA_018830885.1 bacterium | reverse complement strand
GCCCAAAACTCGCTTTGCTCATACAATTGGGCCCTCGGCCGCTTCGCTTCGTTAAGATCATCTAAGAAACGTCTCCAGGCAATTCAAACAGGTCCATCGCAGACACTCAGCAAGCGGCTTAACTAAATGCCTTTATATATTTAGGGGACTTCCGGAAACCAGAAACATGTAGTGGAGATCTTGAATGCTTGATTTTAGTAAAATCAAAACCTACCCCATCTGGGAGCGCCAGAACAAGTTTCGGCTGGAAGACATGATTGGGTTGGACAGTCAGCCCCGGATGGAGGATGAAAACCTGAGGCTGCTTGCCCGGGCGATAGTGGAGGCCAAAAAGCAGGGCAACATGGTGATTATCATGCTGGGTGGTGCCGTGGTGAAAGTGGGCTGCTCTTTGCTGTTGATCGACCTGATGAAAAAGGGGTTTATCGACCACATTGCCGTGAATGGAGCGGTTTCAATCCATGATTTTGAGGTCGCCTTGATCGGAGAAACCTCGGAAGATGTTGAACGGGGGCTGGAAGATGGGGTATTTGGAATGGTGGAGGAGACTGGGCGGTTGCTGAATGAAGCGATTATCGATGCTCACAACCGGGGTGCCGGATATGGAGAAGCAGTTGGGAGGAAGATTGACGCATTGAATCTGCCCCACAAAACCGCCAGTATCTTTTTTAATGCGTTTAAATTGAAAATACCGATAACGGTGCATATCGCAATCGGGGGAGACATTATTCACCAGCATCCAATTTGCGACGGTGCGGCGATGGGCAGTACGTCCTATAAGGATTTCAAGCTGCTGACGGAGAGTGTGGCAAAACTGAAGGCCGGCGTCCTCTTGAACATCGGCTCAGCAGTCAACCTGCCCGAGGTGTTTCTCAAGGCCCTGACCATCGCCCGGAATCTGAAGTCTGATGTCAGGGACTTCACCACAGCGAATTTCGACTTTTTTGATATGTATCGACCCCGGACCAGACTGCTGGAGTGGCCAAAAAAGCTGGGTTGTAAGGCTTATGATATACGGGGGAACCACAGCGACACCGTTCCGACCCTTCACTATCACATCCTCCGGTCCTAGTGGTCTGTTTCATACTGTCCTGCGATGAAAGCCGAGGGGAATTTGATTCGGAATCCCCTCGACGGACTAAATCAGGGTTTTGACAATAATAGCCAGTCAATTTAAAACACCGCTGGTATCCTGTTATGACTCAATTATCGCGTTGATTGCACGAAAGCAGGGTCCCTGCAAAGAGACCCTGACCCCCAAATCACGGTATTGGGCCATTGACTGGACACGAGCGCCTTGTCAGGTCCCCATGTCTCTCCACCAGCAGCAGTCAGTATCGCTGGCGACAGACCGGTGGAAGTCAGGTGGTTCCGTATTTTTCTCTCAGCTTTCGATTGACAATGGGAGGGACCATGCTCTCCACATCACCGCCGAAACTGGCAACTTCCCTAACGATCGACGAACTGGTAAAGATCCATTTAAATCCGGCCATCAGGAAAACAGTTTGAATCTGTCGTTTGAGCCGACGGTTCATCAATGCCATCTGGAACTCATATTCAAAATCGGAAACGGCTCTGAGTCCCCGAAGGATCGCTTTGGCATTTTTTTCAACAGCATAATCCACCAGCAGCCCATGGTGGGTATCCACCTCGATATTTTTCTGACCTGCAAAGATCTCATTCAGCATCTCAATCCGTTCCTCAACAGAAAAGAGACCACTTTTTGTCTTGGAGGGATTGCACATAATGGCGATGATGACCTTGTCAAAAAGTTTCAATCCTCTTTCAATCAAGTCCAGATGACCATTCGTGGGGGGATCAAATGAACCGGGGTAGATGGCTATTTTTTTCATAACCAGTATTCTCGCTGCATGTTTTTGTCGAGTTTTCGGTTGACTTCAGTTACGAGACCGTTTAAGCCTCGACTAAACAGAGACAGCGCCAATGGTGCCTGTGAACTGGTTTGTCAAACCGCCGAAGTTGCCAGTGAAAGCGATGCCATGTCATGGATTTCCGATCGTTGGCAGAAACACCGCTTTATAGAAATTTATTAAAAACTGTAAAAATTCTAATTTAATTCCTAAGAATGTCAAATGGAAGAATACCTGGAGAGATGATATAAATCCAATGTTCTGCATAAACCTTCCCTGTTGCTGACGCTGATTCTTTCCTGATTTTATTCACTGACCTGGTTCTGTGCGGTATGGGGGAGGGACGGTGGATCCTCTGTTCCGGATCGTCCGGCGGAGATAGATTTCATCAGATCGTCCAGGGATGCTTTCCTCCTGATCAGCCTGTTGGCTCCTTGCATCAGAACCGTATAAAAAGGTTCTGGTCAGAGGGATGGCTGCGCCACAGGGGGCATTCTTTTTTGAATATATAATAATTTCAAGGAAACGTATGTCATCATTAGTGGAGGTGATGGATTCGCAGAATCTGGCCATTATCGGAGCATCCAGGGACCCTTTCAAGCCGGGGGCATTACTTATTAAGGTGTTGCAGGATACCGGATTTAAAGGGAAAGTCGCCGGTGTCAATCCCGGTGGTGGTGAAGTATATGGCACCATCCTGTATCCCTGCCTGGAGGATGTCCCGTTTCTCGTGGACCTGGCAGTATTTTACATCCCCCCGGTCCTGGTGCCGGATATCCTGGAACAGTGTGCTCGAAAAGGTGTTAAAGGGGTGGTGATTTCGGCAGAGGGTTTTGCCGAATCCGGCGAAGATGGCAGGCAGTTTCAGGAAAAGGTGCAGGCTATTCTCAGGAAGACGGGCATCAGGGGGTTTGGTCCCAACACACTGGGTTTGATAAATACCCGAACAGGTCTGACCACATCCTATTTTTCGAATCAGGAAATGCTGCAACCGGGCTCCATCGGATTTGCAGCACAGTCCGGGGTTTTTGTGGGCGCTCTGTTGCGCTATTTTACATCCCTCGGTGGTCTGGGAATATCGAAGGGGCTGGGCCTGGGAAACAAGGTGGATGTGGATGAGAGTGATGCCCTGCAGTACTTTCATGCAGACCCTGAAACCCGTTTTATCGGTTTGTACCTGGAGGATGTGCGTGATGGACGCCGGTTTTTGGAAACCGCCCGCGCGGTGACCCGTGATAAGCCCGTACTTCTTTTAAAGGGGGGGCGGACGGCGAGGGGAGCGCAGGCGACGGCCTCTCACACAGCCAGTCTCGCCGTTGATGATGCCGTGTTTGACGGAGCGCTGCGTCAGGCCGGGGTGATTCGCATGGACAGTATCGAGGAGATGGTCAATACGATGATGGGATTTGCCTGGGCACCTCTGCCTGATGGAAACAGAATTGCACTGGTGACTTACAGCGGCGCACAGGCCATCATGGCGATAGATGCAGCCATTCAATCGGGTCTTGGGCTCGCCGATTTTGCTCCGGATACACGGATGAAAATTGCGGAGGTGATTGCGACCGATGCCAAGTCAAAAAATCCCATCGATATCTTTCCGGATATGATGGCTCACGGATTTGAGAAGACTGTTACACGGATCTTAAGCGCTCTTTTTGAGGATCCGGGGGTTCATGGTATCATCCTGATCAGTTTTGCCCAGGAAGGGGCTGAAATGCATCAGCCCGTGGTAGATGTGTGGCGGAAGTATCATTCCAAACCACTTTTTGTGTCATTGATGGGAGTCCAGAAGGATATCCGGGCATGTGGTGATTTTTTTCTTGACAACGAAGTGCCGTTTTTTCCGTTTCCGGAAACCGGTGTCCATGTATTCAAACACATGTGGCAGGTTGCGGCTCAAAAAAAGAGAATGGATTGAATGTGTCCTTACAGGTCGGATAACGGTGTTTGTAAAAAGAGGTAATTGATGGAAGCCTATTCTATCCATGTGTTTGAAGCCAATTGCACCTTCTGCCGCAGATGTCAGTTGGGCTGTTCCAATGCGTATACACGCGAATTCAACCAGAATACGGCCAATATAAGAATCGAAGTCTCCGGCCTGACATGCAGCATCACATTCAGCGATGACTGCCGAAAATGTGGGATCTGTGTGGATCACTGTTTTTATGGTGCCCTGCAGAAAGTAGCGAAGGAGGCGGCATGATCAAGGGAGGATTCGCCGGGAAGATCCTGATTGTGGATCTGACCCACGGTATGATCACCGAAAAAAAGCTGGATGATGAACTGGCAGAACGATTTATTGGCGGTCTCGGCATCTGTTTCAAGCTGGCGGCGGACTATATCCCCCCGGGATGTGGACCATTGGCACCGGAAAATGCCATTATCCTGGGTGTCGGGCCACTGGTGGGGACCAGCCTGCCCTCGACCTCCCGCGTATTTGCGGTCTCCCGTCTGCCATCAAGCAATACCCTGGGCTGGTGCGGTGCCGGCGGAGTCGATTTTGGATGTCAACTGAAAAATGCTGGTTATGATCATATCGTTATTCTTGGCAAGGCGGATCGTCCGGTTTACCTCAGTCTTGTCGCTGGTCGCGTTGAAATTCAGGATGCCGGCCACCTGTGGGGCAGGGGTGTCGAGGACACCTGTGAAACGCTCTGGCAGGAATATCCTCATCCTGCTGGTGTTCTAGCGATAGGTCAGGGCGGTGAAAACGGGGTTGTTTTCTCCATGGCCTTTATCGATCGTATCGCTACCCTGGGACGGGGTGGTCTGGGGGCTGTCATGGGATCCAAAAACCTCAAGGCAATTCTGGTGCGTGGCAAAAAAGGGATCCGGGTCTCGGATCGCAGGGAATACAAACAGCTGATCACGCCTTTCCTGCGGCAGATAAGGGAATATCCGCACCTGAAGGAGTGGCAGCGGATGGGAATGATTAAGAGTTTTCCCTATGTCTCCACCGATATTTATCAAAAGATCCGAAAAAGAAGAATCGCCTGCGTCTCGTGCCCCATTGGCTGCAAAGATGCCGTGGAGATAGCCGATGGAGATTACCAGGGAACGACCATCTGTTCCAGTTCGGTCATCAATCTGTTTATTCCGGTTATATACGGACTTGAGGACTACCGGGAATCCATCCGTCTGGTGCATCTGCTGGATGGGTATGGCCTGGATACCTTCGAGTTCTTTGGGGTGCTGAAATTCGCCCAGGTATTGCAGGAAAAAGGACTGGTCCCACCATCTGATCTGGATGGGGAGATCGATCTGCTGTCATTGGCTTCACTGGAAACATGGGCAGAACGAATCGCCTTGCGGCAGGGTTTTGGTGCCACACTGGCCGACGGTTTTACCGGAATGATCAACCGCTATGGCACGGAAACAAAACAGTACGCCCCCGCACTGGTGAAAGGCATGCACCCCTATACCGGACCCGGTTCGGCGTTGCCCTGGGACCTGTTTGGTACCATGGAACTGGGTCAGATTCTCGATCCCCGGGGGCCCCATGTGGGCTCAGGGGGATCCCCCACCTACTTTGCCAGGCGTCCGTTGGCTGTTTTTTACAAGCATTTTGAGCGCATGGGGATTCCCAAGAACGCATTTGACCGGATTATCGTCGGCCACTCTCCCGAGACACACCAGTTGAAGGTGGGTCGACTGTTGAAGTATTCCCACAGCTGGTTCGGACTCCTGGGTTCCATGGGTATCTGTGTCCGGGCCCAGATCAACCGTTTCTATCATGCGGAGCTCTGCGCAGGTTTTTATGAAGCGGTGACCGGTATTCCCACCACCGTCCAGGACCTTCGTGAACGGGTGAACCGGATCTGGACCCTGTATCGAATGCTGAACCTGCGGGACGATTCCGGAAACAGAGCGGCAGAGAACATCCCGGAGCAATGGCTGAGATCCGGAGGGTTCAAGGAGTATGTGACCGAACAACCCCTGAACAGGACCGCCATCATCGAGATGATTGGCGACTACTATGATGAGTGGGGCTGGGACCGGTTGACGGGTGTCCCGCCGGAGCAGTTACGTCATTCGCTGGATTTGTAAGGGAATCGGAGTAAGGGGGGGTGAAAAACAAAAAGGCCGGTGGAATCCGATTCCACCGGCCTTTTTTCTTTGTTCCGGACCGCAGTCCGGTTCGCGGGATAACATCAGCCACCGGCTCCCGCTGAACCGGAGGGCTGATATTATGTCTTAACTCAGGGACTGCTTAGAAACTGGCAAACAGACCGGCACCCATATAAGTTGCGGTTGTTGCTTTATCGCCAGTTGCGGTTTTATTTACTGAAGTTGGGGTGGTTGTCTGTGAGATGTAGAACAGATCTACACCAGACGCTTCACCCAAACCAATCCGATAAACGAGGTCAGTATTGACGGTATTTGACCACTTTACGGCCTTTGCGGTGGAGCCACCTTTTGTGTACTCATAGTCCGCATAAGTCACAATCACTTGACCCGGACCGATATCGGCAGCCTTAAACTGAAGATTTATACTGCTACCCTCATTGTCCTTTACGGAGGCGCCGGCGACCTTTGCATTCTTGTCAATTAGGGAGGTTTGTTCAAGAGAAAGGGTCATCTTGGGTGAACCGAGATCGACCTGGACACCTAAGTTTGAAGCCGTATCCGTAACAGCCTCATCGACACCGGCTGTGTTTTTCTTTGACCAATCATCAGATAATTTAGAGGTCATAGTTACCCAGAAACCGACCATACTGGCTTTACCGGAAAGACCGATATTCGTGTTCTGTCCTAAGGCTGAGGGATGAATGGATGCCACAACGGCACCTTGGATTGCGGGAATCATATAAGCGAACTGGATTCCGTCTGTTTCCAAATAACTATCACAGTTCCCGGCTGACCCATAAGACATTGTCGTGCTGGTTTTTAACCCGGACGACAAGTTATGGGTACAGGTGTTTGGTGTGGCAATGGTCCCTACTTTGACGGAAAACAAATCCATTGTATAGGTGAGATTTAACTGCGCATTGTTCAGGTTTCTACCTGCATTAGTGGCAGTTGATGCATCATCTCTCGTTTCAATCTGGATAAACGCACTGACTGGACCGGAAGACCCTGTAAAGTTCACATGGCCTTCAGAAACAACGGCCAGACGGGAAGTGTAATTCGTTGCGCCAGAGTTGTACTGGCCCATATAGGCTTGTACATCGGCGCTGACTTTCGTCTCTGCCATTGCCATGGATGAGAAACCGAAAACCAGGGACGCAGCCAGAGCTGCTTTCATGATTTTTTTCAACATAAAACTCTCCTTTTTTTTGTTCATGTTAATTTCGAAATTAACATCTCAATCACTGGACCAAATCCAGAAACCAGCAATTGTTAGAAAATGATTTTTCAAAATGCATTTTGCTTACTCACAAATACTGCTTATTTCAGAATTTGGATTGTTGTCAACAAAAAAAACCAATTGTTTTTGAAAAATCGAAAAAAAACAGTCTTTAACCGATTTGAATCCCGTTTTTTGAAGACGGGCTGTAATCTATTAAAGATTTTATAATAAATAAAAACAGTTAATTGAAAAACAACTAACTGCTGAATCAGCGAAAACAGGCGAAAGAGCGCCAATCGGTCCAAAAAAACCACTATTTTATCAGCCTGCCTTCTCAAAGGGCGATCTATGCGAACTGAAAACCGTCAATTTCCGATTTCAGGCCTTAAAAACAGGGCTTTTCAAAGGATTGAAAACGACTCGCTGTTAAAAATAGAGGATTCCTTATCAGAACCTCCTATCTGTTTTCCAAACCGGTCCCGGCTCACCGCTGGCGTTATCTGGTAGCCCAACAGGTGCCGGTTGACCGTGTTTCGATAATACAAAACCCGTGCCTTGCCGCAAAAAAAACGGGGCCGGGATTTTTGGGTTGCCTGTCCCTGCTGACTGTTCCTTGAAATCAACAAGCGCCCGGTGCAAGCATATCCTCCGGGTTTCTCATGCAGATGAAACCGCCCAGAGTTGAACAGACCCGGTACCTGCCATCATCCGTCAGTTACCTGGAGATGAATCCGGATCTTCAACTATACTTTTTATGTAATTCAGTATTCCGTGTCAAGCACTTTTGTCGGACCGAGGCTGTATGACAAAGCATGTCAGCCAGTTAGGAACAACGCTCAAACGCCTTGACAACCCGCATTCCTTGGGCCTTTTCAAAAAGGGGAATAATCGGATGGTCTGACCCATGATCCATTCTCCAAATGTCATGGGGACAATACTGGCACAGGGTTGAAGGCTGTCAGACCTTCACGGTCAGTGAGACATTGGAACCAGTCATGTCGGGGAAATGAAGGGAGGATCATTCGACTGCGTCGTCACCGGCGACCAGGATTCTTTCCTTCTCTTTGCGTTTTCGCTGGATCTCCTCTTCGTAGCGGTTCATTTTAGCCCAGCGGTACTCCAGCGAGGAGAGGTCCTGCTCCCGGTTCATACCCTTGTATATATAAGCCAGAGACATCATCACATCTTTGTCAACCTTCATGCGGAAGGCTTTTTCAAAACTGTTGATAGCCATCTCAAAAGCCTTCCTTTTCATGTACATTTTGCCTTTGGCAATATATTCCTGACGCACCTTTTCCTGTTCAGCCTCTTTTTCCCGTTCATGGATGTTATCCAGTTCATCAGTCAGCTCGTCGACCCTGTCAGTCTTGTTCAGCTGTTTGTAAGCCGCCACAGTCCTTTCGATGGTTGTGGGCAGACGCATGGCACCCAGCGCCCGCTCGTAAAAAGCAGCCGCCTGACTGAATTTGCGGTTTTGAAAGACCTCCTCCGCTTTTTGGCAGTACATATCATGAAGTTCCATCAGCCTGGCATTGGCCTCCTCGGATGTCGGATTAAATTTCAGGATCTCTTTATACGCCTTGACAGCCTCCGAGGGCTTTTCTGTCTCCTGATAGATCTGGCCGATCTTCAACCAGCAATCGTGGTGATTGGTTTCTTCAGCCACAATACGGTACAGGGATAGTGCCCGGTTCAGTTTCCCTTCCTGGTATTTCTCATCTGCTACCTTGATCATATCCGGAATGCGGTATAATCCTTCCGACTTCTCCAGGAATGAAGCGCCAATCGCCAGGTATTTGGCTGCCAGCAGGCGGTTTCCCGCCCTTTTATACAGCAGCCCCAGGTTCACGTTCAGGTAGCGGTTATAACGATCCTTACTCAACAGGTCGAACATGAGGGCGATGGCATCCTGGACACTGCTTTTGATATGGGTCACCAGTGCCACCATCATATTGACATGCTCTATTTCGCATTTCTGGGCCTGGAGATCCAGGAAGCACTCCAGGGCCTTTTCCGGGTCGTTTTCGATATAGGAGTACAACCCCAGGTTGAAGTAGTCGCCGTGGTATACAGCAATTTCTTCCGGTGTGGATTGTTTAAGACGGCTGATGTTAACCTGTTTCTGCAGTGACGCGCTGATCTCTTCATAGGTCGGTTCGATGGAAACCTTGGCCAGTCGCTCGAGGGTTTTTGCCAGACGTTTGACCTCAAAGGATTCGTGCTCAGCCTCCTTTTTCTCTTTTTCCGCAAGCAGCTTTTTGATTCGGTTCTCTTTCTCTGTTTTTTTCTTTTCCCGCAGATCTGCGGTTATATCTTCAATGATATTGGGATTGTTCTGATACTCTGGCAGAATGAAATCATCGCTGGTGATATACTTTTCAATGGAGGCCTTGATTTCGAAATCGTATTTATCAACGCGGCCGATGCTGGCTGCGAGATTGTAGAAGGCCTTGGCATATGATTTCTTGATTCTGAGAGATTTACGATAGAGGTCGTTTGCCTGTTTGAAGTCGTCCATTCTGCGGGCGAAGTTGCCCAACATGTTGGCCAGCGCGAAGTCCTCTGGTCTCTTTTGCAGCAGGACCAGCCCGAGGGACAGCATGGCTTCCGGGTCACGCTGCATCTCCAGCGAAGAGAATGCCTCATCGAGCATTCTTACGGTGACATCCTCATTCAAAGCCATGGCATTCTGGAATTCAACACTGGCACGCTTATACAGTTTGGTCTTTATCAGATTAAAACCGCTGGTGACAGTTCGGCGGGCTTTGCGGGAATTAATCAGTTTTTCGATGAAGGTTTTGGCGGGGTAATAGGTTTTTTGCAGGATTTTTGTACGGATTTCCATTACCCTTTCAATAAATGGGTTTGACGGTTCAGTTTTGTTATTATTGTTTTTTCCAACCTCGATGAGTGGTTTTTCCATCTTCGTTTATATGGGAAAGGGCGCCCTTTCTGTTTTAAAATCGGATCAGGGTTTTTACTCAGGAGTTGCTCAAGATTAACCGCTACCAATTCATTTTTCAATGGAATAGTGATTCGTCAGCTGGTTTTCCCGCTTAAATGCACACTACCGTTCCCTTCAGACGATTACCCGGAATAAAATTCCTGAGTGGGAGTGGATGGGTGATCATGCGGTTTTTTGCTCTATTCTAGCAGAGCTGCTGTTATTTGGAAACAGGCCCTCTCCGGATATGATGAAGCCAAAAAAAAAGCGGTTGCCCCGGACAATTCTGCCGAGCCAACCGCTCTTATGATACCGTGCCGCTTAATGCCGGTTTAGATTTTCCCGTAAAGCATGAAAGCAATCAGCAGCGCATAAATAACGAGTGATTCAATCAAAGCCAGACCGATAATCATCGGGGTGAAGATCTTGTCAGCAGAGCCGGGGTTTCGTCCGATGCCTTCCAGAGCAGCGGTAACCGCCTTGCCCTGTCCCGAAGCGCCACCGATAACAGCCAGCCCGATCGCCAGACCAGCACCCAGTGCCAGACCGATTGATTTGTATGCGTTGTCCAAGCTGCCTGCAGCGGCTTCTTGAGCGAATACGGAAAGTGGAGCAACAAGACCAATGAGTATTAAACTGATGCGTGTGATAAATGTTTTCATTTTCAATCCTTGTGGTTGTTGTTTGTTTTAATTTTAAATCAATGACCGAATTAATGATCGTGCGACATCGCCATCTGCATGTATACCAGGGTCAGCAGCAGAAATACAAAGGTCTGCATCCCTGCGACGAAGATCCCCAGCCCCATAAACGGCAGTGGCACAATCAGGGGAACCAGACCGAAAAAGACAGCACCTACCTTGTGATCTCCGGTGATGTTCCCGAAAAGACGTAAAGCCAGTGAAAGCGGCCTTACGCAGTGACTGATCAATTCAATTGGGAGCATGAGCCAGGCGAGATACCAGGCGGGTCCCAAAAATTGTTTAATGTAACTAAAACCATGCGCCTGGATGCCAAGCACATTGTAAGCGACGAATGCAATCAGTCCTAAAACGATCGTAACATTAAATTGATCGGTTGGAGGATTAAAACCGGGAATAATTCCCAGTGTGTTGTTAAAAAGAATAAAAAAAGCAATGCTGCCGGTCAGAAAAAAGACCGATTTTGCCTTATTGCCGAGACTATTCTTCGTAAAATTGTATAATCCACCCACCGTGATCTCAAAAAATGTAGCAAAATCCAGTTTTCCCCTGGGTTCAGCCATTTCCGACTTTCGGAACTTCCTTCCCCCGAAATAGGCGAGAACGACGAGCAGCCCGAAAGTAAAGAGCACATCAATACCAACATGCGGATCTATGCCGTTATGTGACATTTGTTCTGCCACAGGCGTCAGCAGAGACCCCCATGTAAACGAATTAGCAGCTGCCATATCTGTTTTTGAAGAGTGGGTTATGAACTATTTCGAACCGAGTGTGACCAGACTTTTTTAACCGTCCGTCTTTTCCGGGGCGCCCTTGAAAAGCGTTGAGAGAACCACTGAAAAAAAGATCGACGAAAGACCCAGCATCAACCCGATCAGATCCACTTTCAGCCGGGTCACAGCCAGAAACAGGATGACGATAGACAGGGTGAGCTTAAATAAATAACTCAGCAGGAGTCTGACCTGCAGCTTTTTTTCCAGAATCA
Organism: bacterium; assembly: GCA_018830885.1. Classification (GTDB taxonomy): domain Bacteria; phylum SAR324; class SAR324; order XYD2-FULL-50-16; family XYD2-FULL-50-16; genus JAHJRI01. The sequence goes on along the minus strand of JAHJRI010000345.1, from coordinate 2,411 downwards.
GCTGCCCGAGCAGACGTTGCGAGATAAAAAAGTTGATCGCTACGACTATGCATCCTACCAATGTCCCTTTGGCAAAGTCAACCCCTTTGAAAGCATACCCGCCGCCGATCAACCCCGCAAAAATTAGCAACAGGGTCAGGTTTAGCCGTAATATTTTTTTCTTTTCAATCGGATCCTTGATCGTCATCTTCTGCCATTTCCTTCATGATTCGTTTAGCCGTTTTATAGAGTGACCGAAATCCGGCGATGACGCCACAAATCAGCCAGAAAACCAGCATCCAGGGCTCGGTACCCAGCCACTGATCGAGCCAGTAACCGATAGCTGCCCCTACCACAACTGACATGGCCATCTCAATGCCAATGACGCTGTACTTCATGTATTTGAACATGCCGCTCTTTTTTTGTCCCATGGGTCTACCCCTGGAATGACGTTTTGTTTCGTGAGTGGGTTGTCCCTCGGATCAGGGCCTTTTCAGGGAGCTCAGCGGCTGATTTATCATCCTGGCAGCGGACTCCGGGATGAAACTTGGGACTTTTCTGACCTGGGTCAACAGAAGGCATGTTCATTCTGCCCTATCGGCCACTGGCGACTGTGAAACATCCTGTCCTGAGTGCTTCGACCAGCTGCCGGTCATCTTCAATGGTCTGCTCGAAAAGGGTGATAAAGGTCCCGATATCGTCAAGATTGTGGGCATCGCTGCCTCCGGTTCCGGGCAGACCCAGTTTCTCAGCCACCTTCTGGGCCATTTCGTTATCCTGGGGGGAGACCTTTCCGTTTCGGATCTCTACGGCATCGACATATTGCAGGGCCTTTTTCCTGGCAGCCTGATCGACGCTCATCTGCAGATCCGTGACGCCAAAAGTCTTGAAACCACGAAATGGATGCGCCAGGATGGAATAGGCCCCGGCGGCCTGAACCTCCTGATGCAGTTCCTGGATGGTAATAATGCCCTGAATGTCTTTCTCGAGGCCAAACACCAGCACATCCCCCTGTGCAGTCGTGATTTCATTCCCCCGAAATATTTTCAGACCACTCTCACCAGCCAGTTCCCGGACAGCATCCTTATCCCAGAGCACCTGGTGCTCTGTCAGGCAGAATCCGTCCAGACCGATTTTCTTCGCTTCCGCGATGAGGTCGGCGGGGTCAATGTAACTGCACTGGGACCGGGGTTTTGTGTGCAGGTGGAGATCAATTTTCATTTGGAGGGCTCCAGTTCTGCAGGAACTGCTGCTGATCAAGTCCCGGATCCTGTTCCAGGGCCCTTGTCAAGTCCCGGGAACGAATCGCCTGATTCAGGCAGTGACCGCATTCAATAATGATTTCAGCGAAGTGCTCACACCCTTGGCGGCCAATCTCCTTCATGATGCGGTTTTCCCAGCCCTCCTGCCTGAGGGATTTGCCCTTCGCTGTCTGCAGCACCGGGACAGCCTGGGGGCAGACAAAATTGGTGTAGCGTTTCATATTTCCGACGATACTGAGTATTTCTCCGTCAGCGATACGAACCATCATCTGGATTTCCATGCCGTAAATATGGTCCTCCTGGATACCGTTAAAACGGATCGTTTCCGGATCCGGAAACTCGGCCCCGATAACCTGACTACGGTTGAATGATATCATTTGTCTCCTCCTTAAAGATTCAGGCCCTGCATGATCGGGCTGTCATCCTGGAAAGAGATGCAGCTTCTCACGAGTCTCGGGTTGGATTGAACCATGGTGCGGACAGCAGCCAGTTTCTCATCGGGATCGGTGATTGTTTCTCCCAACTGCAGACCGGGGCGGGTAAAATGAAGGATCACGGCATTGGCCGATTCCAGGACGGCATTGACCAGAATGGAACACCCATCCGGTCCACCCAGCAATCCATTGACGATCTTGCGCAGACCGGAACCGATATTGATTCCTTCCACCTTTTTAATGAGTTCAGACGCTGATTCACACCCTTTGGGGATAAATCGATCCATCTCTGCTTCAGCCTCCAGAATTTCCATATCCGGCAACTGAATAGTCAGTCGAACCTCCGCTTTCAGCAGGTCGTCCGTTAATCGCCATGAAACCAGCAGGGTTCCGTCAGGGCGAGGCTCGACTTCGACCAGCTTGTTCCTTAAAAAACGTAAAATCATTGCACACTCCATTGGAATGACTTTAGAAAAACCGTTTCCCCTGTCCGGAGAGCGTTCTGGGCAAAAAAGAGGCATCACTTTCCCGGGGAAGCGGATGGTAATCAGATTTTGCAGTCGCCTTACTTTTAGAAGAGAGGGGGGTAAAGTGTCAATTTCTAGTACCGTGTTTAAAAAGTTTTCTACCTGAAACTGGCAATTTAAGCTGCCTTTTCGTGGGTTAATTCATGATTTGTTAATAACGAATACATCGATTGTATTCTGTCCCGGCGTTCTTTCACTTTTTTGTCCCT
>JAHJRI010000344.1 GCA_018830885.1 bacterium | reverse complement strand
CGGTTATGATCACAACCCCACATGTTTTTGGTGCACCCAGCCAGTGACCAGGATTGACTATTGATTTTACCTAAACTAGCCTGATAGAAGACGTCTTTTTCAATCCTCAGTTCCCCGTTTTCCCAGGCTGCTGGAGGAGGCAGAAACAAAGGAGAAATTCGGGCGATTGATTCCCGCAGGACCCGTTTGGCTGGGACCTCCCGGTCTGGAAAATCAGGCATGAGCCCCGCCGCGTGACAGAGAACGTGTAATCACCCAACCATTCATGAATGAAACCTATTTGAAGCATATCCCGTTCGCACAACCGGTGCCGGACACGATGCACGCAGTCTGTTGCAGCCTGCCGACCATGAAGCACATCATCGGTTATGAGGAGAAGACCGCTCAGATCATGGACGCCATCCAGGTGGGATACCCGCGGTTTGTCCTGCATCAAACCGTGCGGCAGGCGATCTGTCATGCAACTGACAAGCATCACCGGTCAGGGCAGGCAGCGTATGCGCTGGTTTCCCTGCAGGCGGCCCGGCAGATGGAAAAGTTCGTTGAAACCGAGTCCTTCTGCATCACGCCTGAGGCTGGATTTTTTCTGGTCACATTTCCCCATGATGAAAAAGCCTGCCAGCGGGCCGATGCGTTTCTGCAGCATACCGGGTTGCGTATCTCTTCCCGACAGGCGGAGGATTATCTGCTGTCAGCAGGCCGGATTACGGCCCTGCAGGAAGAAACCATCATGGAAAAGGGTGCGGAACATCATGTGCTGGATGTGCTTCGGCAGTATATTGATTCCCGTTTCATCCGTCTTGCAAACAGCGGCATGAACGCATTTTATGCTGCTTTTCAGGCCGTCCGCAAGCTGCAGAGAGCGAAAGGGAAAACCGTCTATCTGCAACTCGGCTGGCTTTATCTGGATACTCAGAAAATACTGCAGACGTTTCTGGACGATGGTGAGACCGTGGTGTCCCATTTTGATGTTTTCGATAAAAGGGCCATTGAGCGCATTTTTGAGCAGTATGGTGATTCGATTGCCGCCGTGGTGACTGAACTGCCAACCAATCCGCTGGTCCAGACGCTGGATGTGGCCCATCTCGGTCAACTGGCACAGCGCCATGATGTGGTCAGAATCTTCGATCCCACAGTCAGCAGTATCGTCAATGTCAACCTGCTTCCCTGGACCGATGTCCTGACAACGAGTTTGACCAAATATGCGTCTCATTGCGGAGATGTCATGATCGGGGCGGTTGCGCTGAATCAGAGTTCTCCCTATTACCGGGAACTCCAGGATTTGATCCCGCAGGAGTTGGAAAAACCCTATCCGCGCAATGTTCAGCGACTGGCCGCGCAAATCCGGGGTCTGCCGGGCGTGGTGGCTGCAATCAACGCGAATACGGTCAGACTGGTGGCCTGGCTGAACCACCATCCTATGATCCGGCGCGTTCACTGGGCCTATGCGGACGCTTCGCAAAAAAACTATCAACACGTCACGACAGGCGAGCAATGTCCGGGAGCGCTGGTAACGATTGAACTGAATAAACCGCTGAGTGAATTTTTTGATCGTGTGCTGGTGGTCAAGGCACCCAGTTTCGGCAACTTTTTCACCATGATGTGCCCCTTTCTGTACATGGCCCATTACGATCTGGTCAGCAACAGACAAGGGCGGCAATTATTACACGCGCTGGGTCTGGATCCGGAGCTGGTTCGGATTTCTGTGGGCACGGAACCGATTGAAGCGATTATCCGTGCCATCGAGACCGGTCTCTCCGCTTGAAGGACACCCCACGGTGGCGCCATCATGCCAAAAACCGGCAGCGGGCCGGTGGAAGGGGTCGATACCCTGGACATCATCCGGAGCAACCGCAGTTGCGATCTTCCCTGGCAGCAGCAGCGGGGATGACCCCGTCCCCTTCAATCACACACGGGTCTACGCTTCAGTTTAGAAACAGGGGTGTCTGGTTACCTTTCGCCTTATAATAATCGGGTCATGGGGCTCATGGGAACGGGTATAAAATGAACCAGAATTGTCTGGATATTACCGCCTCTGTGATGATAGATTAAGGGCACCTTGATTCATTAAAATGATCGAACCTATTGATCTTTCAAGAAACATACGAGTCCATCCATGGAGCTTCTGGAAGCCATTCATGGCTTCCATGGTTCTTGAAACATCCACCCTTTGACGCTGACGCTGACTGAGTTCCATTTAATCAAGGTGCCCTTAGTTCATAGCACGCCAACAAACGGGTGCTGGTGGATAGTTACGGCCACTTGGGTTTCGGGTACGGTATTTCAAAAGAGAAAATCGATGTGGGAAAACATGAAAATGATTCATCGCCTGGGTCTGGTATTTGGCGTGCTCATACTTTTGTTTGGCGGGGCCGGCCTGCTGGCAATCAGAAGTATGAACCGTCTGGCCAGCCTGACCGATAACCTGTACCGTCACCCCTTTGTTGTCAGTACCAGCGTTTTAAGGGCGAACAGCAATATAATTGCCATGCACCGCAGCATGAAAGATGTTGCCCTGGCAGACAACGAGCATCAGATTCAAATGGCTGTCAACGCCGTCAATCAGGCAGAGAAAAAAGTCGTTGCTGAATTTGAGCGGATCAATGAACGGTTTCTCGGAAACAAAATGCTGGTCCGTGAAGCTCAACAGGCGTTCCAGGATTGGAAGCCGATCCGGGATGAAGTGATCGCTCTGATGCGTGCCGGTGAAGATAAAAAGGCTGCGGCAATAACCAGAGAAAAAGGGGCCACCCAGGTGGAATTGCTCAATGAGCGGATGACGCTGTTGATGGACTTTGCCGAGAATAAAGCGGGTGAGTTTCATGAGAATGCGTTAACAATCAGTTACGATGTGCAGCGCATGGTTATCGTTATATTGGTGTTTTCTCTGTTGACGGGTGTTTTGCTGGCGATTCTGATGACCCGGGTTATTCAGAAACAGGTGGGAGGGGATCCTTCTGACATTGAAATCCTGGCGAACAAGGTTGCTGGAGGCGATTTTAGTATTGAAGCCTCGGCAGAAGGGAGCACCGGGATTTTAAAAGCCCTTGTGCTGATGACTCAATCTTTAAAAAGGGATGCTGAGCGCAATGCAGAAAATGACTGGCTGAAAGAGTCCAGTGTGGAATTAAATGTATGCATGCGTGGCGAACAGACACTGAACGAACTTGGAGGGAATTTATGCCAATTTCTTGTCAAAAAAATGGACGCTGCCGTTGGTGGACTTTACGTGCCTGATGACGATAATCAAATGGTGATGATCGCAAGTTACGGTCTTGGCAACGGAACGGATGGCTCTAAAAACATCGGACCCGGAGAAGGGATCATTGGCCAGGCGATGTTGGATAAAAAAAGCAGAATCATCCATCAACTGCCACTCAATTATATGCAGATAACGTCAGGGACACTCGACATAGAGCCAGATCGATTGCTGGTCTTTCCCTTTACCTGGAATGATCGCGTGGAGGCGATCGCCGAATTGGGAACCGTCCATCCATTCACAAAACGGCAGTTGACTTTTCTGGAAAACGAAGCGACGGGTGTCGCCATCAATATCGCTTCGGCGAGGTCAAGAAAACCATGAAGACAGTCTCGCAGGTGATGGAACGATTCGCCAGATGATGATGAAACCGCAAAACTCCTGAAATCGTCTCATCCTGTCATTCCTGCGACAGTCGGCATCCCGTCATCTCAAAAGCATCGTCACCCCGACCATCGTCGGGGTTTTTACGAATCTGTTAGAACACGGCATTAAAGGATGAGTGATGAAAAATATCCCCTTTAAAAAACTGCTTCGCTTTCTTGGACCGGGTTTTATTGTCACGGTCGGATTCATTGATCCCGGTAACTGGGCTACCAATATCGAGGGTGGGTCGAAGTTTGGGTATCAACTGTTGTGGGTCATTACCCTGAGCACCATGATGCTGGTTGTCATCCAGCACATGGCAGCAAAACTGGGGATAGCCACCGGTAAATCGCTGGCGGTCAATATTCGGGAAAATTTTTCATCCCCAGTATCCTTTTTTCTGGGGGTTACCATTGTACTGGCCTGTGTTGCCACGGATGTTGCGGAACTCATCGGGGGTGCGATTGGATTTAATCTTCTTTTCGGCATTCCATTGTGGCTGGGCGCACTCGTGACAGTGCTATTGGAGATATTTTTTATTATCAGTCAGCGGTATCACCGGCTTGAGAGGATCATTATCGGCTTTTTGGCCATCATCGGGATCTGTTATCTAATTGAAATCCTCATTGTCAATCCGGACTGGTCACTTATTGCGACCGCAATGGTGATTCCGAATGTTGATCGAAGCAGCATCTATGTTGCCATGGCAATCCTTGGCGCAGTTGTCATGCCGCACAATATCTTTCTGCATTCCAATGTCATCCATAGCAGAAATTGGGGTATTTCTGAAGATGAGAAAAGAAAACTGATCAAGTATGAAAAAATAGACACGTTGTCGGCCATGTTTATGGGCTGGATTGTAAACTCGGCCATGATCATTGTTGCGGCCGCCGTTTTTTTTCATCACAATGTCGCTGTTGACAGCATCGAACAGGCGTCTGCAACCCTTAAACCACTGGCGGGCCCTCTGGCCGGGCTGCTGTTTGCCATCGCATTGATATTTGCAGGCGTCGGTTCATCCATCACGTCATCCATGGCGGAAGTGAATGTGATTACGGGATTCCTTGGCAAACCGGAGGATCCGCGGACCTTTCTCTACAAGATTTCTGTTTTTATCACCGCAATCCCTTCATTCCTGATTATTCTTTTTAGCCTGGATACATTCCGAATTCTTATTTTCAGTCAGGTTATCTTAAGCATACAACTCCCCTTTACCCTTATTCCATTGTTGATGCTGTGTCGCAAACAGAAGGTAATGGGGGTATTCAGAAGCAACATCATTGAATTTGGTATTGCTGGTATTATTTCAGGCATCGTCATTCTGCTGAATATTTATCTGCTCTATGCGACCATTTTGGGAGGTGCTTAAAAATGCAGGTATACAGGAAAATCTTAGTCACCATTGATTGCTCATCTACAGATGAGGCGATCATCGAGCATGTGTCGGCCCTTGCCATTCAAAACAGTGCAGAGGTTTATCTTCTGCATGTCGTGCATTCTCACACCCTTGACCAGCATCGCGCATTGACGGAAAAAGCCGATGGGTATCTTGAAACCTATTGCAAAACTTTAAAAAGTAAAGGGATTCAGGCACACACAGTTGTCAGGGATGGAGAGCCGGACGAGCAGATTCTGGCTGAGATCGAAAAAAAGGATTACGACCTGGTCGCCATGGCCACCCATGGTCATACGTTTATTGGCGACCTGCTGTTTGGCAGCGTTTCCAGACACCTGAAGCACAACATCAAAATACCCCTTCTGTTGCTTAAACAGGATGGTTGATCGGTATGACCGTTGATACCCTCTTCGATACTACCCGTATTGCTTCTCACCTGCTGCAGGGTGGGGGTTGATGCTGACTGAGTTCCAGTTAATCAAGGTGCCCTTCAGTCAATTCCTTTGCAGGCGTGATTGCCATGATTGGCTTTGTGGTATCCGATGGCATGCTGCTGGTTGATGATACCAGCAAGCGTCTCAAGTCGGGCGTAGAACAGCACGAAGCCGCTGTGAGAGATGGAAGGGGCAGAAAGAAGCTCGCTCAGGGGGAAGTATGGGAAAGGGTCGGACTGGGAAAGGGCCTGCCGGATCAGCGCAAACCCTTTTTACTGAAGAAGGTCCTTTCGATTCAACATCAGCCGGGAACAAACATCAGCCCGAGGGCAAAGACAATCCCACTGGTAATCAGCACAACCATGGTGTAACCCACGATGTCACGGGCTCTTAACCGTGTAATACCCAGCAGCGCCAATGCCCAGAAGGGCTGCAGCATGTTGGTCCAGGCGTCACCATAGGCAATTGCCATCATGGTTTTTGGCATTGAGAAGTTCAAGACTTGTGCAGCTTGCGCCATCACCGGACCCTGTACTGCCACCTGACCGCCGCCCGAAGGAACAAACAGGTTTACCAGACCCGCACTCAGGAAGGCGAACAGGGGATAGGTGAAGCTGGTTGAGATTGCCACGAATCCTCCGGCGATGATCGCTACCAGACCTGAGAATTTCATCATCCCCATAATTCCCGCATAAAACGGGAATTGAATAATGATGCCTGCACAGGACTTTGCCCCCTCATTGACCGCCCGGATGTAATTGATGGGCGTCCCCTGCAGGATAATGCCGGCAAACAGAAAAGTGAAATTGACAATATCCAGATTCAATTTGAATCCGTTTGAATAGAAGTACCAGACGACAAAAGAGAGCCCCATCAGGCCGATCAGCCATGAGATGATCCGGCTGTTTTCAATCTTGTCCGCGGGGACCATGTCTGCTCTGGCAATCTCCTGGCTCTTATCATCCGCTATCAGGTCGGGATCGACATCCGTAATTTCGATGATCTCAGCGTCATTTTTAGGTGCCATCAGCAGCATGGTCACCGGAATGACAATCAGGAGAGCGATCGTTACCGCTATATTCAGGGGGCTGAAAAGGGTCAGGCTCGTGGGAATAATGCCGATGCTTTTCTCCAGGAAATGACCCTTGGTGGCGACCAGAAGCGGTGCGGACCCGGAGAATCCGCCGTGCCATGTCAGAAATCCGGCATATCCCGCAGCGCCAAGGAGTGGATAATGCATCTTGATCTTTCTCATATGACCGCTGCGACCCACTTCCCGAGCCATCAAGGCGCCAACGATAATGCCCAGTCCCCAGTTAATCAGCGAGGCTATCGCAGCTGTCAATGCCACCAGCGCAACGGCACCGGCCTGGGCTTTGGGGATGCCCGCCAGTTTTTCGATCCCCTTTCTCACGATCGGAGAGGTTGCCAGGGCGTGACCGGTAACGAGTATCAAGCACATCTGCATCCCGAAGGTCAGAAGTGCCCAGAAACCCTTGTTCCAGTGCTGAATCATCTGAAACGGACCGCTGTCGGTCAGTATCAGACCCAGCACATATGTAACGAATGTCAATAAAATCGCAAACAGCATTGGATTTGGCATCCAACGCCGGGCCCATTTGTCAAAAACACTACCCATTGCTCGAATCATGATATTTTCCTCCAATTGGGTTTAAAAACTCCTTTTAAAAACCTAAGAAAAAATCAAAAATCATCAGGAAATGTGTTCTCGTTCTTCTCTGTTTAGTGCAAAACCTGTTTGGGGTAATACCAGAAATAAATAAACCGAAATCTCCCGGGTTTTATTAAATCGGCGCAACTGGTTTCAGGATGATGGTTAAATCGCTGGTCTCCCTTGCTGACGAACGATTCATGGTGAATGCGAATTAGAAACAAAGCGGTTACTCCAGCCATCGTCTTGATACGAGAAATCAAAAACCGGTCATCACCTCAGTATCAACCAGGCAGGATTTTGCACCAGATTCATGATTGAACGGCCTTTTTCGCGGGGGTCAATCATGAACTTGGTCGGGATCTTAAAAGAGTTCTGGGATGGAGTCAACATATTTTCAAGTTAAAAAGCGCGATGGATCATGAAGCGATAATGTCCTGGTGATATCAATTTTCATCCCCCTGCCTGTGATCTGTCATCCTGCCAGCGTGGGGGCTGTCCGGGACATCTTGCTGCTGCGGGTCTGACCAGCACCCCCTCAAATAGTGGGAAGCGGGCCTCCCCGACTCGGATGAAGGCCCTGGCGATCCTCCGGGTCACTGTCGAAGATGCCGGATGGCCAGTACCGAATCAACCGGAGAGGGGAGGGTAGGTTTTACATGCTGGAGTGGAACGATGGGTTGATTTCGGTTGATGGATAAAAAACAATTGACGGTCATGGGTGCACCCAATATGTGTGGGTACCTGTAAGCGGAAAGAGGTTGTTTGTTCAGAAAACCTTGGAAGCCAGGGATGGATTCCAGGAGCTCCAAGGATGGATGCATGCGTTTTTCTGAATAAATAACCTCTTGAAGCGGTTATGATCGCAACCCCG
>JAHJRI010000343.1 GCA_018830885.1 bacterium | reverse complement strand
CTGCCATGCGCTGTCGGGCACAACGAAGGATGAGAATGGCAAAATCGGGGGACATGTACGTCGTTACGTGTACCCTGATTTATTCTCATACAAACAGGAGTCTGGATTATCGGGGCAGAAGCTTGACGATCTCCGGGAGTGTCTGACTGCTGGGCCCTTGCAGCACGATTCCCTGATGGGAGCGGGCCAATTCGGCAAACAGGTTGGACGTGATGTTGAGATCCACTACCAGACCCCCCTGTGCGAGGACCATGTTGACAATATGGTTGGGCAGGGTGGTACTCCCGGAGGTGCCCACCACTACCAGCAGGTCGGTTTTCTGTGCGGTTCTGAGGGAGCTTTCGAAGCGGTAGAAGGTTTCGTCATAACTCTCGTCGAACCAGAGGACATGGGGGCGGGCGCGGCTGCCGCATTCCGGGCAGACCAGTTTTTCCAGCAGGCCGGTGTCGGTAGTTTTGCTGACAGGCGCTGTGGGAATAAAATCGGGCACCGGATAGATCCCCGCCGAACATTCCATTGAGCAGCGCATCCAATTGATATTCCCGTGAATCTGGTAGGTGCGCGAAGGGCTGTTTCCGGCCCGCAGGTGCAGGCCGTCGACATTCTGGGTAATCAGCGTAAACCGTTCCCCGAGCTGTCTTTCCATCTCCACCAGGGCCCGGTGTCCGGGATTGGGATCGGCCTGCAGGCAGACCGCGCGGCGGTAGCAGTACCACTGCCAGACCGCCAGGGGGTCTTTACTGAACATGGCGTGGGTGGCCATCTTCTGGGGATGGTAGGATTGTGACCCCACTGTCCAGTAGCCTTCGGGACCGCGAAAAGTCGGAATTCCGCTTTCAGCCGAGATACCGGCTCCGGTCAGCACGGTGATGGACCCGGCTGCCCGGAAATGGCTGCGCAGGCGCGCTGCGGTTCTGGAATCGATCATTACTTCCCCTCTTTTCAGGATTGCGGCTGCGTCTGAAACCCCCGCTTCTGTTTTATGGTCTCTTGATCGATCTCAGATCAGGGCGTCGAACAGAATCTCCACGGGATGCCGGGCCTCCCTGTTGGTATTGTCTCGGATCTGTTGACGGCAAGAGGCACCGGTGGCTGAAATCAATGTCTCCGGATCTGTCCGGCGGACCGCGGGTAGCAGCTTCAGTTCACCGATTTTAAGCGACAGGTCGTAGTGCTCCTTTTCAAATCCGAAGGACCCGGCCATACCGCAGCATCCGGCATCGATCTCTGTCGCGGTGTAGTTTTCCGGAAACGAGAGAATAGCCCCTGTGGGCTGGGTGGATGCCAGGGACTTTTGGTGACAGTGGCCGTGAAAGCGGATGTTCTTTTTTTCCCGGGTGAATGAGGTTTTCTGAATATGACCGCTGTCCATTTCAGCGGCCAGAAATTCGTCCACCAGGAAGACACATGTTGCCAGTGCCTGGGCCGGTTTTTTCAGTTCGGGGCTCACCAGGTCCGGAAATTCGTCCCGGAAACCCAGGATGGTGGAGGGATCGAGACCCAGCAACGGGGATGCCTCACTGATCTGGTCTTTCAGGATGCGCACATTCCGGTTGGCGATTTTCTGTGCTTTTCTGACAAATCCCTTTGACAACAGTGCCCTGGCGCTGTCCATGAAATCGGTCAACACCACTTCGTAATTCAACCGGGTCAGCAGCCGGATGGTTTTGATGGCGATCTCCACATCATTGAAGTTGGTCAGCTCATCGTTGAAGAAGTAAATCCGCCTGACAGGATGTGCGATGGCGCGATTCAGGGCTGTCAGGTTTTTTTTCCCCCAGCGGCTCAGGGTCATCTTGTAAAGCTTGGGCAATTCCCGCTCGTTGACAAAGCCCGAGAGTTTTTTGACCCAGGGGCCCGTAACCCGGTTGCTGTTGATAAAATTGTAGAGCGCCGGTGTCAGGCTGCCGATCCGGTACAGCAGCGACAGGTTTGAAATAAGCCAGTTGCGGAGGCCTGCCGGGTTTGCATCATGATAGTGCTGGAGAAATTCCGCCTTGAGCCGGGCCATGTCCACGTTGGACGGGCATTCCGACTTGCAGGATTTGCAGGAGAGGCACTGGTCCAGGATATCATACAGCTCCTGCTGGTCAAACGGGTTCATCTTCTCCGAATCGTTCAGAAATTCCCGCAGCAGATTGGCCCGGGCCCGGGTTGTCATGGATTCATCCATGCTGGCCTGGTAACTGGGGCACATGCCCTTGCCGGTGATGGCCGTAGCTTTGCAGTCGCCGGACCCGTTGCACTTTTCGATGGCCCGGATAAAACCCTGGACGGCTGAAAAATCGAAAACGGAATCGAACGCCTTGACAGGCTTGTCCGTCACAAACCGAAGATGGGTATCCATTCGGGGGGTATCGACGATCTTTCCCGGGTTGAAAATGTGGTCGGGGTCCCACACGTTTTTAATTGTCTTCAGGAGCTGGTAGTTCTTCTCTCCGATAATTATCGGGATGAACTCTCCCCGCAACCGCCCGTCGCCATGCTCTCCGCTGAGGGACCCGTTGTATTTCTTGACGAGCCGGGCCGTATCGCCGGCAATCGCCCGAAACAGTGCCACATCCTTTCCCTGTTTGAGGTTCAGGATCGGCCGGATGTGTATCTCACCGGAGCCGATATGGGCATGAAAAACACAGGATAACCCGTATTTGGCGAGGATCTCCTTGAATTCGGCAATATATTCGGGCAGGACCCGGGGATGCACCGCCGTGTCCTCGATGACCGAG
>JAHJRI010000342.1 GCA_018830885.1 bacterium | reverse complement strand
TATTCAGTTCAATTTCCGCTCAGCCCCGAAGGTATTGTGTTTCAAGAACCTTGGAAGCCATGGATGGCTTCCCGGAGCTCCAGGAGGATGCATGCGTTTCTTGAAACACAATACCTTTGGGGCATATACAGGTGAATAGTTACCATGCGTGTTTTAAATCGGTATCCCCTTGGCGGAACGGTTGACAAATCGTCTTTAACGGACTGCACAAACCCAACCGAACATTGCTGCTTATTTTAAGGAAAAGAGATGCAGGAAAAGCAGCATCGGACCCGATTGCCTGCACGATCTGCCCCATGAAGACCCTTTTTTACCCTAATGTACTGAATGAAAGGCGCATCAACGTTTTCAGGACAGGCCCCCGGGTTTTAAATGGCATGATGATCGTTATCTCCGGTTACACCTGTTTTCGGCAGGATGGATGAAACTGGACGATTTTTAACCGGCTGCAATTTTATTTGCAGAAGTTGTTTGACGTTCGTTTTTCTTTTCTGTAATTTTCTATCTGGTGATGGAGCATAAACATGCTGGTCAACCCGTCTCCTTCAGTTTCAAAATTGCGTTCAAAAAATGTCCTTACCGTCGCGACAAAGTGAAACCGGTGACCGGGTGCCGTTTCTCAAAACACTCGCTGCTGTTCAGCATTGTTCGCAACCTGATCATGCTCACTGTTTTCAGGATGTAATGATTCACTACCTTTTCTGAGCAGACGCTGAGACCTGTGTGTGATTGAATTCAGGAGACTCGCAGTGCAGAACGGCGAGAATGAGTTCAATGAGATGCAGGTCTTAGCGTCTATCGCTGAACCTGAATCGAACCTTCAGGATTATTGAAACGACTGATGAAAGAGGTCAAAATGCAAAAATTTGGAAAGCTTGTGCTGGGAATCGCTATTTGTTTCTGGATTTTACCGGTGATGGCCAAACCGTATCCAAAGGAAGATGTTCTGCCGGACCAGTTGGTGATGGCAACCCTCTGGCACCAGACAGCGGCTGAATACCGCGCGATAGCGTATCAGACATTCAATCTGGCCAGGGTGATGCTCGATATGGAACTCCAGAAACAGACCGCCAAACAGAAAGCGATTGTGCTGGATCTGGATGAGACATTGCTGGACAACAGTCCCTACCAGGCGATGGTCGTGATTAAACAGACCGGCTATCCCCACGGATGGTTTGAATGGATTGATGCGGCACAGGCCGGCGCCATTCCCGGAGCGGTGGAATTTCTGAAATATGCGGACGCCAAAGGCGTCGCGATTATCTACCTCTCCAATCGCAAAATCACCAAGGACCGCAAGATACCGGGGATGCAGAACACGCTGAAAAACATGCGCGCACTGGGCTTTCCCCAGGCGGATGAGAGCCATATGTATCTCAGGAATGCGTCCTCCAGCAAACAGTCCCGACGAGACGAGATAGCCACGAAATTCGATATCATCATGCTGTTCGGTGACAACCTCAACGATCATGACGTCATTTTTGAGCACAAAGGTGTTGCGGAGCGTCTGGCTGCAGTGGATGCCAATCAAAAAGAGTTCGGACACCGTTATTTTGTTCTGCCAAACGCCATGTACGGTGAGTGGGAAGGGGCTGTCTACGATTATCAATGGCGGAAATCGACGGCTGAGAAATCCCAGATGCGTAAAGCGGCTTTAAATGCGTGGGAGCCGAAGCAATAAGAGGTCTCATCAATTGCAGAAGTGGGTTTCGGCTTTTTCAATTGACTTTTACCCCTGATTCGGTATCTTTTTGGTTCAGCAGTCAAACACAGGATACCAATCATTTTCAGCCTCCGGCGGCTCCTGTTCAGCAGTTGCCCGGGGGTGTCCCGTTGCGTTAGCGTAATCGATTTGAATTCTTCCAACCCCTACTCCCGGAGAGGATATGAAAAAGATAATAGCGGTGTTGTTGTTGTCACTGGTCATGACAGTCCAAGCCTGGGCTGAAATACGCGTCGGAATGGTTTTTGACGCCGGCGGAAAAAACGATCGTAGTTTTAATCAATCCGCCTGGGAAGGCGCAGCCAAGGCTAAAAAAGAGCTGGGGATTTATCTCAAGGACGTGGAGCCGGGTGATTCCAGTGCAGTGGAAGAAGCCATGCGGGCATTTGCGTCTGAAGGATATGACCTGATCTTCGGTATCGGTTTTGCCAATGCCACGGCCGTCAAGAATGTGGCCACCGAATTTCCCAAGATCAAGTTCGCCATTGTGGATGCGGTGGTCGACCTGCCCAACGTCTCATCCCTGCTGTTCAAGGAGCATGAAGCCTCCTATCTGGTGGGAATGATCGCAGCCATGCGTTCCCGTGAGGTCAATAATAAGCGCGTCGTGGGCTTTATCGGCGGCATGGAGATTCCATTGATCCACAAATTTGAAGTGGGCTATCGTGAAGGTGCCCGGCGCATCTATCCCAATATCGAGGTCGTGGTCAACTATGTCGGCAACACCCCCACCGCCTGGAACGACCCTGCAAAGGCCAAAGAGATCGCCAAGGCCCAGATCGGCAAGGGCGCTTCCGTCATTTATGCAGCCGCGGGTGGATCGGGGAACGGTCTTTTCGATGCGCTGAAGGAAGAGAATGGCAGAGGCCCCTGTTTTCCCAAGGTCAGTAAGGGCGAGCGGGTGGATAAGTGTGTTTACGGTATCGGTGTAGACTCCAACCAGAACTACATTGTGCCGGGCCAGATCATCACCTCCATGCTCAAGCGGGTCGATGTCTCTGTCTATGACGCCATCAAAAAGGTCCAGAGCGGGGATCTCTCCGGCGGGATTCATGTCTATGGTCTGAATAACAACGGTGTCGGCTATGCCCTCGACAAGTACAACCGTAAATTGATCACATCCAAGATGGAAAAAGTGGTGAATCTTTTCAGAAAGAAGATCATCGACGGTGAGATTATTGTCCCTGACAAGCGCTAAGCTCACGGTATGCTCGCTGTTCGCTTAAAACAGATCACCAAACGGTTCGCACAGACCCTGGCGAACGATGCTGTGGATATCAATGTTCGCCAGGAGACCATCCACGCCATCATTGGCGAAAATGGTGCCGGGAAAAGCACCATCATGGAGATCCTCTACGGATTTTACCAGGCGGATGCCGGTGAAATCGAGCTGTTTGGTGAGAAAAAAAAGATCATCAATCCGCAGGATGCTATCAGGAATGGTATTGGCATGGTGCACCAGCACTTCATGCTCATTCCCCCCATGACGGTGACCGAGAATATTATTCTCGGTCTGGAACCCGTCAGCCGCAGCGGTGTCCTGCACCTAGCCCAGGCTGAAGAAAAAATCAGGAAGCTTTCAGACGAATACGGTCTGCAGATCGATCCCCGCATCGAGGTTGAAAACCTGTCCGTGGGTCTGCAGCAGCGGGTGGAGATTCTGAAGGCCCTCTACCGGGATGCCAGGATTCTGATCCTGGACGAGCCGACGGCTGTCCTGACCCCCCCGGAGGTCGGGGAGTTCTTTCAGATCCTGCGTCGACTCAAGGCCCAGGGGAAAACCATTATCATTATTACCCACAAGCTGGAAGAGGTTCTGGAGATCTCCGACGATGTCACCGTGATGCGCAACGGCCGCAAAGTGGGTGAATTGCCGACCAGCGAGGCGACTGCCAATATTCTGGCCAATATGATGGTGGGCCGGGAGGTCCTTTTCGAGCTGGACAAGCAGCCGGTCGTCCCCGGTGAGACGGTGCTCAGAGTTGAGAACCTCTGTGTGACCGTCGGCAATAAACCGAGGCTGAAGAACGTCTCCTTTGACCTGAAGGAGGGTGAGATCCTGGGTATTGCCGGGGTGGAAGGCAATGGACAGACAGAGCTGGTAGAGGTGCTGACCGGTCTGCGCAGGCTGGACACCGGCACCGTTTGGTACCAGGGGGAGGATATTTCCAACCTCTCCGCCCGCAAAATCAGGGAACATCAAATTGCCCATATTCCCGCTGACCGGAAAGCCCATGGGTTTCTGTCGAGCTACTCAAATGCGGAGAACCAGATTCTCGGGTTTCACTATCGCGCCCCCTTCTGCCGCAAAAACGGGTTTCTGAATTTTGCCAGCATCCGCTCCTACGCAGAGGAACTGGTCAAAAAATTTGATATTCGCCCGCCCCTGACAGACATTGCTACCGGGACGCTCTCCGGGGGGAACCAGCAGAAGGTGATCGTATCCCGCGAATTCAGCCAGCATCCGCGTCTGCTGATCATTGCCCAGCCCACCCGGGGGATCGATATCGGAGCCATTGAGTTCATTCACCAGCAGATCCTGGACCTCCGGAGCGAAAAGGTGGCTGTTCTGCTGGTATCCGCTGAACTGGAGGAGATCCGTTCTCTCTCTGACAGAACCCTGGTGATGTTTGAAGGGGAGGTGGTTGGCGAGATCACGGCTGAAGCCTTCGATATGGAAACGGTGGGCATGCTGATGACCGGTCATATTGAGACCCGGTCCACCCGGGAGCCGGATCTGAAAAGCGGCCCCGGTGCGGATTCGTGATATTTTTCAGGGAGAAACAGGCAACAGCCCGTCTCCCTGTTTTTGAAGATGGTTTGTAACCCAGAGACACCGACATGTTTTTGAAAAAAGCTGAAATCTTCCTGCTCCCCGTCGTGTCCGTTTTTGCGGCGATGCTGGTGGGGGCGGTACTGATCTTTGCCGTGGGTGAAAACCCCCTGGCGGTCTACTGGATCTTCTTCAAAAACTCCATCTTCTCCCTGAACGGTATTGGTTATACCCTGTTCTACGCCACACCGTTGATCTTTACCGGGCTTTCTGTGGCATTTGGTTTCCGCTGCGGCCTGTTCAACATCGGGGCGGAGGGCCAGCTCTATATTGCGGCCATGGCGGTGACGCTGACCGCCATTTCACTGGACGGCTGGTCCGCCTGGGTTGTCATTCCGGTCTGCCTGGTGGTTTCGTTTATCGCCGGCGGTATCTGGGGCGGAATTCCCGGACTTTTGAAAGCACGGTTCGGGGGGCATGAGGTGATCAATACGATTATGATGAACATGATCGCCTTCAGCCTGGTGAACTACCTGGTTGTTGGGCCTTTTCACCGTCAGGGCACCCAGATCCTGGAGACCGACTTCATTCCGCTGGCCGCCAGAATTCCCCGGATCCATGCGCTGATCCCGATCATCCCCAAAACCCTGCCGTTGAATATGGGGTTCGTGATTGCGCTGCTGGCCTGTCTGGTCACCTACCTGGTGCTCTGGAAAACCCGCTGGGGGTATGAGATTCGGGCGGTGGGCATCAGCAACAGCGTCTCCAGATATGCCGGGATTAATGTCAATAAAAACATGGTGATGGCCATGTTTATCGCCGGCGGATGCGCCGGTATGGTCGCTATTTCCGAGGTGATGGGGTACCGGTATACCTTCCACGACAGCTTCTCTTCGGGGGTGGGGTTTATCGGGATTGCCGTCGCCCTGCTGGGGCGGAACCATCCGGTGGGGGTCATCCTGGCGGCATTGCTGTTTGGTGCCCTGATCCGCGGCAGCCTCTTCCTCGATTTGAATTTTGATCACCTCTCCAAGGACCTGGTGATGGTGTTGCAGGGCGTGATTGTGCTGTTTGTGGCAACCGATAAATTGTTTAAAAAACTCCTGGGATTTATCAAACTCCCCCAGTGACCCGTTTTGGGCCTGTGGGAGGGCCGTCTGAAAAGAGAAGGGAATTGCAGAGAGAGTAGCTATGTGGGAAGTGCTGGATCTTGAACTGATCGCATCGGGTTTACGGCTGTCGACGCCGCTGATTCTGGCGGCACTGGGCGGTCTGTTCTCCGAACGGGCGGGGGTTGTCAATATTGCCCTGGATGGGATCATGATTTTTGGTGCCTTTACGGGAGCCGTTGTGGCCTATGAAACCGGAAATCCCTGGTTCGGCCTCCTCGCCGCGATGCTGCTGGGTGGTCTGGTCGCCCATATCCACGGGATTGCCAGCATCCGCTACCAGGCAGACCAGGTGGTCAGCGGGACTGCCATCAACCTGCTGGCTATCGGCGTCCCGGCGGTGCTGTCCAATGCACTCTATAACTCGACGACGGTGACCCCGAATATCCAGCTGATGTTGCCGATCATCCGCATACCGGTCATTTCCAGCATCCCGATTCTGTCAACGCTGCTGGGGAAATACTCCGTCCTGGTTTTTTTCGCTTTTGCCATGGTCCCCCTGAGCTGGTTTGTCATTTTCAAAACCAGTTTTGGTCTGCGTCTGAGATCGGTGGGTGAGAACCCGGAAGCCGCTGAAACGGCGGGGATCAATGTTTACCTGATGCGGTACTATGCCGTCTGGATCAGCGGTCTGCTGGCCGGGCTGGGAGGCGCTTTTTTATCCATTGCCCATGGCAGTTCATTTGTCCACAACATTTCCGCCGGTCGCGGATTTATTGCCCTGGCGGCCCTTATATTCGGTCGGTACACACCCAAGTTAACACTCCTGGGCTGCATGATGTTCGGGATTGCAGACGCCTTTCAGATCCGGATCCAGGGTGTCATCCCCATTCCAGGGCAGTTCATCCAGATGTTTCCCTATGTCCTGACCATGATCGTCCTGGCTGGAT
The DNA here is from genome assembly GCA_018830885.1 of bacterium. Lineage (GTDB taxonomy): Bacteria > SAR324 > SAR324 > XYD2-FULL-50-16 > XYD2-FULL-50-16 > JAHJRI01. The sequence goes on along the minus strand of JAHJRI010000342.1, from coordinate 30,162 downwards.
TGATCGGACGGGCGCAGGTGCCGGCCGCGGATGGGATCCCTTATGCCCAGGCGAAATAGCCATCCGGAACCTGCCGGAGGAATGGCGATAATAACCATCAGGTTGCAATCACTATGGTAACGCGCAAAACCGCACATGTCTGTTTTTTAATGGGTGTCACGCTCCTGCTGTCAGCCGTGGCGGCGCTCCTGCCGGTTGAGCAGACGGCCGCACAGCAATCCCGTTCTTCTGGCGCCGGCAGCCCGGCCCGGGTTGAAGGGGCACCAGTAACCATCCCAGCCGGGAAAGGGGACGATCTTTCTACTGTCAACTGGGATGACGCAACAGACGAGACGCCGGCCAGCCAGGAAAAAACTGGTGACAGTGACCTTTCCAAAGAAAACTGGGAGGATGAGAAGAGCAGCAAAGATGTGACTGAAAAAGAGGCTGCCAGTGATCTTTCCAAAGAAAGCTGGGAGGACGAGGGGAGCGCCAAAAATGTACCAGAAAAGGAGGATGGTCTGCAGATGATGAAACAGGAGGAGATCGACAAACTGGACTCCCGGGAGCGGCTGATCCACCTGTCAGGTTTTGCCCTTTTTATAGGCTACATCCTCGGCGGGGTGCTGACCGCATTTGCCACACGGAACCGGAAACTCGCTGTCTCCCTGCCCCCGGAACTCCTGATTCTCCTGCATACCTTCTGGCCGCTGGAACTGATCCTGCTCCCGTTCATGCGGGCACGCATCCGTTGAACGTGCCGATCACTGCGGATCTGGAGAAATGGCACCGGGTCTATTTCCGGCCGGATATGGCGCTGACCCTTTCGTAGAGGCGTGGGTAGGTTCTGGCGGGATTTCGGAACTCTCCCAGCAGGTTTTTGGCGGCATAGAGCAGGATATATTCAATTTTCATATACGGTTTGGCAGCTTTCAGATAGTCCTGCCCGATATTCTCGTTCAGGGTTTTATAGTATTTCTCGATCTCCCCAAGGTGCTCGCTGTTAAAGTGCTCCGTCATGATCCTGATCTCATTGCGGCTGAATTCCCGGACTTTTTCCACCGGCCGGATCATCTCTCCCGACCCCAGGCACAGCCCGATAACGGTCTTATCCGTTTCATTCTTCCACCGGGTGATCAGGTTGCTGATATTATAGTTGGCCACCAGCTCCACTCGTGCCGCCTCGGTCTTTGTATAGGCCTGCTCCTCTTCCTGGGTCTTTTTCAGGTATTCCAGGATGGAGGGTCTGCCGGTATGGTACTCCATGGTTTTGGACATTAATTGATCGTACTTTTCCGTGACAATCTTGCGCATTTTTTCGTGTTCGTTGTCTGTCGGTTCGACCTTTTCCGCCCGAATAAGCTTTTGTTTCAGGATTGCCGGGTACGTCTCAGCCGTTTCCAGATAGATTTTACCCAAATCGCTGGAGATGCGTTCCTGGTCGTGGGGAATGATCTCAAAGATCTGCACCAGGAGATCGAGTTCAGCCGGACTGATGGTATCGACAAAGCGGTCGATGGTTTTCTGTCGCATATCGGCTTTCTTGCCACGTCTGTGATCCTCTCCAATGGCTTTCATTAAGGGTTCGATGACCGCCATCTCATCCTCCTCGCCTGAAACCAGGCTCAGGATTCCCTGGAAAAAGGCATTGAGGACCTCTTTGTCCCGTTTGAACAGGTCATTGTCGAGGAACATCAGCTCGGTGCTGCTGAGCATCTGCTCCTTGGGCGGTTTGATCTGCTTCATGGACCGGATCGCAATTTCCCGGCAGGTCAGCGGCGTATAGGTATCCTTGAGAACATTGTAGTAAAAATTGATCATCATGGAAAACAGTGTTCGGATGCTGTTTTTTTTCAAGTCCTCATTTCTCGGCATTCCGGAAAGGATGTGCAGGTAACGGGCGGTTGCATCGTTCAGGTCGGACTGGAGGGAATCCAGTAAAGCCGGCCGTTCGTCAATCCCATGCTTGTCCTCCGTTTTTTCGATATAGGCGGCAAAATTCTTCTGGATGCGGTCTTCGATCAATAACAGCCGATTCATATTCACCTGGTAGAGACGCATCAGGTTGTAGAACTTCCCGAGTTTCAGGGTGATAAACTTTTTGGTCATGACTTTGTACTCGGTCGTCTCCTTCAGCTGGTCGATACTGGTGCCTGAATCCCTGCGACGGGCGAAATAGCGGGTGTTGAACTGCTGAACGAGTTGCCGGGGCAGGCTTTTCAGGATCGTGGTATAGGTGAGATGGAGGCGGCAGACATCATAGATCCCGAGACGGATGCGGATTCGCATGGTCATCAGGTTGATCGCCCTGAGATTGCGGATATCCAGGACCTGGTTTTTCTCTGTTTTAAAGGATTGCTTGATCACGGTAAGGACATCCCTGACCAGTTCCTTGATATCATCCCGGTTGACCTTGGAACGGATCAAGGCCAGGGCGTACTGATCAAAATAGGCATAATAGAGCAGGGCCCCGTAAAGGGTGTGAACATCCCGCGACAAAAGATCCGCCATGTGAATCTGATTTTTCAGCAGGTCTATCTTTTTATTTTTTTTCTCAATTTTCAAGGCCCGGGCGTTGTGTGCCTTTACCTGGATAAACAATGGCAGCAGCTCCCGCAAAAACTGGAAGAGTGCCTGGGTGTTCTGCGGGTTGATATCCGGGGCGTCTTGCAGCTGCTTGGTAAAACCCCTTTCAATGATTGCGAGCTGAAGATCTTTTTTGGGGGTTTTCCCCCTGATATAGGTGTCGTGGAAGTTATTCACTTCCAGCATCAGTCTGGACAGTCGCCTGCTGATCGCTCCCTTGATGTCGTTGCCAATAATTGTATAGAAATTCCGGAGTTCACCGTATGCGGTTTTGACACCTTCCCCCTGGTTCAGAATGTGGTTTAAGCGTGCTTCCACTTCCTGAAACTTTTCACTGCTTTCCAATGAGGCTTCCTCGCCCATACCCGCTCCTGTGACCATTCACTAAGATTCATTTATCCGACCTGGACCCATGCTATCGGTAAATGCCAGACAACTCAAGGGGATATTTTGAGTCGCGGCCGGACAGGGGTTCCTCTTCGGGGAGTAAAATCAGCGGGGAGTCCCCCCGGGAGCCCTACAGGAAGGGGTGAGCGGGGGGCTGTGACCGCTCTGTCAGGGGGTCCAGGTCTGCATGCGGTAGATGATGGGAATCGCCGTCACCGCCAGTAAGGCGGAGATCTGGTAGGTCATTTCCAGCCCGATCCTGTCTCCCAGAACGCCGAGAGCCATTACCGCTGCCGAATTGATGACAAAATTGAGCATCATGTAGATCCCATTGGCGAAGGCGGGATGTTCGTTTTTGATTTCGTTGACAGTGGCCAGCATGACCGGCATGGGTGCCAGCAGAAACAGACCCATCAGCAGCAGGATGGGAATCTGCAGCAGGAGGGTGTCCACCAGCAGGAAAAGCCACATCAGCAAAGGGGACGCAATGGCGGTGATCATCAGGGATTGCTTCCTGCCGATCCTGTCTGAAATGGTACCTGACAATATGGTCCCGGCAGCACCTGAAAACTGGATGACCGACAGCGAAATACCGGCGATCCAGATACTGGCGCCCTGGTTGATCAGATAGACCGGCAAAAAAATGGTGAGTGCGCCCCGCATCAGTGAGCGGGAGATCGTAAACCAGGCCAGGGTCTTGAATGTGGGCAGCAGTATCCGCAGCGTCTCCCTGACCTTGGTATCCGACTTCTCCCGGGCGAATTCATCGGAGATCCGGATGTTTCTGATTCTGAAGAATAAAATGGCAGTGCAGATCAGACCAAAGGGGATCAAGCGGTAGGTTCCTTCCAGACCCCAGAGGGACACGGCCCCCAGGATCGTCAGGGGGCCGACGGTCCGGGCCGCTTCACCGGCAAACATGAACAGGCTCATTCCCAGGCCGATGCGATTCCCGGATACACGTCGCACCATCACCGGTGCGGGAACATGAAACAGGGTTGCGCTGACCCCCATGGTCATCAGCAGCAGTACCAGGACCAGGTAATTGGGGGCCAGACCCAGCAGACTCATACTGACCGCCGTCAGGGAGGGGGCGAAAATGATGAAATACCGGACACTGATCTTATCCGCAAGCAGTCCGACAAAGGGATTGGCCAACGACGGCAGCCGCTGGGCGACAGTCAGAAAGCCGGCCAGGGAATAGGAAATACTCAGTTTTTCGATCAGCAATGGCAGAATAGGCGCCAGAAAAGATGAATAGATATCATGCACCAGATGGGCGGCGGAAATGGTGATCGCGTTGACGGACTGAAATTTTTTATCGGGTTCCATTGGTCAGAATGCTCAGGTTGGGAGGTTGTTTTATTTTTACTGCGTCTTCATGATGTTAGCCGATATGTCCAGCATCAGAAATGATCCCTGACAAGTTTCATCAGTCGCCGGACCTGTTCCCCGTTCCAGGATACATCCGGAAGGGGGAATACCGAGGCGTGAGGGAAGCCCTGTGAGTCGACCGGCACCTGTAAATAATTTGACCGTTTGCTCTGGGAGAACTAATATTATGGTTTATCTTCCCGATTCGGGAAACGGCTGTCGAAGCACCAGCCTAAACAAAACCATGAAGGAATCAAATGAACGAACTGTATTGGGGATTGATGCTGCTCCTGAACTTTGGAGCGATTATGCTGAGCTACCGGATATTCGGGAAGACCGGACTTTTTATCTGGACACCGATCGCTGTGATCGTGGCCAATATCCAGGTGCTGAAGACCATTGAACTCTTCGGGGTGGTTGCCACTCTGGGAAACATTGTGTATGCCACCAGTTTCCTGGTCACGGACATCCTGAGTGAGAACCATGGAAAGAAGGATGCCCGGAAAGCGGTGGCCATCGGTTTTTTCTCGCTGATCACCATGACCGTTCTGATGAATGTGGCACTTCTGTTTACCCCCCACAGCAGCGATTTTGCCCACCAGAGTCTGACGACCCTGTTTTCCATCCTGCCACGCATTGCACTGGCGAGTCTGACAGCCTACCTGATTTCCCAACTGCATGACATTAAAGCATACCATTTCTGGAAAACCAAATTCCCGGACACCCGGTATATCTGGCTGAGAAACAATGCCAGCACCATGGTCAGCCAACTGCTGGATACCGTCATTTTTTCGTTCATTGCCTTTTACGGGGTTTTTCCGACCGATGTCTTTCTTGAAATCCTGGTCACCACCTACCTTCTGAAATGGCTGGTCGCAGCTCTGGATACACCGCTGGTCTATTGGGCGAAGAAAATGCACAGCGAGGGAAAGATCACGGAATAGCCCCGGCAGAGTGGATCGTGGAAGTGAGGCCTGCCGGATTGACAGCCGCTGTCCCCGGGACGCGTTCGTGATCCGGCGCACCGTCTGTCCTGCGCGGTGCATTCCGGATCAGTTCCGATCCCTGATCGATGCGGAAGAGGGTTTGTCGCTGCTGACAGACCCCTGACTAGTTGAGTTCCTTGAGGATGGCTGCCGTGACCTCCTTGATGCTGACGGAACCGTCTACTGAGATAATTTTGGCTTTGCCGGCTTTCTTGAAATAGTTGACAGCCGCCATGGTTCCGGTTTCGGTGTCATAATAGATATTATGACGCTTGTTGATTGCATCTTCGTCCTGATCGTCGGCACGGGCACTCAATTCGCCGCCACAGACCCGGCAGACCAGCTTGCCATCCTTCTCCACCGGTTTAATGGCATCAAAGGCGATATGGTTGGGGTGATTGTTATCATTGGCGCACAACCGGCGGCCCATAATCCGTTGCTTGGCGATCTCCCGATCCAGTACGATTTCGATGACATAGTCGAGTTTCATACCGGCTTCATTGAGGGACTTGTCCAGTGCTTCCGCCTGGGCCTTGGACCGCGGGAATCCATCCAGCAGCCAGCCTTTTTTCTTTGATTTGGCCAGTGTTTCCAGAACCATGGGAATGGTAATCTCATCCGGTACCAGATCCCCTTTATCGATGTATGCTTTGGCTTTCTTGCCGAGTTCGGTACCGCCTTTGATGTGCTCCCTGAAGATGGCTCCGGATTCGATGTGATCCGTTCCGAATTTATCTTTTACAATTGCGCCCTGGGTTCCCTTACCACTTCCGTTCGGACCAAAAGCAAGTATGTTTACTGCCATAGCTTGTCTCCCTTGTTGGTTGAATTTGATTTTTTTACGAATGACGGTTTTAGCTTGCCTTAACGATGGTATAAAAAACGATTGATCGTCATGACATATTTTGATTGATCATTGATTTACATCGGGTTGGGGAAAAACAAGCAGCAACCGGGTGGCCCGAACCGGTTCAAAAATGTCCCGGTCCGGATAACCGATGTTCCCCGTCTGTTGCGGACGCGTCACTACTCGTAGAGGGCCCGGGTCTCAGCATCCAGTGTTTCCAGAAAGGCGACGGCCGCTTCGGGTTTCACTGCCCGTGAACAGCCGTCCGCGTCCTGGATGACAACCCCGCTGCCCGTGATCATCTTGTAACGTTCCTGACGCACCGTCTTGTCCGGATGGCAGATAAACTGGCAGTGACCACAGGTGAACTCCAGGCGGTTGCCCGGGGTCAGCGGATGGTAAATATTCGCCCCGAAATCCTGTTTGACTCGTTTTTTATATGGTTCTGCCGCTTTGAGAAGCACCGGCAGAAACGCCTCGTCTTTTTCCGGGATGGGAAACCGGGCCGGGGACCAGGTCGACCACTTGCCGGAAGGATGAAGACCGGCAAACCCGCCGCAGACATAATCACAGCGACTGTAAGAGAGCCTCCGGGAATAGCTGAATGCTATCCCGCCCAGTGATACTTCAGTTTTTTCTGTGCGGGACATCAACCCCGATACACAACTGGACTGACAGAGATGGCACTCGTCACAATAGTTGTCTTCAGCCGGGAGGGGCTCGGTTGGAATCAGGTCCGCCCGTGTGACAACGGATCCCAGAATCACGGCAGCACCATGCGCCGCCGTGATGATATTGCCGGATAGTCCAAAATGGCCGACCCCGGAGCGAGCGGCCAGGTAGCGATGGGAAAGCGGGGGGAGTTCTGAATAGGCGCCTCCCGGAACATCCTTGCGGTAGACGGCATTGGCCGTCACCGGTACCGAAACCAGCCCCTTCATGGTGAGGTATTCGGACAGTTCAAGGGCGATTCCGCTGGCCATGGTGTTGATACGCCGATTGGCGACATTCAGCCCCCCCATGTCCTCTTTCTTCAGGAAGGATTCGAGTACCTCCTGTTCAAAAGCGAGGGCGAAAACGATCGCAGATCGGGCATCCGGAAGGACGTAGGAGAGATCCGTGGAGGGCGGTCCCCCTGCGAGGGTCTCCGTCGTGGCGATTCCCACGGCAATGGCCCCTCCTCCCAGAGCAAAATCCTTGACAGTCTGACTCATTCGTTCGATTTTATCCATATCTGTCTCCTCTGAGTTATCGGTACAGTATCCGGAACCGGCGTTTGTTGCCGGATCCCGGTATCCACGCAAACTTCTACTACTAGTGTCAAGTCAACTGTCCAATGGGGCGCACCAAATATGTGTGGGTACCTGTATGGGGAAAGCGGTTATAATCACAACCCCACATGTTTTTGGTGCACCCGTCCAGTGTCGGAAACAGCAGAAATTGGGGGACCTGTACTCGTCACGTGTCCCCTGATTTCTGTGGAATCGAAGCAACAATTGAGACATGACACGACACCAGCGATATAAAACCACTCGGGGTCCCGGTCGGGATGGGACTGTTCTTAAATCAAGGCAATGGCCTCTATTTCAACAGCGACGTCCTTCGGCAGCCGGGAAACCTCGACGCAGGCCCTGGCGGGCGGGGATTCGGAAAAATAACCGCTGTAGACCTCATTGACTTTGCCGAAATTTCCCATATCGGTGATAAAAACGGTCGTCTTGACCACCTTTTCCAGGGAGGATCCGCCTGCCGTCAGAATCGCCTTCAGATTGGCAATCACCTGATGGGTCTGAACCTGAATATCCCCCGCGACCACCTCCCCGGTTTCCGGGTTGAGGGGAATCTGTCCGGAGACAAACAGCAGATTGCCGGCGGCGATGGCCTGGGAATAAGGTCCGACCGCAGCCGGGGCTGAAGGGGTATGAATAATTGATTTTTTCATGGTGTCTCTCCTGAGTCCGGTTATTGAATCTGAACAGCTCCCAACATCCCACTCCCGCCTGATTTTTGTCCAGTCTATTCTGAAAGCGGGTGTACCAAAATCATGTGGGTAGTTCGTCACACCCGCGCAGGCGGGTGTCCAGGTGTGTAAACGGTGAAATACACCTGGATGCCCACCTCCGTCGGCATGACGGGAGAGACACAGCTCTTTTTTCTTGAAACGAAATTCGAAATTGCCCACATGATTTTGGTGCACCCCTGAAAGTCGTTGTTTCAACCTTTGACAATCGATTCCGGCAACTTAATAACTTGCCTGCTATTAACTCGTATACGAGTTTAATGATACCGTTATCCCCTGTCAATCAGAAAATATCCGGGAAACGATTCACCAGTTTTTTGTGAGCAGAGGCTGAGATTTGTGTGTGATTGACTTCACGAGACCTGTAGCGAAGAACGCCGGGAATGCGTTCGATGACCTGCGGTTCTTGGCGGCTATAGCGGCATCTGAATGGAAACAGAATCGTAAGTGGTTGCGCAGACCGAGCGTCGAAGATGGCCGGATGCCAGGAAGACATGTTGTCCCCAGTGGCCTCCGGCCCCGTTCAGCGGGTCAGCTGATATTGATGGTCAGATCGAGCGCATTTTTGAGCGTGTTGGCCACCAGGCATCCCCGTTCCGCGATGGTGACCAGCTTGGTCATCAGCTCCCGGTCATCAAAATCAGCTGATATGTCCATACGGGCGGCCACGTACCGGCCCGGTGTGCCATCGGCGGTGCCGGTGACGTCAATCTTCACATTGGAGACATTCGCTTCCCGGGCCTTGATCGCTGCCAGCAGGTTGCTCATGAAACAGCCGCCCAGACCCATCAGCATGAATTCGCCTCCCATGGGACCCTTGTCTGCGCCACCCTTTGCTTCGGGTCGGTCGATGGTGACTGAATGGTTTCTAACTTTTCCTTCAGATGCGGACTCTGAAATCTGAACAACCTGTACTTTAACTTCTGCTGGCATGTTGGCTCCTTGGTGATAATATTTTCAAACCGGGGTTATATTAAGGGCACCTTGATTACCTGGAACTCAGTCAGCATCAAAGGGTTGGTGTTTCAAGAACCCTGGAAGCCAGGGATGGCTTCCAGGAGCTCCATGGATGGACTCGTGCGTTTCTTGAAAGATCAACCCTTTGGTTGCGGTAAGTTCGATCATTTTAATGAATCAGGGTGCCCTTAAGCATGATTCGTTCAGCATCGCAGGTCTCTGGTATGCGCCACCCGGAACATGCTGGTTATCATAAAGTGTGGATATGAACCGGAGACAGGTGGCCTGCGCTGAACCTGAATCCTGTATCTATTCAGTTCAATTTCCGTTCAGCCCCGAAGGTATTGTGTTTCAAGAACCTTGGAAGCCATGGATGGCTTCCAGGAGCTCCAGGAGGATTCATGCGTTTCTTGAAACACAATACCTTTGGGGCGTATACAGGTGAATCGTTACTGAATCCTTATGATAAATCAGACTGGAGGCAAAGTCCATTTAAATTGTGTTCTATTCAATCGAAGGTCAGGGGGACCTCTCCGGTGAGGACAATGAATTCCGGGTTGACAGACCCAGGAAAGCCGAGTTCATGGATGGAAACGGCTGGAAATGGATAGCCTCCGCAGTTCCAGACTATATTTGGGGATGCATCCGGTTAAAAATGATCATACCGCCGATGATCATACTGATGCCGATAAAATGAAAGGCGAACAGCCTTTCGTGCAGCAGAATCACGGCGAGAATGGATGCAAAGATGGGGATGAAATTGATATAGAGACCGGTGCGGTTGGCCCCGATCAGTTCGATTCCCCGATTCCAGCACAGGTATGCCAGGATGGACGGAAAAACTGCGACATACAGAATACTGGCCCCTATCTGCCAGTTGAAACGGACTGCCGGCAGTTCGGATACGCTTAATTCCCAGAGATACAAGGGAAACAGGAGGAAACAGCCCATGGCAAAGGTTGCCGTCAGAAAACCGAGACCCGTCATCATCGGTCGTTTGCGCATCAGAGCAGAATAGCAGGCATAGAGGGCAACGGCCACAATCATCCAGATATCGCCTTTCACGATGATGATTCGCGAGATCGTCAGCCAGTCGCCGTGAACGACGATGTTAAATGCCCCGAGAATGCAGAGTATCATCCCCAGGGTCTGAATACGGGAGATGCGCTCCCTGAACAGCAGCAGCGAAAACAGAACAATCCAGGCCGGCATGGAGCTCTGGATAAGCGAACCGTTAATGGCCGTGGTGGTATGAACCGCCCTGTAAAGCATGGTGTTAAAACAGGTTACCCCCAGAAAGGCGAGCAGCAGCAGAATTTTCCAGTGCCGCCTGATTGTTGGCCAATCCTTGCGGACATGGGACCAGCTGAAAGGAAGCAGAATGATCAGGGCTACGACCCACCGCCAGAATGCAAGGCTGACGGGCGGAATCAGCTGATAGATACCGCGACCCAGAACGATATTTCCGGCCCAGAAAAGGGGAGCGAAGAGGATGAGAACATACGGCGCCCGATAGAGTCGTGACAGCCAGAATTGAATAAAGGGCATACGAGAGCGCTTTCCAATAGAACGGGTGAACGGTTGAATGGCCTGAAATGAAATGTTGGATCCGTAATCCGCCCCATGCCGGTCTGTGCATTGCGCTGACAGGGTCCCGGGACAAAGGGGCGGGCTTGAAATTACGGCTTGAGCACGATCTTGCCCAGGTTGCCGTCCTTGAGAACCATCTGATGGGCGTCAACCGCTTCCTCCAGCGGGAGAACCCTGCTGACAACCGGTGTAACACCGCCGAATTCAAAAGCCCCTTTCAGGGCCGCATGCATCCGGACAAACTCTTCGGGTGTCGTGTTAAAGAGTGACATACCACGAATGTCCGTTTCCTTGCCCATGGTCAGCCTGGGATCGATTTCGATCCGGCCCCGGTTACCGACGATGATGACCCTGCCACAGGGCGAGAGCATTTCCAGGTCTTTTTCCAGGTTCACATTGGCCAGGTTTTCGAGAATCAGGTTAAACCCTTTTCCATCTGTTGCTGCCATCAACGCCTTCTGATAGCCCTCTTCCCGATGATTGAAAACCCGGGTGGCACCGTTTTTGGAGATCAGGCTGATACCAGCCGGGCTCCCTGCTGTGCCGAAGACCTCCATGCCGGCAAGACGCGCCAGCTGAATGGCAAACAGACCGACAGAGCCACTGGCACCGTGAACCAGCAGTCTTTCCCCGGGTTGCGCCTGGCCCCTGTAAAACAGGGATCGCCATGCGGCAGAACCGGGAACACCAATGGCGGCTCCCTGGCAGAAGGTAATATTCTCCGGCAGTGTATACACCATACTCTGATGGCAGATGGTATATTCAGCGTAGGTGCCGCTGATGCTCCGGGTGACATAGACCCGGTCGCCGACAGCCCAGCCCTTGACCCCGGATCCAACTGCCGCGATGGTTCCCGCAGCGTCAATCCCGGGGGTGTATGGAAGTTTCGGCAACACCGGGTAAATCCCCGAGCGGACATAGCATTCAACCGGATTCACACCCGCAGAGTCCACTTTCAGGCAGATCTGGTCGGCGCCTGGTTCCGGTATCGGGATATCCGCTATTTTCATAACGTCGGGCTCGCCGAATTCGCTGACGACTATTGCTTTCATAATTTCCCCTGGTTGAGAAGTGGTTAGGAAAAGGTGTTCCCTTAAAAACGGCCATGGGCTCTTGAAATAACCATTATACCGATAGCCAGCCAATATGTTAAGCATTGGTTCCCGGAAATATCACCGGACAGCGTTGGAAGTTTCTGGCAGAGGCCCCGTGGGAACCTCAGGGCATGTCTTGAATCGGTTTTTATGCGGCTTTCAGGACTTTGAGGACCACGTGATCGACCAGGTCCTTCACCTTCTCCTTATATGCCAGCATATGGGCGGACGCCTGATGAGCCTGCAGATCCGCCAGGCTTTCCCATTTCTCAATAATGGTGACGACATTGCCATCCAGCTTCTGGGCCGGAAAACCGGAGGGGTAATCGACCGTCGGCACATATTCGATACATCCCCGCTCTTGAAGCACAAGGGGGATATTGGATTTGAAGATCTCAACAAATGCGGACAGTTGACCTTCTTTGACGTGTATGAATGCAATGACGTTTATCATAGCTGAATTTTCCTCGGGTAAAATCCCGATCCATCCGGGGTGATGCCAAACGGCGGAGATCCGCCATCTTACGGTTCGGGAAAACCCCGATGGCGTGATGATTCCCCTGGCGTGACCCTGGAGGGTGTCAGGCTGGTTCGAACAAGGGTCCCGCAAGCCAAAGATGCGGGACGGTGAGTATCGGTCGACAGAAAACCCGTCTCGGAACCGGCGGTCTGTTTGAAATCAGGCTGTCAGCCGTGTCAGAAACTGAATGACCCAGTAGAAGCAGATCCCATACTGAATCAGGAAAAACAGAAACCGGGTCTGGACGGCCATGACACTGGTAGAAATCAGGTGAACAGACGATTGGATCACCCGGCAGGCCAGCACAACCAGTGCCAGTGAAGCGGTGATATCAGTTGTGTTCGTTACCAGCGCCAGCAGCAGCAAACCCCCGATAAACGGGAAGCTTTCGTAACAGTTGGCATGGGCGCGGCAGAGCCTGCCCGAAAAATCAGACACATCCGATCCATGGGGAGCGAAAGCATTGGCTGCCCGTTTTCCGGTAACAGTCAAGACACTCCTGTATACGGCGATTCCTCCCAAAAGAACCAGAAACCATGTGATATATCCCGCTAACGCCAATGCTGTCGTATTCATCCCCTTTCTCCTGTTTGAATTTATTGGTGCGCATCAGGTTGGTTCTAAAATCCCATCATTTGTCGTATCTTGTCGGCATTTGCGGCTGTTGTCACTTTCTCCACCAGCAGAAATGCAACTTCAAGGGCAGTGGCCGGCGATGTTGAGGTAATGATATGTCCATCCTGGACAATGCGCTGATCCTCGACCAGTACTCCGAAATCGGCCAGCTGCTTGCGCCGCCGGCCACCCAGCAGATGGTAGGTGGTGGCGTGACGATTCTTCAGAACACCGCTGTTCGCGACGGGGAGAGCCCCCACGCAGATTGACGCGATGATCTTGTTTCCGGTCTCAAAGTCATTGATTAACCGGGAAACCGCATTGGAATAAGCATGCTCGTAAAAGCCGAAATCGGCGAACCCGCCCGGTATGGCCAGGGCGTCAAAGCTATCCACCTTGACCTCATTGATCAGGATATCCGGTTTGACCGTAAGGCCAAAAGTACACTGGGTCTCGCTCTCCAGGGCCGCTGTGACCACATTGATCGGCTCCAGCCCATGGAAACGGGTCCAACCGATGACATCATAAAAAGCAGCCGCTTCAAAAATTTCAGTTCCCTTTAATAACAGCAGTAAGACTTGTTTCATGGCTCATTGGTCCAGAGACAGATGGTTGCCGAGTACTATACTCATGCTTTGTTGTGCCCCAACCGGGGCATGGTGGTGGTTATGAAAAAGCAAAGCCAAAGCCGGACTCGGGATCATATTGGGCAAAATAGGGTTCATGTCACCGTATTTTCTAATATTTCCACATATTTAAAATAGGTATCATGTCACCGTATTTTCCGGTTTTCGGGTCTGCTTCACGGACTGGATTTCACCCTTTGCTGCAACCGTGAGGGATTTATAACCGGTTTCAATCATCCAGGGTGATCCTGATTTTTTCCAGTTTTTTTAAGATGAAGTCCCGGTGCTGGAACTCCTCTCGGGCCAGATTATCGAATTGATCTGCCGTAGAGACATCTATCTGGGCCGATTTGCGGTAGTATTTGGATATGCTTGCGTACAGCTTGCCAATCAGCTCCTCCGCTTCGGACAATTTCGCCAGGGCGACATGAATGTCCTTTTCATGGCTGAGCTTCTCGAACAGCGAACCTTTGATCCGGTTGTGCAGACCGTAAATGGATTCAACATCCAGGGGCGCATTCACCATCACCTTGCATTGATCGTCGATTCGATCTGCATGGGCGCTGGACTGCTGTTCCATCGCCTGGAAAACATCGGATAGTTCCTTAAGCTGGGTGATATTTCGCAGTTTCCTGTAAAACCGGGCCAAATCCTTTTCGAGTGATTTAACCAATCCGAAAGCGTCAATGGGTTCCATGGGTTGTTATCCTTTTTTTTCCTCAGAGCCATCCATATACCGGGCAAATCGCCCCTGTGATGAAGGATGAACCGGATCGCTCCTGTCCCAGGGCCATCCGCCGAAACGGGTCTGCCTGTAATCTTCAAATGTCCGCTGAATTTCGTCCTGGGTATTCATCACAAATGGACCGTATTGAGCAACCGGTTCAGCGATGGGTTTACCCTGTAAAAGCAGCAGCCTGGATTGATCGGGCCCGTTCTTCAGCGGCAGGGCCTGCCGGGCAGAGACCAGCGCGGCATGATAGCCAGGGACGTCGGTTTCGTTGATCCGGACAGACGACCCTTCAAAAAAATAGAGCGTTCGATTGACATTCACCGTGGCGGGCGGGAGGGTGAATTCTGCATGGGGAGCCAGGGTGAGCAGCCATATGGCGACCTGGTTTTCCGGTGCGGCGGCCCAGGAATCCGGTGCCGGCGCCGGTGCCGACGTTCCCTCGAAATCCCCTGCAATCAGCCGTATCTGGATGGCACGTCCCTGGGTGTCCTTCGATTGCAGGATCGGGATGGATTCTGACCAGAGCATCTTGTAGCAGGGCTGAACCATTTTTGAGACTTTGGGCAGATTGAGCCAGATCTGAAAGAGTTCCAGGGGATTGCCCTGTTCCTCGTTGACCAGCGGGAACATCTCGGCATGCTGCAACCCGCTGCCGGCTGTCATCCACTGGACATCACCATGACCATACCGACCTGCGGCACCGGCCGAGTCAAAATGATCGACAAAACCCTCCAGGACAATCGTGACCGTTTCAAAACCACGATGGGGGTGTTCGGGGAAACCCGGGACCCGGTGACCGTGGTACATCCGCCAGCCGTCCTTCAACTGGAAATCCTGGCCGATTTGACGCCCTGCCAGGGAGGCGGCCGGTTCCATTTTTCCGTTCCCCCGGGGATAGGCGTCCTGGTGATGGACACAGAACAGAAAAGGATCGCCGGTTTCCCACACAAATCCCAGCGGTTTCACATATTTAATCATTGGGTCTGCCATTGTTCTCTCCCGGTTGGTTGCCGACATGCAGCAGGCGGTGGCGTGAAACCATCCAACCCTGTTTTGCCGGTCATGTCGTCGAATCCCTGCATATTCAATGAACTGAACGAGTTCATCCCCAGCCTGAGCCCTGCTGTCCGGGTCGCTTTGTCAGGCCGCCCACGGCAGGTCCGGGTAGCGGGACCACGGACAGTCTTCCCTCCTCTTACCAGTTTTTCTTCGACTTGCCAATGCTTTATCCACCTTGTCAGCGGCGATAAACTGGCAGGCAGGGGCGGCTGAATCAGGATGCGACATCTTAATTCCCTTAATCTTGATTTATCTCGATCATTTGGCAACACTTTCCATCCACTGGGGATGATTTGTGGTATTGGATGAAGATGGGCCGGCAATTCCATGTTGCCAACCGGGAGGTTGAAGACAGGGTGCAGGTTGCCGGGGAACTGTTTATTCAGGATGAACGACATCAAATGTCGAAAGTCATAACTTCAAACATAGAAATCAAGAGAGCAAACCATGAATTTAATCGATGCCCTGGCCAACAGAAAAAGTATCCGGAGTTTCAGACCGGACCCCGTTCCCAAAGAGACGTTGCAGGAGATCCTGACGGCGGCAGTCAATTCGCCGTCAGCCATGAATACCCAGCCATGGGAAATGTTTGTCGTGGCCGGAGACGCTTTGGAAAAGATTAAAAAAGGTAACGTTGAAATGCTGTCTGCCGGAAATCTGCCGTCTCCGGATATCAAATTTAAGGAGAAATTTGAGCATGAATATAAAAAAAGACAGGTAAATCTTGCGATTCAGCTCTTCCAGCTGATGGGTATCACCCGGGAGGACAAGGAGAAAAAATTCGAGTGGATGCAGCGGGGATTTCGTTTTTTTGATGCTCCGGCAGCGATTATTCTGACCTACGATGAAATTTTGGATCCGGCCTACCTGGCATATTTCGATCTGGGTTGTCTGGCCCACGCCATCTGTCTGACAGCCCTCAAATACGATCTCGGGACCTGTATCCACAGCCAGGGAAACATGTATCCGCAGGTTATCCGAAAACACATCGATATTCCGGAATCCAAGAAGATTTTTATCAGCATCTCCATCGGATATCCAAATTGGGACTTTGCCGCAAATAAAATCGTTTCGGAACGAGAGCCCCTTGAAAAAGTGACCCGTTGGGTCGGATTTGAATAGCCCCCCGGCACAGTCCCCCGGGTGACCGGTTCATGCGTATGCTGCCGAAATGAAGGGGGACAGGTACCTGGAGAACAGGGTTGAAACGGGTTTATATCAGTCGCGGGTCAACACCGCGATATCATTCTCATGTTTCGTTGTGCCCCATCCAGGGGCATGTTGGTTTGTATGAAAAACGCTCACCACAGAGACACGGAGATCACGGAGGAAAACAAGCTCGGCTGAGTACCTGACAGGGCATGAGTGTTTGTCAAAAACAGGTGAGAAAGGGCTTTCAATCATCCAGCATGGTGGCTTGACCGCTTTTTGTCGTCAAAATCGAATTGACTTCACGACGGCATAGTATTTATCATCAAGTTCGTTTTGGCCAGAGTCTTGTTCAGCTGATTAAAAACGACGCTGTTTTTTTGCCCGTTTTCTGGATATCAGGTTGGCCAGGTGCCCGCAGAAAATCCGGAGTTCTTTAACCGTGTTTAATTTTATCGACAGAGGAAAAAATGGATAGACGAGATTTTGTGAAAAAAGCCGCTGTTGGAACCGTTGCGACCGCTGCCGTTTCCACATCAATAGGCGCCCCTGCCATCATTGCAGCTCCCAGGATTCAATGGAAAGCCAGCTCTTTCTGGAACACGAAGATAAAAATCATGTTTGACGGGATCAAGGAGTTCTGCGAGATCGTCAAAGAGATGACAGACGGACAGTTCACCATCAAGTTGTATGGTGGCGGTGAACTGATCCCGCCACCGGGGGCTTTTGATGCGGTTTCCAAGGGGACGATCGAGATGGGCTCCGGCTCACCCTATTTCTGGGCAGGGAAATCCACGGCTTTTAACTGGTTCGGATCCATTCCCTTCGGCATGAACGCCCAGTCGATCAATGCCTGGTTTTACGATGGGAACGGCCAGAAACTCATGGATGAATTGTATGACCGGTTCAACCTGGTGGGACGGGTTGTGGGGAATTCAGGCGTGCAAATGGGCGGCTGGTATCGGAAGAAGATAAACTCCCTGGAGGATTTCAAGGGGTTGAAATTGAGAATTGGCAGTATCGCCGGCAGAGTGCTCTCTGAAATCGGCGTGACAACTGTTTTTATGCCTCCCGGAGAGATCTTCCCCTCCCTGGAAAGAGGCGTGGTCGATGCGGCTGAGTTTGTCGGTCCTGTCCATGACAGGCTGCTGGGGCTCTACAAAGTAGCCAAATACTACTATACCCCCGGCTGGCATGAGCCCGGGCCAGTCCTGGATGTCTTCTTCAATAAGAAAGCCTACTATGATCTCCCCAAACATTTCCAGCGCATCCTGGATAGTGCCGCGGCTGAGATTAATATCAAAACCCTGGCCAAGTTTGACGCGCAAAGCGGAAAGGATCTGGATATCCTGATCAAGAAGCACGGGGTTCAGGTTCTCACCTATCCGGAAGATGTGATGCAGAAGGTCAAAATCATATCGGAACGTGTGATTGAAGAAGAAGCCCAGAAAGATCCGTTTGCACTGAAAGTCCACAGAGACTACAAGGCGTTCCAGAAAGAGGTCGCAGTCTGGGGCAAGATGTCTGAGAAGGTATACTGGAACACCATGGCCTGATCCTGAGAGTGTCACGAGTCATTTTTTTTACCCACCGTTTTTGACATTATCAACGGGCGTCAGACTCTGTCTGATGCCCGTAAGCCATCTGCAGAACCCCGGTGTTATGCGTATTCTGAAAAAACTGATTCTCGCCTGTGATACGATTAATGAATGGATTGGTCACTTTGTCGTTTCCATAGCGGTTCTCTTTTTTATCGGCATTATCTTTGGAGATGTCATTCTCCGTTACTTTTTTAACAGCAGTTTTGTGGTCCTGGCCGAGCTGGAATGGCATGTCTTCGGGTTTATTATCCTGATCGGGGCAGGGTATACCTTGTTGCACGACGGCCATGTCCGGGTGGATATCTTTTACTCCATCATGTCCAGAAAGGCGCGGGCCTGGGTTGACTTCATCGGGGTCCTGATTTTTCTGATTCCCTCCTGTTACGTAGTACTCAGCACCACCATTCCATGGGTCATCGTCTCATACCAGATCGGGGAGCTTTCCATTGACCCCGGCGGAATCCCTGCCCGCTTTTTGATCAAGTCAACGTTACCGATCGGTTATTCACTGATTTTTATCCAGGGGATCTCACTGTGCCTGAAAAGCCTGTTCATTTTGCTGGATAACCCGGTTGAGACGGCTGAGTCAAATTGAGATAGCGTTCTGACAGACCCTTTACTGAAACGACTAAAAATGCTGATTGATCATTTACCTTTTTGGATTGCCGACTATCTCGCCGCCTGGTTGTTCCTGGTGTTGACCCTGGCCCTGATGAAGGGATTTCCCGTCACATTCACCATGATGGGCATCTCCTTTCTGTTCGGGTTGATCGGGCTGGATTTCAGCTTTTTTGATCTTCTTCCCCTGCGTCTGTGGGGGGTGATGACCAATACGATGCTCATGGCGGTTCCGCTGTTCATCTTTATGGGACTGACCCTGGAGCGATCAGGATTGGCCAGAGAGCTGCTGGAAACCATGGAGGAACTCTTTCGCAACCGGCGGGGTGGTCTGGCGATCTCGGTTGTGGTTGTTGGTGCGCTTTTAGGAGCTTCCACCGGTATTGTCGGGGCAACCGTGGTGACGATGGGGCTGATGTCCCTGCCCACCATGCTCAAACACAACTATTCCCGGTCTTTTGCAGCTGGCACCGTGGCCGCATCAGGGACCCTGGGGCAGATCATACCCCCGAGTATTGTGCTGCTGCTGCTGGGGCCCGTGATGGAAGTACCCATCGGCGACATGTTCATCGGGGCGGTGATTCCGGGAATCGTACTTGTCGTTTTATACTGTCTGTTCATCTGGTTTTCCGCTTTTTTCCACTCAAAGCACGTACCCTCCATCCAGGGCAAGGGGCCCGATTATAACAGGGCGCTGCTGATCAAGGTTTTCCGGGCGCTGGTTCCGCCCCTGTTTCTGATTCTGGCCGTGCTGGGGACCATATTTGCCGGCATTGCCACGCCAACGGAATCGGGAGCCATGGGTGCGGTGGGGGCGATTGTGCTGACGGCGCTCAATCGGAAGCTGAGTTTTAAAATGCTCCACGGGGTGGCGGAAGAGACTGTTAAGATGACCTGCATGGTTTTTATCATCATTATGGGAGCGACCTGTTTTGCGCTGGTTTTCAGAGGTCTGGGAGGGGATGATCTCCTGAGGGAATTTGTCAGTCACATGGATCTGCAAGGGTGGCAGCTGGTCACCATGGTGATGGTGTTTATCTTTGTTCTGGGATTTTTCCTGGATTTTATTGAAATCACCTATATCCATATACCGGTGATTGCCCCTATCGTCATTGACTACGGCTACAATCCGCTCTGGTTTGCCATCCTGTTTGCCATGAATCTGCAGACCTCATTCATGACACCGCCGTTCGGGCCCTCTCTTTTTTACCTGAAGGGGGTCTGTCCGGCAGAAGTGAGAACCATCGACCTGTACAAGGGAATTATTCCCTTTGTTTGCCTTCAGCTTATCGGACTGGGTATCATTGCGGCATTTCCGCAACTGGTGACCTGGCTGCCGCTGGTTGTTTACGGTGAATAGTCGGCGCTTCATCGGTTTCACAGGTGCCCGGGGCATCCAAAACCCCACGACCCGTCAGATCCATCAGCCGGCCGGATCCGGTGCCAGTTACTTGCTGCGTCTTCCGGATACAGGCAGCCCATCGTCGGATGGATGTCCAGGGGTACCCGGGCCCTGAATTCTTTCCCGTGCCGGAAGGGTAGCCCTGATAGGGCATCTCCGGGTATTAAAAAACCACTGAAACTATTCAGTTGAATATCGCTAATAAGCCGAGACCTGTATGCAATTGAACTCATTCTCGGCAGGTGAGAAGCGAGGCTCGCAACTTCGATCATGCCTGCCTCTGAGGACGGTCATTCACATCGCCATCCTGGCGATGCTTAACCACTCCCAATCCGTTCAATCACATACAGGTCACGACCCTATTAACTCGGAAAAAGTGCTGAATAGTTACAAACCACTATGATGACCGGAAGATGCCATGCTTTCTCAAAAAACCGGAGGAGACGGTCTCCGGACAGTTGGACAATGCGCTGCGCCAAACCGATACCCGGTTGGGCAGGCTAAAAAAACAGGCGATGTATGAATCACAAATTGTTTAAGCGGTATCCCGCCCTTGTTGATCTTCAAATCAAGGCAAAAACCCGGATTCCCCACTTTGCCTGGGAATACCTGGACAGTGGCACGGGCAGTGAGGAGTGCCCGGCAAGAAACCGCCGGGCATTTTCCCGGGTCACCCTCATCCCCCGATTCATGCAGGGAGAGTTTGAGCCCGATCTCGAAACCCGCCTTTTCGATGTGGATTATGCGGCCCCGTTCGGGATGGCGCCTGTCGGGCTGACCGGTCTGATGTGGCCGGGCGCGGAGAAGATGCTGGCCCGGGCAGCGGCAAAAAAACGGATCCCGTTTACCCTCAGCACGGTTGCCACGGAGGCCCCTGAAGCGGTAGGTCCACTCTGTGAGGGAATGGGTTGGTTTCAGCTGTATCCGCCACGTCGCCGGGATCTGCGTCAGAATCTGTTGAAGCGGGCGCAGGATTCAGGGTTTACAACCCTGCTGGTCACAGCCGATGTCCCCGCTGGCAGCCGCCGGGAACGGCAGGTCAGGGCGGGTGTCAGTGTACCGCCGAAAATCACCTGGCGCACCCTTTATCACTGTACCATTCGACCCCGCTGGACACTGGCAACACTGCTGTATGGGCAGCCCCGGTTTCGTGGACTCGAGAAATATCTGGACGCCAGGGACATGCAGAACATGGCCCGTTACATTGGCCGGGAGCTCGGGGGGTCACTGGACTGGGCCTACCTGGAGGAAATACGGGATGAATGGAAAGGCCCGATCGTGGTGAAGGGCCTGCTTGATGTCTCTCAGGCCAGACAGGCGGCGGAGATGGGGATGGATGGCATTGTCGTCTCCAACCATGGAGGACGCCAGTTTGACGGTGGTCCTGCCGCACTGGATGTGTTGCCGCGGATTCGAGCGGAGGTGGGTCATCGCATCAAAATCCTTTTTGACAGCGGGGTCAGAAGCGGTCTGGATATTGCCCGGGCGCTGGCACTGGGGGCTGATTTCGTTTTGCTGGGATCGCCATTCATGTTCGGTGTGACTGTCCTGGGTCAGCCGGGGGGTGAACACGTGGCGGATATTCTGAGCGAGGATCTGAAAAACAACATGACCCAGTTGGGCTGCCGGGAGCCAGGGGAACTGGAAAGTCGTTTGGAAACCCCTCGACTTTAAATGCACATAGCTATTCACCACTTTATCTGAGCAGACGCTGAGACCGGTATGTCATTGAACGGATTGGGAGTGGTTAAGCATCGCCATGATGGCGATGCTAACGACCGCCCTCGGAAGACGGCCATGGATGGCCGTCGAGAATGAGTTCAATAACATACCGGTCTTAGCGTCTATCGCTGAACCTGAATCGCTGAATAGCTTTCCAGCGGGCCCGCAGCCCGCCCCAATTCTCAAGCAACAACCGAAAAACGACCGGTTGTTGCTTAAAAGAGACAATGCACATTCATTTGAAACAGACCACTCGCTGAAAGAACGGCTGGAAGGGGTCCATGACCGCCTCGTTTCAGGACTGGAAATTCAAGGAAACGCATTGATGTGTGGAGATTCAAGCCGGGGATGACTTAGCTGTCTGATTTATGGCAAAAAACGGTATCGTTTCAAACAGAATGGGACCTGTTTTCTGAGTCCCGGATTCCCCAGCCCGGAATTGACTCGCTGGCGGAAACGGGTAGCAAAGACCAATAAACGCGATGACAACCAGGGGAAGCAAAAATGGGTGGCGGCAGGTGGCGCTTTGATTAGCTGCGTGGAAAAGCGCCACCTGAAGATGATTCTAATATCGGTCTGACCGGTTTTGGATCAGGTCCCGTAGACAACCCCCGGCAGCCAGGTCGCCAGGCTGGGCCAGAACCAGAGAACAACCAGCATCAGCAACTGCAGGAAAATAAACGGCACCACGCCTCGATAGATCTGCATGGTTGAGACAGATGGCGGTGCCACGCCCCGCAGGTAAAACAGGGCAAAACCAAACGGCGGCGTCAAAAAGGAGGTCTGCAGATTAATGGCAATCATCACGCCCAGCCAGATCGGATCAAGTCCCATCATCAGCAGCACGGGGCCCACGATCGGCACCACGACGAAGGTAATCTCGAAAAAATCGAGAAAGAATCCCATAATGAACATGATGACCATGACCACCAGAAACGCACCGACCACACCCCCCGGCAGGTTGGTCAGCAATTCATGCACCACCTCGTCCCCTGCAAATCCCCGGAATACCAGCGAAAACATGCTGGCGCCCAGCAGAATGATAAAGACCATGCAGTTCACGTGGGTGGTGGTGACCATCACTTCCCGTAGCACTTTCATGTTCAGCTGACCTTTAAAGGCCGTCAGGACAATCCCACCCAGACACCCTATGGATGCGGCTTCGGTCGGTGTTGCCAGCCCTGCCAGGATGGACCCCAGCACGCCCAGAATCAACAGAAATGGGGGGATCAGGACTTTAACCGCCCTGAAATAGATCTCCTTGCGTGAGAATTCGGCCAGCCGTTCCGGTGGCAGCGCCGGTGCCGCCATCGGTTTAAAGATCGCGATGATAATGATATAGATAATGTACAGACTGACCAGTACCAGACCGGGAAAGATAGCGCCGACAAACAGGTCGCCAACCGAGACGGATGTGGGCGAAAAATTTCCCAAAGCCAGTTGCGCCTGCTGGTGGGCCGAGCTGATCACGTCTCCCAGAATAATGAGGATGATGCTGGGCGGGATGATCTGCCCCAGGGTTCCGGAGGCCGATACGATGCCGGAGGCCAGGGATGGGGAATATTTGTATTTCATCATGGTGGGCAGGGAAATCAACCCCATGGTGACCACCGTCGCCCCCACAATGCCGGTGGAGGCTGCCAGCAGGGCCCCAACGATACACACGGAGATACCCAGTCCCCCCCGGACCTTGCCAAACAGCAATCCCATGGTATCCAGCAGATCTTCCGATATTTTTGACCGCTCCAGGGTGACCCCCATAAAAATGAACAGCGGGATGGCGATCAGGGTCTCATTGCCCATGATGCCAAAAATCCGTTCCGGAAAAGCGCCCAGAAAAGTCAGGTTGAACTCCCCCATGTAGACACCGAACAGCGAGAACAGGATCGCGGTGCCGGCAAGACTGAAAGCAACGGGAAATCCGAGCAGGAGTATGACGACGGCAACCCCAAACATCATCAGGGAATAATATTCGTAAGGCATTTTATTTTCTGTTAAGAGGTTGCGGGGTCTTGAGTTTCTTTCAGGGTATAAAAACAGCGAATCAGCATGGAAACTCCCTGAAGTCCGACCAGAACCGGGAAAATAAGAATAACGGTCTTCAGCAGAAAGACACCGGGCACACCCCCGGCTTCCCGGGATCCCTCCAGGACACTCCAGGCATCCATCACGTATGGGAAACTGTAATAAAAGATGACGAAACAGGTTGGAAACAATAAAAACAGCACCCCAAAGACATTCACGAACGCTTTTTTTCGCTCGCTCAAGGGGCGATAAAAAATATCGATGCGGACGTGTTGTTCATGCAGGAGTGCGTAGCCCCCTGCCATCATGAACAGGATGCCGTGCATATAGGTGACAGATTCCTGTACCCAGATCCACCCCATATTAAAGACATATCGCAGGACCACAGTGCCGAACATGACAATCCCCATGATCAGTGTCAACCAGATGACCATACTGCCAACCGCATTATTCAGCGCGTCGATTCCGTCTGCTATTTTCCGAAACATAATGATTTATAGATATGAAAAAATGACATGTATGGATAAAAAACGATTCCATCCGTTTTTGACAAGAGCCGGACATACTGGCTCTTGTCGAAGAACAACCCGGTTGCGGGGTTCCGCCAACCGGTTAGGATTTAAACGTCAGTGCACGGGCCAGGCTGAAACCGACTTCCCCGATTTCACCCCAACTGATGGACTGTTTACGAAAACTATTAAAAGAGTCATACACCTTTTTGGACATGGCATCCTGTTCAGCAACGCCTTCAACCACTTCCTTACTGAATTGTCCCAGTTTTTTCAGGATGTCATCGGAGAATCGCTTCAGCACGACATTGTGCTTGGTCACCAGCTCAACCAGGGATGAGTTGTTCTTGGTGGTGAACTCGGACAGCATGTCCACATATGCGGCTCCCATGGCAGCGGTGACGATGGCCTGAAGGTCCTTGGGCAGTCCCTCGAACGCCTTCTTGTTCACAAAGCTCTCCAGAACGGTTCCCGGCTCATGCCATCCCGGCCAGTAATAGTATTTTGCAACCCTATAAAAGCCAAACGCCAGATCGTTGTATGGTCCTACCCACTCGGTAGCGTCAATGGCACCGGACTGCAATGAAGGAAAGATCTCTCCGCCAGGCAGTGATACCGGTGTGGCACCGGCTTTGCTCAGGACTTCAGCGCCCAGGCCCGGCATTCTCATTTTCAGACCTTTCAAGTCATCCATGGTGTTGATTTCCTTGTTAAACCAACCACCCATCTGGACCCCGGTACTTCCTGCGGCAAATGGCTTCAGGTTGAATTGTCCGTACAACTCGTCCCATAGCTGCTGTCCGCCGCCATAATGAATCCAGCCGGCCATTTCCTGGGCATTCAAGCCGAAGGGTACTGCTGCGAAAAACTGAGTGGCAGCCGATTTTCCTTTCCAGTAGTATGCTGCTCCGTGACCGATTTCAGCGGTACCCCGGGATACGGCATCAAACGACTCAAATGCCGGGACCAGCTCGCCCGCACCGTAGACTTTGACCACAATCCGTCCACCGGACATATCGTTAATCAATTTTGCCAGGTGATTGGCGCCTGTGCCCAACCCCGGGAAGTTCTTCGGCCAGGTGGTAACCATTTTCCAGCGGTATTTTTTAGCAGCATGAACAGCTGGTGCTCCAGCCAAAGCAGCCCCAGCTATGATTGCGCCGGTACCGGCTTTCTTCATAAAACTTCTTCTTTCCATCAGTTTTCCTCCAAAAGGGATTTATTAAAAAACTTTTGCAACGGCACTAGCTTAACACACCTTTTTTATCCTCACAATCTACAAATTCTCTCTGAGACAGCTAAGACCCTAACCAATCCGAAGGCATTGTATAGGAAAAGATGAGTAACCGGTCGCATTCTTTAGCTATAAGGTCGATATGGCAACTGAGCGGAACCGCTTCCTCATAAAAGTAATTTCTCTTTTAATGGTTTCAGGTAGCGCCGGCTGATCGGTATCCGCTTATCGGATTTTGAAATGACCTCGGCGGCGCCGTTTTCCAGAAGGATAATTTCGTCTATTTGCATCAGGTTGATCAGGTACTGCTTGTGACAACGAAACAGATCCGTCTTCTGTTCAATGGTTTTCAGGGTGACACCCGTGAATAACTCCTTTTCTCGGGTCACGATATGGACACCGGCAACATCGGTGAAGGCGTATTCGATCTCCTTCGGATCAATCAGTTTGATGCGTCTCCCACAATGACAGGGAATGCGGTTGATTTTCGGGATGTGATAGGCTGGCAGCTGTTTCTGCGAGAGATCTTTTTCCAGACGGGCCACACATTTTTCCAGTCGCTTTTTATCCACCGGTTTTAACAGGTAGTCAAAGGCGTTCTCCTCAATCGCTTTAAGGGCATAATCGTCATAGGCTGTGACAAAAACCACCCGGGGCGTGCAATCGTCGTCGATCATACCGACCAGTTCGATACCGCTGATCACGGGCATCTGAATATCCAGGAAGATGATGTCCGGTCGGTGTTTGTGGATACTTTTGAGTGCTTCAATCCCGTTTTCACACCGATCCACAATTTCAAACTTATGGGTCTCGGATATCAGGTATTCCAGCTCTTCTCTGGCGTGCAGTTCATCGTCGATGATAATGGTTCGTATCATGGTATTGCGCTCTTGATCCTGATTATACGATGGTTGACAGGCAGATCACCATTCCTGATTCAATTGACCTTCAAGGGGAAAGGTGATCATCACTTTTGTAAACAGATCCGGTTCACACTGGATTTTGATGCCAAACGATTCGCCAAACTTATTTTTAATCCGCTTGTCCACGATATTCATCCCCAATCCGGTTTCTTTTCCGTTGAACTGGTAGGCACCGGCATTATCCTCAACTTCGATGACGATTCGATTGTCAGTCTGTTGAATGGTCAATTTGATCACACCGGGTTCCAGGATATTCGAGGTGCCATGTTTGATGGCGTTTTCAATGATCGGCTGCAGCGTAAAACTCGGAATTTTGAAGCTGAGACAATTGGGATCGACATGTTCCTCAACGATCAATCGTTCTGCAAACCGGGCCTTTTCGATTTCCAGGTAGGATTTGACATGGTCCATCTCCTCCGCAATCGTTGAGAACTCCTGAGACCGTTTCAGATTCTTGCGGAAAAAGTTGGACAGGTTCAACAGCAGGTCACGGGCCAGGGTATTGTTCTTCCGGGTCGTGGCGATAATGGTGTTCAAGGCGTTAAACAGAAAATGGGGATTGATCTGGGCATGGATCAGTTGCAGTTCAGAGCGTGTCAGGAGATTTTTCTGCTCCTCAAAACGAATCAGCAGCAGCTGATTGGACAGCAGATTGGCGATCCCTTCGCCCAGGGTTTTATTCAATGTAAGAAAGAGTTTCTTCTTCGGCTCATAGAGCTTGATGGTCCCGATCACCTCTTTGCCTGCCCGCAGGGGGATCACCAGAACCGAACCCAGGGGGCAGGTCCTGGAGACGCCGCAGGAATAAGGGACGTCGATTCCGTCGGCGTAGATGACCCGGTTTTCGTTAATCGCCTGCTTGGTCAGCTCGGATTCGATCACCCCGCCGGGAACATGGTGGTCGTTCCCCATACCGACAAATGCCAGAATAGTGTTGTGATCCGTAATCGCCACAGCCCCCACGCCCGTCTCTTCCTGGATGATCGTGCTGATCTCCTTGGCCGTTTCCTGGTTGAATCCATTGACCAGGGGGCCGGTAATTTTTTCGACCAGTTTCAGCGCCTGACCGGAGAAGATCGCCTGAAAGCGGTCCACCATGTTCTTTTTATCCCGCAGAATACTCATGAAAAGCGCGGAACCGGCGGCATTGGCCAGAATCATGGGGGCTGCGATGACCTTGACCAGTTCCAGGGCCTCGTGAAACGGTTTGGCGATCGTCAGAATCAGTATCATCTGAATCACCTCCGTCGATAATGCCGCCACAAAGGCGGCCAGGGGGTTAAACAGTTGATCCCTGCCGCCGTTTCTCAGGATATAGAGGTGAACCACGCCGCCGATCAGCCCATCTACTGTCGTGGAGACACCACAGGCCAGATCGGTAAATCCCCCCAGGGTATAGCGGTGCAACCCACTGGTAAATCCGATCGCCAGCCCCAGCCACGGCCCCCCGAAGATGCCCCCCAGAACTGCGCCAATGGCCCGGGTGTTGGCAATCGCATCCTTGATCGGCAGCCCGAAATAGGTACCCAGAATTGAGAAGGTCGTGAATGTGACATATACGATGATCTTATGCTGAAACTGCTGCTTTCTGCCGGCCAGGGCATAAAACGCCGGTGACTTGCTGAATACATAAGCAATGACTAGAAAAACGCTCATTTGTTGGAGCAGTATCAGAATCAGGTTCATCTCGGGGTATCACGAAAAGCAAATGTTCAGCGATATTCAGCGCATGAGTGACAAAAAAAGCTATCATAGACCGGCTGCTTTAATTCTGACAATCAATAATCAAAACTGGTGCACCAAAACCGTGTGGGTATGTGATCATAAGCGCTTCAAGAGCTTATTGATTCAGAAAAACGGATGCATCCATCCTTGGCGCTCCTGGAATCCATCCCTGGCTTCCAAGGTTTTCTGAACAAACAACCTCTTTCCGCTTACAGGTACCCACACATATTTGGTGCACCCATCAAAACCGGGGCGCTGGTGGTGGGTTCGGTAAAACTGAGCGCTGCCATTCGGCCCGGATGAGACGGGCTTGCAGCTGGTTGGTCGGTTAGCGGAAGGTCAGCAGGGGCCTTTCAATTTGAAAATGATTGCCGTACCGGTGTTCAGGCACCATTGGCTGAGGCGGGAAACCGTTCCAGAGAGTGCCCGGTTGAGAGACAGGATCGGGTTCAGCTGACAACAGTTCCAAAAATCTGCCCGATCACAGCGGTTGCAGTCATTGCCAAAGCCCCCCAGAAAACCACCCGGGTGGCTCCCAGGACGACGCTGGAACCACCCGCCTTTGCGGCGATACCGCCAAGGACTGCCAATAGAACCAGCGAACTGACGCCAACGACAGCGATCATGCTGTGCATCGGGGCGAAGGCTGCCAGCAGAACCGGCAGTGCTGCCCCGGCCGCAAAAGCTGTTGCAGATGCCAGGGCGGCCTGTATGGGTCGTGCCATGTGCATTGCGACCAGTCCCAGTTCCTCCCGTGCATGGGTGCCCAGCGCATCATGCGCCATCAGCTGTTCGGCGACGACGGCTGCCAGGGCATGATCCAGACCTCTCCCCACATAGATACTGGTAAGCTCTTCCCGCTCAAATTCCTCATTGGTTGCGAGTTCTTTTTTTTCCCGCTCCAGGTCGGCCTTCTCGGTGTCTGACTGCGAACTGACAGACACATACTCCCCTGCCGCCATGGACATGGCACCGGCAACCAGGCCTGCCACAGCTGCGATCAACAGTTCGGGCCGTCCTGCGGCGGCGGCAGCCACCCCGACGATGAGACTGGCTGTGGAAACGATGCCGTCATTGGCGCCCAGGACGGCAGCCCTTAACCAGCCCACTCGGTCGATGTAGTGCCGCTCGAAATTTCGTTTCTGCATCACAGACCTATTTCTTCTCTTTCATGACGTAGATTTCTCCATCATATATGCCCTGAATATGAACATTCTGGGAAATCATCAGCCGCAGATAGTCAATACTCCCCTTTTCCACCAGCTGCCCGGGCACCAGGATCGGAATACCCGGCGGATAGGGGGTGACCATACCGGCGGAAACTCTGCCGATGGCATTATCGATGGCGACACTGTCCCTCTCCCCATAAAAGGCATCCGAAGGCAGGCAATTCAGATGGATGGGAGGCAGATTGACCGGGAGTTTTTTCTTGTGCTTGGAGGTGGGAATCCAGACCTTTTTCTGGTCCAGTTTTTTCAAGGCGTTATAGAGACGGATAACCTTGGAACGGGTTCCCCCCAGGGTCAGAAGTACCAGGAGCGTTGAGTGGGTGGATTTTTCGATGACCAGGCCGATCTCGTCCATCAGGTAACGGTTGATTTCCAGGGTCGGATACTCCAATCGGGAGACGTCAATCAGGATTTTGAGCGGGTCATGCCCGACATTGTCTTTCTGGAAATGGGGAAAGACTTTTTTAAAATCCCGCTTGCCCAGAATCCGGATTTTCTTGAATGACTTCATCTGCAGTTTTAAATCCGCCACCTGCTCCAGAAGGGACTTCAGCAGACCGTACCCTTCCATTTCAAGCTGTTTTTGGCAGACATCCAGGGACGAGATGATCTGATATTTGGGTGAGGTACTGAAGGGTGTTGAAAAGTACCC
>JAHJRI010000341.1 GCA_018830885.1 bacterium | reverse complement strand
TGCCGTTCAATTGTTGTGTGACCGTTTGAACGAAACGGAGACGATCTATCCGGGGACAAATTTTAAGCTGAACTTCGAATTGGTATCAAATCAAAGTCCCCCAATTCAGGAGTTCTGAATTTATTGTCAGGCATCTTCCTTTTACTATTCCCTTTTGGTATATCTACGGTTGGCGCTCACACACATGGGCGCAGACATGCTCTATCATCTGGACGCCATCGATCATGAATCGGCGGAAGATGGTAAATTCATTTACCTCTAGGGTCCGCTACCATTCACATCCGTCCGGACCGCTATCGCGGCCGCTTATACACGCATCAGCGTGTTCAATCAATCTCAAGGAAGCTTGTTATGGCAGATTTTACTGATGAAAAAACGAAACAGAGTATAAAAGACAGAAAAAGTCTTCATGTCCGCTTTGTTGATCATGTCAAGACCTACAAATCCTTTCTCGAAGTAGAGGCGATTGCATTCAAGGATGGTGCCCTGTCAAAAAAACAGAAGGAGCTAATGGCACTGGCCATTTCCATCGTGACTAAATGCGAACCCTGTATTGAATGGCATGCTCAGCAGGCATTTCTATCAGGCGCGTCGGATGATGAAATATACGAAACAATTGATGTGTCGATCGAAATGGGGGGTGGACCAGCGGCAGCGTACGCCAGATATGCATTTAAGGCATTGGATTATCACAAAAAAAACTAATCTGGGCTTGCAGCAGCGCTTGCACCTGGGGCGTCTATTGCCATGCTTGAAGAAGTTGGACCTTCTCTCTATGTTGCCGAGGGGGCTGTCCGTATCGTTTTACGGTTTGCCATATCCCAAACGGTTGGCAGTGGTCCACCTCTCGGATGGTAGCTGATGGGTGGGGTCGCCGGGTGCTCTCTTATAAAAATTTGCCAGGGTTCTGAAAAACAGTTACAAATTGAAAAACTGGTTTCACACGTCAGGCAATTCAGTTGGAAGCGGTCGGAAGCAAGTCTAACATAAACGGTCCCGGACGATGCCAATACCCACTCATTGGGGAACGACTCCGCAAGAGCTTTTACTGCCATTCCCCTGCGATCGCTTCGTTCAGGAGCCTTGTACCCCCTATTACCGTGGGATAACGGTTAATGCCCCTGCTGAAACGCTGTTTCCCTGGCTTTGTCAGATGAAGGTCGCTCCGTACAGCTACGACTGGATTGACAACTTCGGACGACAAAGTCCTCGGAAATTGATCTCGGGTCTGGACAATCTTGTCACAGGCCAGACTGTGATGACCATTTTTGAATTAATTGACTTTGAACCGAACCGACACATAACACTCCGGCTCAAGCCGAATTTGATCGGATCCCGTGTTCTGGGCGACTGTCTGGTCAGTTATCTCATTGTGCCTCAGACCCAGCGTACCTGTCGTCTTCTGGTCAAACTGACGATCGGATATTCCCCGGGTCTCCTCCACTGGCTGATGCGGACATTTGTGGCATGGGGCGATTTTATCATGATGCGTCGGCAATTGCTCAATTTCAAGTCTCTCGCCGAACAAACACCGGGTCCTGGTTAACTTATTTCTGAAATCGACAGCAACGGCCACGGCTCGTCTCATCACTGTCGTTCCCGAGATGGCCGGATTCACTTATCCCTGTTAAACAGGGCGTACAGCAACACCTGCGGCGGTCGGGGACGTTCTTCACCCCCCGGTTCCAGCTGCCTGGCACTGATTCTATTTGAGGAGAGACATGAAACGATATTTTGCTAGGATTCTGCTCAGCGTGTTCATCATTGCCTGTGCATCCGGTCCGGTATCAGCCGGAGACAGAAAAACGGTGATTGCACACCGGGGTGCCAGTGGATATCTGCCTGAACACAGCATGGCCGCCAAAGCGATGGCATATGCCATGGGAGCGGACTACATTGAACAGGATGTCGTCATGACAAAAGACAACCGGCTGGTGGTGCTGCATGATCACTATCTGGACCGGGTGACCAATGTTGCCGCGGCTTTCCCGGATAGACAGCGGGCGGATGGTCGATTCTACGTGATTGATTTCACGCTGAATGAAATCCGTCAACTGGAGATGACAGAAGGGTTCAAGCTGGTCGGTGGCAAACCGGCAGCCATCTTTCCCCAGCGTTTCCCCATCTGGAAATCATCCTTTCAGGTGCACACCTTTGAAGCTGAAGTTGAACTGATCCAGGGATTGAACAAAACCATGGGCAGAACCGTCGGCATCTATCCCGAGATCAAAGCCCCCGCTTTTCATCGACATGAAGGAAAGGATATCAGCAGGGCGGTGCTGCAGACGTTGAAACAATATGGCTATATGACAAAAAACGATCCGATTTATCTGCAATGCTTTGACCCTGCTGAATTAAAAAGGATTGCCGATGAGCTGTTCCCTGAATTCAACATGGCCGTCAAACTGGTGCAGCTGATTGCGGTCTCCAGGTGGAAAGAAACCATGGTCTACCTGGGGGATAATGCGTATCCCTACGATTTTGACTGGATGTTCCAGCCGGGAGCGATGAAAAAGGTGGCCGCTTATGCGGATGGCATCGGCCCCTGGAAATCGATGCTCGTGGGAAACGAATCGACACGGGATCACCTGGCCATCACCGATATGGTCCGGGAAGCCCATGAAGCCGGGATGGTGGTCCATGCCTATACGTTCCGCCTGGATGCCGGCAGGATTCCAGCCTATGCGTCGAGCTTCGAAGACATGCTCGATATTTTCCTCAACCGGGTCGGCGTGGACGGGGTCTTCACAGACTTTCCGGATCGTGCTGTCGCATTTTTAAGGAAAACCGCCCCTCAATAGAAAGGATGTCAATCATGCCCGGAAAAACAGCCGTCGCACCCTATGAACGAAAGGTCACCCCCGTGGAACGCATCTTCTCGCTGTCACCTTTTTCAGTCGTTGCGGTTGTTGCCCGAATCCAGGGGGAGGTCACCCACAGCATGCTTTCCGAGGCTGTCTCCAGGGTACAGCAGAGACATACCCTGCTCAGGGTGCGGATCAGGATGGATAATGACCATGTGCCCTGGTTTTCCTCGACAGGTGTTGAGCCAATTCCGGTAACAGCTCTTCCCAGGGAGTCCGCTGAGCACTGGATGGAAGTCTACCACACGGAATGCCGAAACCCATTCGAGTTTGATAAACGCCCGCCTGTCCGATTTATTTTAATTCAATCCCCGGCCGCATCGGAATTGCTCATCTTTTGTCACCACATCATCTGCGACGGCATGTCGCTGGCTTACCTGGCCAGGGACCTGATGAGCCACCTCGGGAACCCCGCCCGGGCAGTGGACGTGCTGCCCGACCCGGCCCCCATCGACAGAGGAAACCTGCCCGGGGAGCTCTCGCTGAACCCGTTTTTCAGGTATGTCATCAAACGAATCAACAGAAAATGGGAACGGGACCGGGTCATGTTCGACCAGGAAGATTACAGAAACCTCCATGAGGCTTACTGGCTGCAGGCAGGAGGATATTACTGTCAATTCGGCACTGACAGCTGCTTTTTCCGGAGCGCAGGCCATCGTCATGGGCGACAGGTGCTGTCATCCAGACATCGGTATCGCCGGCAGTGTGCGGGACCGTCTGCCGCAACCCGCCGGTGAAGCCATGGGGTTCTTCGCCGGGCTGGTCAACCTGAAAAACAGGTACAACCGGAAAACCGTTTTCTGGGAGAATGCGCGCCGGTTGCACCAGGCTGTCACACCGCTCTATACCAACAGGCACCTCTTCAGGGAACCGCTGCTCTGGTGCTATCTCGACCCGGCCATCCTGGAGGCCATCCACTTCAAGCTACTCGGGGGGCTGGTGCCACCTCATTTTACACGGTATCAAAAATTGTCTGCCTTTCACAAACAGAAGGATGTGGTCGGCTCCCTGTTGAAACGGAAAAAAATGGAATCCCTCGGGAAACCGATCATGGGAACCGCCGTGACCAATCTGACCCGGCTGGATTTTCCCGAACAATATGGGGATCTGGTACTCGATCGCCTGATCATGAATCCCGGCGGGGCCTTTCCACCGGCGATGGTCAACCTGGTCCTGGGAGCCGTGACCATTGCAGGAAAACTCAGCCTGGTCCTGGAGTATGTCGAGGACACGGTTGACACTGAAACAATGGAAAAAATCCGGGACACCGCCATGGCGTTCCTGCTGGTTCCCTGACCATCAATCGAAGTCCGGTGATAAACCCTGTCTCAACACGCATCCCCCTGCCGGTTCCGGTCATTATGGCCTGTTTGCCGGATTTCAATGCAGTCTCCGGGGATGGGCATATCGAACCGGGCGACAGACTGGGCCCCATCCCCGGAGGCGGAACGGCGAACAACCTTGATTAAATGGAACTCAGTCAGCATCAAAGGGTTGATGTTTCAAGAACCCTTTGGTGCGGTAAGTTCGATAGTTTTAATGAATCAAGGTGCCCAGAGTAAGAGTAAGAGTAAGAGTAAGACAAGTTTTCGGCGTAGCCGTTTGTATTTGACCGTGCCCAAAGGACACGATTTCCATTGTTAAAATCAAGTCAGAGGTAAATGATGCGTTATATCGATATGGAAACCTGGCCCCGGCGGGCGCATTTCAGACATTTTATTGGGCTGGCCTATCCCCACATCGGCTTGTGCGCCCCTGTCGATCTCACAGCATTTTATCCTGCCGTAAAACAACGGGGGGTATCCTTTTCCGTGGCGATGGCATACGTGCTGGCAAGGGCAGCAAACGCCATTCCCGAGTTCCGCTGTCGAATTCGAAAGGAAACGGTGGTCGAACATGCAGTGGTTCACCCCTCGACAACGGTTCTGACCGGCCAGGATCTCTTCAGCTTTTGTAATATAGAATACACAGCGGACTTTTCCCTGTTTACAGCGTTCGCAGAGGAGCGTATTGCTTACGTGAAAGAGCATCCGACACTGGAGGACGAATCCGGTCAGGACGACCTGCTGTATATGACCACCATACCCTGGGTGAGCTTCACAAGCTTTGTGCATCCCATCGATCTGAACCCGGCAGATTCAATCCCCCGTTTCGCATGGGGAAAACGCTTCGAGGAAAGCGGGCGCTTGCGGATGCCGCTAAACGTGCAGGTACACCACGCCCTCATGGACGGCATTCATATCGGGCGTTTTTATGAGGCGGTCCAGGAGTGCCTGCAGCAACCGGGATTGATACTGGATTGAAATACCCCGCTGCCAGCATCGAGGTTCAGTCTGTCATGGCTGCGCGCTGCAATACACAGTCCCGGGAGACGGGTTCCCACCGATATGGGGACCGGCACATGCTCAAGCGTCTGGACAAAATCGGCTTTGAAACCAGGGTTGATGGAAAGATCATTGACCTGTAGACTATGCGGCAGGTATATAATATAAATAGAAATGACGTTCGTCACTGCTGAAACTCGGAAAGACGGCGTTAATCGACCACTTATCAAAGGGATGTTCTTATGACTTTAGTTCCCAAGGTACAGATGTCGCCGGGCGGTCCGGCTTTTTCTGCCCTGGTCCAGGGTTACTGGCGGATGGCGCAATGGGATATGAATCCACAGCAGCGCCTGTCCTTTATCAAGGCGCATGTTGAAATGGGAATTACGACCGTGGACCATGCCCATATTTACGGCAACCCTTCCATTTATGGCAACCCGCCCTGCGAAAGCCTGTTTGGAGAAGCCCTCAAACTGGATCCGGCTTTGCGGGACCAGCTTCAAATCATTTCCAAGTGCGGGATTCCGGCCGTCGCCTTGTCCTGGGAAGACAGGCGGGTTGCCCATTACAACAACAGTCGCGAGAGCATCCTCTCCTCGGTCGACACCTCCCTGTCCCGCCTCGGGGTCGAGTACCTGGACGCATTGCTGATTCATCGCCACGATTTTCTGATGGATGCTGAAGAGGTTGCCGAGACCTTTGGAATACTTAAAGAGAGTGGCAAGGTGAACTATTTCGGGGTCTCCAATTTTCCCCCCTCTCAGATATCCCTGCTGCAATCGCACCTGGACATGCCGCTGATGACCAACCAGGTGGAGATCAATCCCTTTAACTTCAGTGTGGCGGAGGATGGAACCCTTGACATCATGCAGCAATATCAGATGCGTCCCATGGCCTGGTCATGTATGGCAGGTGGACGGATCTTCAACGAGCAGTCGCGGCAGGCCGATAGACTGCGCCAGACCCTGACCGAGCTGATGGAAGAACTGGATGCGGCGTCCATCGACCAGGTGGTTTATGCCTGGGTGATGCGCCTGCCTTCCAAACCGCTGCCCATCCTGGGAAGCGGCAATATGAAAAGGGTGCGGAGAGCCATCGACTCCCTGAAACTCTCACTGAATCATGAGCAATGGTACCGGGTCTGGTCTGCATCGAAAGGACACAAGGTCCCCTAGCGATGGAAACCCATTTCTGAAAGGCACGGCATCCTGATCCGTCTTTTATTTACCAACACGCCCCGGGGGGGCACAACGAAGCATAAGAAACAGTCTGTGGTGCTGGCCGGAAAACAGGGGAATAATCATGTTCCCCATTTTCCAGATCCATGGAGGCGTTTTAATTACGTGACAGGGTCTCGTTACGTGTCACCTGATTTAAACGGGTACGAATCACTCAATGTTGTTAACTTCAGAACTCCTGAGCTTAGCCCCTGCCAACAGTGGCCCTTGTTGCCAAGGTAAGGGGTAAAAGGTCAAACAATACAAAGAGATTTACAATTATTGGCAGACCCTATAAGCCATCATTCCCTGAAAGGGCCGGATTT
>JAHJRI010000340.1 GCA_018830885.1 bacterium | reverse complement strand
ATCGGGGACCCTGACCATCCCCCCCCCTGGTAATATCACCAGCCAGACCGGATAAAACGCCAGTGCCGCAGGCAGGTTCTGTGAACCAACGGACTGATTTATCCGAGCAGATATGGACTAATTTATGTGAGCGCTGTCGATATATAGTTGATTGATTGATTTCTTCATCATGGCATTGATTCTTTTGTTACACAACAGTGGCATGAGTGGTGGGCTGAGCGCAGCAAAGACCATCCACTCAGCGAACGTTAGCAAGCTACTTTTTAAGTTTATAGCAGAAGTGACAAAACTGATCGCCTTGCATAATCGTATGTTCACGGTCCAGTTCCAAATCAGCACTTATCCCAGCCGCAATTGAAAAATCATGAGCACATACAAATCTATATCCAAGTTCCGGTTCTCCGAGTTGTTTATAGTGTTCTGCATATTGACACCTCGTAACTCTGTACTCAAACTCTTCAGTTGTTTGTTTTAGAATTTCAAAATCCAATGCGTTGTCCGCTGCATAATACGGTGTGACTATGGCGATCCTCTCCACTGGATTTCCCGGAATCATGTGGTTGATCTGCTTTCCGGTTTCTATTCCCCATTTTTCCATCGCCTGATGCATCGTAGACGTTGCTTTTTCTTCACCAAACTCTGATTTCAATTCGTTATAAATGGGCAAGAGTACTTGAGCTTGTGCCTTTGTCTGCTCCAATATTGATGCTTCCATGTTTACTCCTCTGATGAGTTGAATAGATCAAATTGTCTGATGGATTACCCTGCGAACACGATTCTGAGCCGCGGCGTTAGCCGTCAGCTCCGAAAACAAGTGGGACACTTTTATGGACTGGTTTTTATAATTGACTTAGAATCCAAGGGCCTATTAGTTCGTGTACTTTTAATAATATTGAAAAATGGTTTTCCCCTTTTACAATTTGGATATTTCCTGCAGCTTCCTTGCTTTGATTTTGTTCTGCAAATCTGATTATTTTAGATGGGTCGAATGATTCGTCTCGATCCCCTATCCACAACCCAAACCGTTGCAGCATGGAAAACTGTGATTGCGGTGAAGTCGGAGTCAAGGCATTAGACATATTCACAGTATTAAAAGCGACTATCTTGGGATTTTGTTCCAGAATCTCTGCCGGGTAATTATATCGAACAGCTTTTGAATGTCCCATGAAAAACCCGCCACTGATAGTATTTATCACAAAACTGGAAATTTTGACCGAGGTAAAATCCACCTTTTTCTCATCAAAATCTGTTTTTGAACGATATCCGAAATACGGCGCAATAAAGACGTATCCATTGATTGGAATTCGCTCAGGCCAGCTTAAATAGTTCAGCACAAGACCAGATCCTCCAGAGTGGCCACCCATGAAGAGTGGAAGATCAGGATACGCTTGACGAATGCGATTTATCATTGAATTGATATCATGCCAGACTTGTTCGGGTGATGGACTATCCCCCCTTGGACCCGATGAATAGCCATGGCCTCTTAAGTCAGGCGTATACACAACAATATTGTACGCATCACTCAGTCCGACACCGATGTGGTTGTATATCAATCCGCTGTGAGCTCCGGCACCATGGTAAAATACCAATATAGCTTTGGGATGCGGGGGGATATAAGCTCGGAAAGCAAGGTCAATATTGTCACTCGACCTGACATATTGAAGAGGCGCAAGATATTTTGTTTCAGATGAGCTGATTTCATTGAGAGAAAAAAAAGAGGCTGGCTTTTTTTCAGTTGCATCGACATTTCGAGTTGTGCATCCATGCAGCACCAGCAAACTAAACAGCAACGCTAATTTTCCCATATTATTCTCCATGAGAGGATTACAGATTCATTAAAACCATTCTTTGTTATGGGGCTCAACTCCTTGCTAAGCAGCGATTTGTTAGAAACCTTGTTTTGAATTCGTATGTATCGTTGTGCATGAGTCAATTATCGTTGGCAGAAATTATTTCAGTTTATCAGAGAGTAAACGTTCGATTGCCAACCATTTGATAAAAGGCTCCTCCTTACCACAGCGTTTACAAACTATGAGAAAAACCTTTGATGCGCTGTCTGCTTTCAAATATAACTCAGATGAAAAACAACGCGTGCACAGTTTTCGAGTTAATGTTTTTACTTCTTCAAATTCAGATTTTTCCAACTTCGAAAATCCTATAATTGTCAAAAACGTACATCCGTTTGTGTCGCCTTTCCAGGCCGGGGCTCAACCCTTTGGTGCGGTAAGTTCGATCATGTTAATGAATCAAGGTGCCCTTAGGCATAACCCGGGGGAGGCGTAAAACCACCGAGTGTTTCTTCTAAAAGTCTGGCAACATGAATGGGAGTTCGATCTTCCAGATAAGGGCCAACGATCTGAACGCCGACTGGCAATCCACCTGAGGTGATCCCAATAGGCGCGACTGTTGCTGGAAGATATGAAACGGTTGCTAAACCGGCCCAGGGCATGATGATATCAATATGGGGCTGATCCAGATTGTTAAACTTCGTGGTCCGCTGTCTAAAATCGGTGTGGTCATGCAGAAATGCCGCAACACGAACCGCAGGACATAGTAAAACATCAAACTCCCTGAAATAGTCATCCCACTTCTGACGCAATATCGAACGTTCAATATTCCAGGACTGCCATTCACGGAAAAGACTGGTTGAATTTCTTGCCACAATGGCCTCAAGGCTTTGGTCATTCTCATCCAGTGTTTTGGATGCCTGCAACATTCGATCAAATTCTGCCTGTGGCTTTAAAAATACAAGGGCCAGGTTATGCAAACGATAAAAAATATTCAGGCTGTGGCTGAAATCGAATTCCGGTTTCTTTTCCACAATATGGGCGCCCACTTTTGACAACCTGTCGACCATTTTTTGCAGGCAATCTCCAACATGACGATCCGGAGGAAAATGGGGATCGTCCAGCCACAAACCGATTTTGTAATCTTTTAAAGATTTCCTTCTCGGTGGCGGCAGCTCAATTTTTATCGCTTTTCTCTCGGGTCTGGCCGGCCTGACAATCAGGTCCATGACAAGATCCAGGTCCTCAGCGCTGCGGGCCAGTGGTCCGGTGACGGCGTGGTCGATATCGACCGCATAGTCTATCGTAAAAATTTCCAGTGGGGGTGATTGTCCATGCATCGGGACGATACCATAACTTGGTTTGTGACCGTAAACACCACAAAAATGGGCAGGAGAACGAATGGAGCCACCGAAGTCACTTCCGATTTCCAGCCCGGCCAGACCAGTTGCCAGCGCAGCAACAGCCCCGCCCGAGGAACCTCCTGGAGTCCGTGCCAGATCCCAGGGATTGTTTGTTTGACCATAGACCTCATTGAAGCTCTGGGAGTCCATGGCAAAGAGGGGGGCATTTGTTTTTCCATAAACAATCGCCCCGGCATCCAATAAAGGTTGAACCACATCTGCATTTTTGGCTGATACATAATCCTTAAAGATTGGAGATCCCCAGGTTGTGTGCATACCGGCGACTTCGATACAATCCTTGATCGTTATTGGAAGACCATGTAGAGGTCCCCAATGTTGATTTTTGAAAAGCGCTTCATCTGCCTGCTTTGCGCGGTTTCTCGCATTTTCGAAATTGGTGTCCACTATAGCATTGAGCTGCGGATTCAACCGCTCATATCGTTCAATGTAAAGTTCCAGCAGCTCAGACGAACTGATTACTTTTTCTTTAATTGCCTTTACCTGGTTAACCGCTGATTGAAATGCAAATTCCACCATTTTTACCTCTCGTTTTGTTGTTTATTTGAACAAAACAACTGTGCAGCAACCTGTTACCTTTTTCAGTTTTCTAATGCTTGGCCCGGTGGCGGCCTTCACCGAACTGAATCGACACGGGAAAAACACGGTTCATCATCAGGCGACAATAGGACGCAAAACTTGCGAGGCCTATCCGATCGTCCCGTCGCGTTGTATCCTGCCGATGTTATGAACCAGTCAAAAGGCCAGCCATTGGGCAGTGACTTTCTTCTTTCCCCTCATGGTGAAGCGCTTTAGACCAAGGTTGCTGGTTATGTTCCCGAAGACCGGCTCGATGGTTCCAAGTCGTTTGAGTACTCGTATCTTCCCTCTTCCGTGTCGATCTTTTTTTGATGTCCTGGCGAGGCTCCTGGTCACTCTCGCCACAGAGCGTCAGGACGTCGGAGAACAAATCCGCCATCTCCAAGGGAAGTTTGGAGATGAAATTGGCGATGGTGGTAAAATGGGGTCTGGAGTCGCGAGAGAGCGCCATGAATATCATGTTTTCCAGACAGAGCTTTTCGATAACCCGGCTGGAGGTAACGCCTCTGGAATAAGCCATCAGGATGACCTTGAGAAGAATCCTGGGATCATAGGCGCTGGCGCCTGTTATGTCATT
>JAHJRI010000339.1 GCA_018830885.1 bacterium | reverse complement strand
GGAATGAGCCTTAGATCATCTTGAAATAAGTCTCCCAACTGAAAGGGGTTCATATCAGTCGCGGGTCAACACCGCAATATCATTCTCATGTTTCGTTGTGCTCCACCTCACTTGGGGCATGATGGTTTGTATGAAAATAAATCAGGGTACACGTAACAAGTACATGTCCCCCAATTTATTTTCATGTTTTGTTGTGCCCGACAGGGCATGAAGGTTTGTATGAGAATAGCAGCACGGATGGTTAAAAAGTACTAATCTCACGCTTCGTTGTGCCCGCCCGGGCACGGGGGGCAAGGCATTTAGAGCAGGTTGCTGGCGATTTCGGCCAGTTCGGAGCGCTCCCCTTTTTCCAGGTTGATGTGGGCGTAGATGTCCTGGCCCTGCATGCGCTCGATAAGATAGCTCAGGCCGTTGGACTGGCTGTCGAGGTAAGGGTGATCGATCTGGAAGATATCGCCGGTGAAGATCATTTTGGTGCCCTCTCCGGCACGGGTGATGATGGTCTTGATTTCGTGGGGGGTCAGGTTCTGGGCCTCGTCCACGATGAAGAAGACCTTGACGAGGCTTCGGCCCCGGATATAGGCCAGGGGCGAAATAACCAGCTTATCCTCCTCGAGAAACCGTTTGATATTCTTGTTTTTGGCTTCGGTCTCGCCAAACTGGTTCTGGATGACCCCCAGGTTGTCGTAGAGGGGCTGCATGTATGGGTCCAGCTTGGATTTGACATCACCGGGCAGATAGCCGAGATCCTTGTTGCTCAGCGGCACAATGGGGCGGGCCATGTATATCTGGCGGTAGGCCTTGCGTGTTTCCAGGCCCGCTGCCAGGGCCAGCAGTGTTTTGCCGGTGCCGGCCTTGCCGGCGATGCTGACCAGCTTGATCTCCGGGTCGACCAGGGCGTCCAGGGCAAACGTCTGTTCTGCGTTGCGGGGTTTGATCCCATAGGCGGTAATTTTGTTGATGTGCCGAATATTGCGGGTGATCGGGTCGACGGTGCCCAGGGCCGATTTCTTGTTGCCTTTCAAAATCAGGTATTCATGGGCCTTGAGACTGTTGCTGCCGTTGATGTTGTTGAGAAAAGTGGTCTCCACCTGGTAGGGTTCATGGTAGAGGGCATCGACAATGTCGTCGGGGACGTTTTCCACGATGCGGCGACCCTTGTACAGGGTCGAGATATCCTTGACATGGTCGGTGAGGTAGTCCAGGGCCTGCAGACCCACCGATTTGGCCTTCATGCGCAGATTGACATCCTTGGTCACCACCATGACGGTTTTGTCCGGGTACTCATCAATGGCATGGTAGGCGATATTCAGGATCCGGTGATCGTGCTTGTCGGTGGAAAAACTGTGGATCAGATCCGGGTGAAACTCCTTGTCGAGTTTGATGAAGATCCGTCCTTTTCGCGGTCCGATCTTGAAACCGCCGTCAAAGGGGGCTTTCTCACTGAAGGAGTCCAGGGTCCGGGCAAATTCCCGGGCATGGTAATTGAGGGTTTCATTCCCTTTTTTGAACGAATCCAGCTCTTCGATCACCGTGATGGGAATGATAATGTCATGATTGGTAAAATGGTCGATGCACGACGGGTCATGCAGGATAACGTTGGTATCCAGCACGAATATTTTCTTCTTTTTGGTGGCCAAGATCCGTTCCTCGAGCAGGGTTTATTTCGTGCTTTCACCGGGCAGACTTGCATGGTTGACGGGCCGGGCACGGCTTTCAGGTAAAGAGCCGGGGCTCCTTGCGGGCGCTGAAATTCGTATAGAGCCAGTCTGCCACTTTCAGGATCCCGGGGTCATCCATGAACCGGGCTTCTGAGGGACAGTTTTTAATACAGGCGCAGCAGATAATACAGCGCTCCTTGTCGGTTTCCACGCGCTCTCCCACGGAAATGGCCGCCGTGGGGCAGACATCGGCGCAGGTGCCGCAGAGGGTGCAGGGTTCCTCCCGGGTGACGGGGGATATGCCGGTGCGCACTGTGCGCTCCTTGTAGGGGATGTTGCCGGGGACTTCCAGCGGGGAAGTCGGACCGGGGGTTGGCAGCCCATCCAGTTTCGCACGGATCGTCCTGCCGAAGTCCCTGGCAACGGCCAGATCCTGCGGGTCCGGGCGATTGATGGCGATGGGCAGCGCCGGGGTGGCAAAAGAGTGCTCCCCGACAAAGGCGGCGGCGGCCAGTGGGACAAAACCGGCGGACGTGGCGATATCCTTCAGTTCAACCAGTGCGTCCTCGAATTCCCGGTTGCCATAGACAACGACCAGGATGGCGGGCGTCTGGCTGCCCCTGATCTGTTGCAGGCGGTTGACGGCATCGAGCGCAATCCGGCCGGCGTAGACCGGGGCTCCGATGATGGCCAGTTCATGGTTGAATACGGTTGTGCCGTTCCTGCCGGTAT
Organism: bacterium; assembly: GCA_018830885.1. Taxonomy (GTDB): domain Bacteria; phylum SAR324; class SAR324; order XYD2-FULL-50-16; family XYD2-FULL-50-16; genus JAHJRI01. The sequence continues at coordinate 33,502 of JAHJRI010000339.1, read as the reverse complement.
CCGGCCGGGTCAGGTCGAGTTCATCCGTCCGCGGGATGCCGGTGCCTTCGGCGATGGCGTCCAGGACCTTGCGGGTGGTCTGTGTGGGTGAGAAGTAAACCAGTTTTTGAGTCAATCGTTCCATGCCGAATTCTCCTTGGGGGTATGGTGTTATTGGCCTGTTCGCGACAGGGTACCCCGGCTGCCAATTCCCTGGCAGTGTTGGGGGTCTGTCGCGAATGGTGGCGGCTGAGCGGACCGTGTTGTTTAAAATGATGAATCGGGTTCCTGGAGGAAGTGTCGTTCCTCCTCTGTGGATTCCCTTCCCAGGATCTCATTCCTGTGGGGATAGCGACCGAACCGGTCGATGATTGCCTTGTGTTTCAATTCGAATTCAAGATTCCCTTCCAGACCGGGTGCGTCGAACAGGCTGACGGCTGTTTCATGAATCACCGCGGATTCGCTGTGCATGTAAGGCATGAGCAGAAACATCCGCCGGGAGGACTCCAGTTCCCTGTGAATATCCCGGGCGACGGCCTCCTGGGCGAGTGCCAGTGCCAGGGGGTCGGATGCAAAGGCGGCCGGTGTTCCCCGGTACATGTTGCGTGAGAACTGATCCAGGATAATAATCTCGGCCAGCCGGCCCGGGGCTGTCTGGCGCCAGTGGAACAGCTCGCAGCGGTTGGCTGCGCCATGAAGCGTTGCAAACCGGTCAACAATCGTGCGGTCGAATTCGGGGTCTTTCAGCCACCATGACTGGGATTCGATCTCTTCGAACCAGAAGAGGAGAACGGCCGCCGCTTCCTCGTTCGTTTTGACCGGTTGCGGCGGAATTCTGGTTTTCGCAGCGCTGTCGGGTCGTTTGCGGGCCCGTTCGCTTTTGGGCTTGGCCTTGCTGACCTTGATATTCCGACCTTTGACCAGGCTGTCGTTCAGGGTGGTAATCGCCGCCTCAGCCTGATTCGGGACCGGCATTTCGACAAATCCGAACCCCTTGGATTTTCCCGTTTCCTTGTCCGTGATGATAATTGCGTTGGATACGTCACCATATTGCCGGAAAAGATTTTCCAGTTCAGATTCCATGATGCCATATGGCAGGTTACCGACGTAAATATTCATAATTTTTCTCGTGCGGTATTTCAAGAAAAGTTGCTGGCAGCGTTCTGCGAGCAACTGGAACCGTTTGTTTGCCCGTGACTAGTTGCAACATGTCCTGCCGAAAAAACCTACCCCATCATAAACTGATTCTGAAATTCATGTCCATCATAAATAGGATAAAATAGAGACGGACGGGGCAGTGTCGGAAACAGACCGAACCGGAGATCCGGCGGGTTCAGGCTGGAGTGATCCAATCATTCACCCCCAGGGTGTCTGTTGCTTTGTCTCTCCGGTTTCAGGCCTGGGGGCGTGGCTATGGGGTTTCGGTGATGATCCCGATACCCTGTTCCTTCAGGAAGGCCCTGGTTTTACTGCAGACGGGGGCTGTTGTCCGGACATCAATCGTGGCCCCGTCGATCTGTGACCGGATCCGTTCAGCTTTGGACAGAAGGGTGTGCCCGTCTTTCATGACCAGGCGGCTTTTTCTCTTTATGACAAGGGTATAGCGGGTGTCGCCTGTTTTTTCAATCCGCGTGGCGGGATGCAGGCCGAAGGTTTTTGGATCAATCGTCTGGTTCATATCGTTTTCCTGGGTTGGATGGCATCGCTCACATCAGCGGCGCAGGGCTGCTTTTGAAAATTTTGAGTCTGGAATCGGGGTGTCAAAATCCACGCTGTGGATGATCCATTCAGTGCCATCCCCTTTTTTGAGCATGTCCTTGAAGCGCAGTCGTCTCGGGTACCATCCCCTTGAGGTCTGGAATGTTTCCAGGATATCGAGCCGTTTCAGAAGTTTGCCGCTGGCGGCGTAGAGCTCCTCCCGGATACCGAGATAGCGCTCCTTGTCCACCCATATTTTCCGCTGCTGGTAAGCGAGACTGGTTTGTCTGGCTTTCAGGTCGAGAATCCAGGTATCCCGGCCGTCGATCGGCTCTTCGCCAACGATGGTGGCATCATAGGTGTCGCTCAGCTTTCCCTTTTCCATCATGTCCTCATAGGAGAGGTCGGACCCGGACATGGACTGCCGCAGCATGTGTCCGGCGATTTTGATGGTGCGGTCCGCCCCGGGATCGAAGATCCAGAGGTTCTGATCCAGCTTCAGCATTTTGGTTCCCTTTTCCCTCAGGGGAGCCAGGGATTCCGTGAAGGATTTTTCCTGGCCGATGATCCATGACTGGTACTTGATTTCCCGGGAGCCCCGCAGCCCGCGGATAATCATCGAGCTGATAATGATCTGCCGCTCGATATTCTGGTTCTGATCAATCCGCTGCAGGATTCTGGCGGCCTCTTCCCGGGTGTCTGCGCCGACCGGGCGGGCGAGGAGCAGCAGCAGTAGTAAAAAATGGATCCCGTTTTTCATGGTTGACTCCAGTTGATTCATGTTTCCAGCTCCTTGAAGAGCTGGGCAGTTTCCCTTTTGAAAATAGCCAGACCGGAAATGACCGCTCCGATAAACGGAGCAACCACACCGGGCACGATACCGATCCAGAAATTAATGGGTGAGATCCGGGCCCGCATGATATTATTCATCATATAACTGGAGTTCTGCATAAAATAGCCGAAATCCACACCGTGAACCTGGAGGTAGTAGGCCGGAATCAGCCCCAGGATGGTTCCCAGCAGATAACTGGCGACCCCCAGCAGGACCGCTTCGACGATCATGCTCCAGTAGAGGCTGGTTTTGGACTCACCGATGGCAAGACGGATGCCGATCTCACCATAGCGGCGGATCCCGTTCATCAGACCGGCGTTCCAGAGCACGATGCTGATGACAAAGATAAATATGATCAGGATGGCGGAGAAAATGGAATTCATGTAGGAGAGCATCTCCCCCAGATCGTCCTGGTCTTCCAGGGTTACCATCACCGGGGTGAAAATATCCGTGGCTGCCAGATAGGCGCTGTTGAACGCTGTCTTGATCGCAGCCGCTTTTTCCGGGTGGTAGAATCCGTCCTCGAAAAACCCGAATATTTCAGTGGTGGCGTCCATCATGTTCAGCGCCTGGCGCATATCGGCCAGGTCTGCAATGATGGCCCCCCGATCCATCACCCGAATACCGAAACGGACGGTGCCGGCAATGGTGAAGTTGTGAAACACCATGGACCCGTTCATGTCCGAACCGATATATGTGACGTTCTGCCCCAGACCCAGCGCCAGCTTTTCAAACAGTGCATCACTGAGCAGGATCTCCCCCGGTTGTCGGGGCAGGGCGCCCTTGATCAGGGCCTGTTTCAGGTTCAGGTTGCGGATCTCCGGGCTGTCCGGCGAGGTCAGGTCTGCCCCGAGGCCGGCAACCGGAGCCTGTGCCGCGGTCTCCCCGTTTTTGTCCGGAATATCCAGCAGACCGCCGAATTGAATCCGGGACTTCCAGATCATCCGGGGGAAATCGGTCTGCAGTTTCCGTTGAATGGTCCCCGCATCTGTCAGAACCAGCTCCATGATGTTGGGATAGCGCTGCTCGTTCAAGGCCCGGGTCCGAACCTTGACATGACCGGTCTTGAAACGGGCCGCGGTTTCGACAGTATCATGCAGGATACCGCCCACCCAGGCAAATACCAGCACGGTGATCGCCACGCCGGAGGCGGTGATCAGGATGGGAAAAAGGCTCCGGGAACGGTCCCGCAGCAGTCCCTTGAGTAGAAATCGGATCATGACCATTTCCCCCTGAGTGCGACAAACGGTTGCAGATGGGTGATCTTTCGCGCCGGCAGATAACTGACAACGGTTATCAGCAGCATGACGATCACCAGGGTTCCCAGGATCAGTGCCGGGCTGAAGTCGGCATAAAGGTGCTCACTGATCGCCATGCCATACTCTTCGCCGGAGACGGGGATCGCGTACCCCCGGGTTTGAAAGTACCAGAACAGCGGACCCCCGGTGACGGCTGTCAGGACAGTCGCAAAAACGCCATGCAGCAGGCCCTCCATGGTAAAGGTCCACACAATGGCCCGGTTGGTCATGCCCAGCGCCATCAGGGTGCCGATCTCCCTGCGTCGCTTGAAGATCGACAGGGCCTGGGTGTCGAAAATGGCGATCATGGCCAGAAAAATCAGGATCAGGTAAAAGATCCCGGCGCCGACTGATTTGTTCTGGACGAGCTGATAGGTATCCGCCAGCAGGTCGTCCAGGGTTTTTCGAATCCACTCGGGCGCCACCGCCTGGTCATCCACCGGTCTGGCCGAGATAATGATGGTGGCGTGGTTGGGGGAGAGGTTCATCGCCTGCAGGTTTTTGAGGGGCAACCAGATCTGTCCCTGGTCCATGGATGGCACCCGGCCGTTGAAGACATGGACAATGGCCAGATCGGTGGCGTTGAAAGCCCCCTGGCTGTTTCGCCAGCGCACGGTGATAATGTCCCCCCGGCTGAGCTCGGTGCGCCGGGCCATGTTCTTGCCGATCATGGCCGGTATGGTGCCCGGGGGGCTCCCGGCCTGCAACTGCTCGAAGGGCAGTTGCAGGATCTGCTGATCCACCGGGATCCCCTTGAGAACTGCCGGGAAAATACGGCCCTGGGGGTATGCGGATCCGGCGACCATCAGGATCGGGATCGCTTCCCGTTTTTGGACCGCTGCCGCCATGGCTGGGGAGAGCTCGCCGTGGCTTTTTTCCAGGGTCAGCGGATCGAATGGGTCGTAGTTCATATGCCAGAACTGGCCATTGCCCAGCTCCTCATTGATCCGGTTGGTCATCAGCTCTTTCAGCAGGCCGTTGTTCATTCCCTGGATCAGGATGATGGCTGTCAGGGTGATGGAAATGATAATGGTGTTCAGCCATGTGCGGATCCCTGCCGAGAGCACGTTCTTAAATGCGATTTTAAAGATCATGGCGTCTCCCGGTCAGAGGGTTTCGTCCTGCTGGATGCTGCCGTCCACCAGCGTGATTTTGCGTTTCAGGTAACCGATCACCTTGTCGTCATGGGTCGAGAAGATAAAGGTGGATCCGGACTCCCGGTTGATTTTCTCCATGGTCTGCAGGATGATGTGGGAGTTTTCCGAGTCCAGATTGGCTGTCGGTTCATCGGCCAGGACCACCGCCGGTTTCTTGACCATGGCCCGGGCGATGGCCACCCGCTGGCACTGGCCGCCGGAGAGCTGGCCGGGCTTGCTGTTGACTTTGTCCGCCAGCCCCACCCAGGCCAGGCTCTCCATGATCAACCGTCTTTTGTCGGCAGCGGACATCCCCAGCAGAATCAGGGGCAGCTCCAGGTTTTCATAAACCGTGTAGACCGGCAGCAGGTTGTAGGTCTGAAAAATAAACCCGATGCTGCGGCTGCGCAGCAGGGCACTCTCCCGGGCGCTGAAGCGGGTGATGTCCGCTCCCATGAAAAAAACCGTTCCCCGGGTGGGTTTGTCCAGGGACCCCATGATATTCAGCAGGGTTGTTTTCCCGGATCCGCTGGGCCCGACGATACCGGCGAACTCCCCCGCGGCAAATGCCAGATCGATCTGCTTGAGGGCGAAGAAATCCTGGTTGGCCACCGGGTAGATCTTGTCGAGGTGGTTGACCGTGATGACCTGTTCTGATTCCATGACCTTGTCTCGGCTAGTGATTGGTTTGAATCAACAGGCGAATCCCCTTCTGGCCTGTTGTGCTGTTAAAAAAGAAACGGTCACCGGCAGATCCGGTGGCCCCGTCATCAACATGGCTGGTGTAGACCATCAGGGTGATCACCCAGGTGTCGGTTGCCCGCTGCCAGGCGGTCTGCAGGGTGGTGACCCCGGACTCGAAATTCCGGAACGCCATGACCTGGATCTTGTCCAGCAGGTTCAGGGGCAGCTGCTCTGAAATCGCCAGCAGCCAGATCGTGCCGTCCGCCGCGCTGTTGCTCTTGGATTTCAGGTCCACCGCCATGAGCTCCATCACACTGCTGAGTCCGTCACCGACATCGAAGGTGTAGTCCCCGCCCAGGGTAAAAAACAGCTGGTGTTCCGGGATCAGGTTGTTCCGTGCCAGCTCCAGCCAGGTGGTTTCAAGATAGAGACCCACCCCCAGGTCCCAGGAGAGGTCGAAGCCAACCCGGCTTTCCTGCAACGGGTCTGATGGACGGCCGCTGTATCGGGCCAGGTCGACCTGCCGCTGGTGCACCGACAGCCCGAGTTCCCCGGCGCCGGCCGGAATCTGGATCCGGCCGCCGGATTCCAGGCTCCCATCGCTTGCGGTCAGGAGTGAAATACCCATGGGATCCCGGTTGCCGGTCATGGACCAGATCCAGACGTTGGCATTGCTTTCAAAATAGTACCGGAAGAGCAGCGCGTTCACCCCGTCGGTGAATCCGGTCGGATCGCGGCTGTCCTTCTGGTCGAACCAGCGCAGGGAGCGCAGGATTTTACCGGGCCCAAAACTGATCTCCTGCAGACCCAGGCGAACTTCTGCCTGGTCTGTGTAAGCCCTGCCCCAGAGTCGGTAGGCTTTCTCCCCGTGAGTGGTTTCGGCGTCGGCCTCCCCTGTCTGCGCCAGCGTTCCGTAAAGGTTGGCCATGATTTCACTGTCCAGGGACAGCCTGTCCGACAATGGCAGCGACAGCTTCAGCCGGGGCAGATAGCGGAACCCCAGCTCCCTGTGCGCCTGGTCATTGTCCTCAAAGGCGGTCCAACCAGTGAGTTCTCCCTGAAAGGCCATTCCGCTGTCGGCAGCCGTCGTTTTTCCAGGGTTGACCCCGCAGTGCAGGATCCCCAGGAAAATGACCATGACCACCCGCCGTTTCGTCGTGTTTCTCATTGCCTCATGGACCGGATAATCTGTTCCATCTCTTCGATATACTGATTCAGGGCGTCCATCCCTGCCGGGGTGATGGAGACAGTGGTATAGGGTTTGTTGTCCCTGAAGGTCTTCCGGATATCGATGTAACTGGCCTCCTTCAATTTCTTCAGCTGAATCGACAGGTTTCCCGAGGTGAAATCCAGCTTCTGGAGCAACTCATTAAAACTGTTGGCTTTTCTCCTGTCGCTGGCCAGATGTGTCAAAATCAGCAACCGCGCCCGTTCATGGATGATCTTGTCCAGGACTGCCACGGCGCTATGCCTCCTTTCCCGGAATCAGGGCGAACAGAATCAGTCCGCAGCCCAGGGTCAGTGAAATGGCCAGGGGACCGGGCAGAACGAAAAAAAGCGCCACCAGCCCCGTGAGAATGAACCAGTAGCCGCTCAACAGGTACGGCCACAGCCGTGTCACCGTTCCCATGGTGTTGTACAGCAGACCGATGTCGATAGCCAGGGTGGGGATGATATAATACGGATGGTCCTGCATCAGGCTGTAAACGACGATGGCGATGATCAGACCCAGCAGCGGAAAATAGGTGTGGCTGATCCGGGAGGCGTAAAACACCCTCAATGCCTGCCAGATGGATATCCTGGGACCGATACGGGTGAGGGAGCGCTGCCACATGCCAAACTTGACCACTCCCAGCAGCGCCCAGGAAACAATCATCACAGCGATGAAAATCCGGCGCACAGCATCCGGAAAACCGGCATAACTGCCAAAATGAATGCTCAGCTGGTGGTACAGGATACAGTCAGCGATGACCACCAGCCCGGCCAGAATGGATAAAAACCGGAAATGAACCGGCAGCAGGATCTGCCGCAACATCGGCGCATTTTCGTTGAGCACTGCTTTGATCGCCTGGATATCCCCAATTAACTTGTCCAACTGGTCATTTTGACGGCTTTCCATCGCTAAACCCGGCTGCTTGGTTTCACTCATAGGGGTAACTCAATACCGTTCACTTAAACACCCGTTTCCTGCTGAGCACCAACGGTTCCGGTTTTCAAGAAACCGGGAAGCCAGGAATGGACTCGTGGGTTTCTTGAAAGATCAACCCTTTGGTGCGGCTCGATAATTCCAGTTAATCAAGGGGCCCTTAAGCCTACGACATTGAGTGGTGACGGTAAACAACTTTATTCCATAAACAACATTACCTTATTAATTGCCCCCATTTTTGTCAACCGGAAATTCGGTTTTTTTTGAAAAACATTCACCACCGAGACACGGCGCTTACCTAGGAAAATAAGCTGAGCTTTATGACAGGCACGGGAAGGCATCGCAGTTTTTCATCCTTCGTTGTGTCCTGCTGGTCATGGGTTTGTGTATGAAAAAAACTCACCACAGAGACACGGCGCTCACGGAGGAAAACGTCTGCTTGAGAAAAGTCGGGGGGCCGGTGTGCGCCGGGATTCCGGACCCGCCAGGTGAATGGGATGGCGGGATGTTACACCCCGATGAGGGTGGTCGCGATAATGAAATAGAAGTAGACGCTGGCGATGTCGATGGAGGTCGTGACAAAGGGTCCGGTGGCGACAGCCGGGTCGATGTTGATCCGGGCCATGATCATGGGTACGAAGGAGCCGACCAGGGCAGCGACGGACATGGAGCAGAGGACGGCCAGCCCGACGGAGATGGCGAAGGCGCCGGAACTCTGGGTGTCGTAAAACCGGGCCTGGGCGACGACGGCGATGAAGAGACCATAGACCACCCCCAGGATGAGACCAATGGAAAGCTCCTTGGACACCACCTTCCAGAGGTCCTTGATATGCAGGCGTCCGGTGGCCAGCCCCCGGACCACGATCGTGGATGACTGGGTTCCGATATTACCCCCCATCCCCATGATCACCGGGATAAAAGCGGCGAGATAGGCCAGTTTTTCAAGGCTGGACTCGAAATGGCTGATGATGAAAAAAGCGAAAATACCCCCCATGCAGCTGGCAAACAGCCAGGGGAGGCGGATACGGGTGCTCCGGATCACTGACTGGGTCTCCACGAAAACCTCACCGGCACCGGCCATTTTCAGCATATCTTCCGTGGCTTCCGCCCGGATGATATCGATGACGTCGTCCACGGTGACGATCCCGACCAGCCTCTGGGTTTCATCAATGACCGGTACGGCCAGGATATCGTACCGGGCAACAATCCGGGCCACCTCTTCCTGGTCCGTGTCTGTTCTGACCGAGAAGATATCGGTGGTCATGAAATCCCGCAGCTGGGTATCCGGTTTTTCCACCACCAGCTGTCGCAGAGAGATCACCCCCAGCAGTTTGGAATTCTCGTCGACCACATAGATATAAAACGGCATCTCCACGTCGTGGTAGTTTTTCTGGATGGATTCGATCGCCGCCTTGCTGGTCATGTCCTCCCGCAGGGCAATGAAATCGGGGATCATAATCCCGCCGGCCGTCTCGTCTCCGTAGCTCAGCAGGCCCTCCACCTCTTCGGAGTCTTCGGTTTCCATCAGCTCCAGGATGGCGTCCGCTTTTTTCTGGGGAATCTTGCCCAGCAGGTCGGCGACATCGTCCGAGGGCATGTTCTCCATAACCGCCACGATATCGTCGATGCGCATACTGTCGATAAAATCCAGCAGGACCTTCTCTTCCAGGGCGGAGAAAAGATTTCCTTTCTGCTCGACATCCTTGATCACGGAAAAGAGTTTCCTCTGGTTGGCCAGTGTCAGCGTCCTGAAAACAAGGGATAGATCCGCGGCGTGGGCCTTGTTGACAATCTTGGCCAGGTGGGTGGTCGCCCCTCTGCGCAGGAGTCTTTTGATACTTTCTGTCAGAATGGTGTTGTGATCGGTTGCCATAAAAACTGCCTGTTCCCTGGGTGAGCCTGCTGCTGCCTCCGGCAGGAGACGTGATATACCGGAATTCCGCATATATCCGCGTATTCTAACGGGCAGAACGCATTTCGTAAACAGGAATCCCCAAACCGGTGGTGAAACCGGGTCTGGTTGTGACCCCGTTTTCCGGTAATCCGTCACTCGGTTTTGGCTGGCGCGGGCGTGGTTTGACAGTTCGCCCGGATTTTCTCTACCATGCGGGGCAGAGGAATCAGTCTGTTTTATCAATACCGGGTGTTGAGTGTCCCAGCGCTTTTACCCGACCAGTTTCGGAAAATAACGAACGAGGTAATCACGATGTCTGAAAAAAAATGTTCATATTCCGTCAATGACGGGGTGGCGGTCATGATGGTCGACAATCCGCCGGTCAACGCACTGAGTGGTCCCGTACTGGCTGATATCCGCGAGGCGGTTGAAAACGCCCTGGCGGATGACGCGGTGCGGGTGGTTGTCTTTACCGGTGCCGGTGGCAAAGCGTTTATTGCGGGGGCCGATATCAAGGAGTTTGGGGTCCTGGTCAACCGGCAGACGGGCAGCGATTTTCTGAAATTCGGTCAGGAAATCACCCACCTGATCGAAAGTGCGGACAAACCGTTTATTGCCGCCATCAACGGGTTCTGCCTGGGTGGCGGCATGGAGTTTGCCATGGCCTGTCACATTCGGCTGGCGGATGAAGAGGCCCAGATCGGTCTGCCGGAGATCAAACTGGGGATCATTCCAGGCTACGGCGGCACCCAGCGAACCCCCCGCTTTATCGGCAAGGGCAGGGCACTGGAGCTGATCCTTTCCGGAAATTTTCTCAACGGCCGGCAGGCGGCTGAATACGGCATTGTCAACCGGGTGGTGCAGGCCGGGATGGTCCTGGAGGAAGCGGTTCAGCTGGCACAGACGATTGCCGCCAAAAGCCGCATGAACATTCGGGCCGCCCTCAGGGCAGTCAACCAGGGACTGGGTATGTCTCTCCAGGAGGGGATGACGCTGGAGCGGGATCTGTTTGGTGAGCTCTGTGAGTCCGAGGACAAAAACGAAGGGGTTGCCGCTTTCCTGGAAAAGCGGCCCGCCCGGTTTTCAGACCGGTAGCGTCAGCGTCTGCAGGAGGGTAACAGGAATCGGCCCCGGTGCCGGGTTAAACCGGTGTGGCCTGGATGGCCCCTGCGGGGCAGATGGATGCGCACACCCCGCATCCCGTGCAGATTACCTCGTCGATGCGGGTGACCTGGGCCTGGTCGTCCCAGTTCAACCCCGGACACCGGAACACCCGGGTACAGAGCCGGGCACAGCCGCAGTTATCCCCCTTGCAGAGCGCTTCATCGATCTCGATGGTGTGCCGTTTTCCCGCCTTTTTCTCCGGACTCAGGGCGCAACTCTGACGCATGACAACCACCCGAACGCCCTCCCTGTCTGCGATTGTTGCCAGCAGCGTTTCCCGGGTCCCTTCCACGTCAAAGGGATCACAGATCTCGACCCTGGCGCCGATGGCCGCGCAGAGTTGCGGGATATCCACCCGGGGAGCCGGCTGACCCTGGGTGCCCCGGTTCAACCCGGGATGGGGTTGAAACCCGGTCATGGCGGTTCCGGAATTGTCCACCACCACCAGCACCACATCCGACTGGTTGTGGACGGCGTTGATCAGGGCCGGAATGGTGGCATGGAAAAAGGTGGAGTCACCACAGATGGCCATTACGGGCTGGTTCATGTTGAAAAGACCCAGTTTGCCGAATCCGCTGGCGATGCCCAGGCCCGATCCCATGGCGTGACCCGTTTTGAGTGTATTGAAACCGGTCGGGAGAATCCCGAGGGTGTAACAGCCGATATCCCCACAGATGAAGCCCCTGCGGTTATCCAGTTTCAGGGCGGCATTGATGGCCCAGAAAGATGCCCGGTGGGGACAGCCGGGGCAGAAGGTGAGGTCCCGCGGGGGAGCTCCCTGCAACGCGATGGCCGACGCCTTTTCCAGGTAGCTTTCAGCAGCGCCCTGGGTTTCGAGACCCAGGATTCCGGCCAGGGCCGTGATTACCCGGTCCGGATTGAGCTCGTTGGTCGAGGGCAGCGTGCCGTCCTTTCTACCGTAAAACCGCTTCAGGCGGATCTTCTCACCCAGTTCCACCGCCAGTGCCTTGATATTGTCTTCCAGAAAGGGCTGTACCTCCTCCACCACCAGGATCCGTTCAGTCCGGGAGAGGTGTTTTTCCAGCAGCCGGGGCGGCAGCGGCCAGGTGGTCCCCAGTTTCAGCAGACCGACCCGGGCCCCGAGTCCCAGGATGGTGATCGCCTCCCGGCAATACAGGTTGCAGGCGGAACTGGTGATGATCAGACATTCGGGTCGATCGGGTCCATGATAAGTGTTGAAGGGAGAGGTTTCGAAGAGTGCCGTCGCCTCTTTCAGTTTCCCCTGCTGGCGCTGGTGCAGAAAATCGGTGATCCCGGGGACGGTGATCACCGGTCCCTTCATCTGGTCGAAAAAGGTGCCCTCATAATCGAACCGGGCCGTGGGCTTCGCGTCCGGCAGCGCGCCCAGGCTGACATTCCCGCTGGCGTGGGAAAGGCGGGTGACACTGCGCACCATGACAATATTATGGATGGTTTCAGACAGTTCAAAGGCCCAGCGCGTCATCTCCTTCGCCTCCTGGAAGTCTCCCGGCTCCAGCAGCGGGAACTCCATCATTTTGGCGTAGGGGCGGGACTCCCCTTCGTTCGTGCTGGACAGGGCTCCCGGATCCTCGCAGGAAACCAGCACCATGCCTCCCCGGGTTCCATATTCCGACAGATGAAGCAGGAAGTCCGAAGCCACGTTGACACCGACCTGTTTCATGACACACATCGATTTCAGTCCCGCAAAAGAGGCGGCGGCAGCCACTTCCATGGCGACCTTTTCATTGACCGACCATTCCACGTAAAGACCGCGTTCCTCTGCAATCCCGGCCAGGTTTTCAATAATCTCCGAAGAGGGTGTTCCGGGATACCCGGCGACCACATTGACCCCGGCCTCAAGTGCCCCCCGGGCAATGGCGTCATTCCCCATCAGCAGAACACGGTCACCTTTGCGACCCGTTGTTAATATTGACATCTGGCTCCTCTGTTGATCTTTGTTTCGGTGCGGTGGTGATGGTCATCGAAGCAGCGGCTTCGACCGGAACAATTCGCCTGCAATGGCCGCAACGTTTCCCCATGATCAGGCGGCGGTGTCTCGATCGCCATATGCCGGTAGATTACCCTTCATAGAGTACCGCCAGGATGGTTGCCTTTCCGTTTTTGCCTGCGATCAGGTGCGGTGTGGTCGAAAGATAGTAGATACTGTCGCCGGGAAACAGATCAACGGTTTCTGCACCGATGGTCATGACGACGGTGCCCTCAATGACATAGATGAACTCTTCCCCTTCGTGTACCGACGGTTCCACATCGGGATCCGCTTCCAGTTCCACCAGCAGCGCCTCCATGTGACGCCCCTTGACCTCGGGCGCAAGGCTCCTGTATGAGTACAGCGGTTTGTTACTCTTCTGGGAGGTGGAACGGGAGATCACCTTCTGGTCATCGCGGCGGGTGATGGAATACAACCGGTCTCCGGAGCCCGCCATCATGCGACTGAAAGCACTGTCCAGGGCCTTTGACAGCCGGATAATGGTCCCCAGCTGCGGCTGGACCACCCGCTTTTCGATGTTTGAAAGCAACTCCACATCATAACCGGTCAGGTTTGACAGCTCCCCCAGGGATAATCCTTTCTCCTTCCGCAGATTCCGGATTTTCTCCCCGATGGCTGCTACGGAGGGTTCTTCAACGGCCGGCAGCTCCCCGGTCAGATCTGCAAAATAGTCAACATTCAACGGCGGTTTGGGGGAGGACGGGTTCAAGACGGGCTCTCCTGAAAAAGGTTGGAAAACGGCATCCCGGGCAGGAAAACACACTCCCTGACCCGGGGTCTCCCTCTTTCTTTATCCCGTTCAGGGAGGCTTCGTCAATATTAAGCTCGGCTCCGCCACACCCCCTGCTCCCCCCGGGGAGCCCCTATCCGCCCTCTGAACGCTCCCTCCCCCCGACCCGAGACTCCCGGGGGCACCCAATATGTGTGGGTACCTCTAAGCGGAAAGAGGTTGTTTGTTCAGAAAACCTTGGAAGCCAGGGATGGATTCCAGGAGCTCCAAGGATGGATTCATGCATTTTTCTGAATAAATAACCTCTTGAAGCGGTTATGATCACATACCCACATGTTTTTGGTGCATCCCGACTCCCCGGTTCATTGACAAAAGAGAGGCAATCAGAAACAATGTGACTGAGCGTTCGGTCGATTGCTGAAAACGGCGCTGGGGATTCTCGTTCCTGATGGTGCCCGAGAGTCAGCTTCTGCTCAGCAAAAGGGGTGAATCGTTGCTTATCGAACCAGTATCATCATTAGTGGGGAGGACAAATTTGGAAAAAAAGAGAAGCGTCACGGGGGAGGTGCCCACCCAGGTGAAAAATCCGGATTTGGTCACCCAGCGGCGGGGCCAGATTATCGAGGCGGCGGTTCCGTTGTTTGTCGCGAACGGTTTTCACAAGACGACCACCCGCGAGATTGCCCGGGCAGCCGGTTTTTCCGTCGGATCGATGTATGAATATGTCAACTCGAAGGAGGATATTTTATACCTGGTCTGTCTTTCCATTCACGACGAGGTGGAGCGGGGGGTGACGTCGGCCCTGGCCAAGGCGGAGACCGGCCGCAAAGCGCTGGTCGAGGTGATCCGGGAGTTCTTTATGGTGTGTCACAAAATGGCGGATCAGATCCAGTTGATGTACCAGGTCACCAAATCGCTGCCATCCCAGTGGAAACGGCGTGTGCTGGAAAACGAGATCCGGATTACCCGGCTGGTGGAGGATGCCCTGAGACGGATTGCGGTCTCGGAGCAGATCACCGGCATGTCTGATCGGGATCTGGATCTGGCGGCGAACAACATCACCATTCTGGGACACATGTGGGCCTTCAGGCGCTGGTACCTGGCCCATACCTATTCGATCGAGGATTATATCCGGCTCCAGACCGCGTTTATTATGGCGGCTTTTCCGGAACCCCCGCCGGATTGAGATCCGGTGCGGTGGTAATCGGTTCGTTCTTTACAGGGCCGGTGGAACGTGAGAACTTAAGGCAGAAAGGGAAAGCGGTTTATCAAACATTCAACAGAGAGAGGAAAAATGGCCTATCAGCACCGATTTGAAGACGGAACAGCGTGTGATCTTCCGGCAGGCAAGGTCGTCTGCGTTGGCAGAAATTATGTCGCCCACATCCGGGAGTTGGACAATCCCATACCCACGGAACCGATTCTGTTTATCAAACCGGCCACATCACTGCTATCTTTCAGTGACCCGATCGTGATACCGGCTTATGGCACCAACTGTCATCACGAGACCGAACTGGCCGTGCTGGTGGGTCAGACATTGAGCGGGGCGGACACAGGGACGGCGGAGAAGGCCATCGCGGGTTACGGCATAGCCCTGGACCTGACCCTGCGGGATATTCAGCAGGGTTTGAAAGACAAGGGGTTGCCCTGGGAGAAGGCCAAGGCCTTTGACGGCGCCTGCCCCATTTCCCCGTTTGTGAGACCGGATCAACTGGCAAACCCCCAGGACACGATGTTGAAACTGGTGGTGAATGGCACGGTTCGCCAGGAGGAGAGCACGAAGCTGATGATGATCGGTATCCTGGAGCTGATCGCCTACATGTCCGGATATTTTACCCTGATGCCCGGCGACGTTGTCCTCACGGGAACGCCGGCCGGTGTCAGCGAGCTGTTATCAGGCGATCAGCTTGAGATTGAGCTGGATGGACAGTTCAAGTACCGGGTTTCGGTGGCTTAACCCGCGGGTCTATTCCCCTTCGAACGCCATCAGGCTGAAGATGGGGACCCCCTTGATCTTTTCCCGTCCCTTGAGGTCCGGCAGTTCTACCAGAAATGCGCACTCCACGACGGATCCCCCCAGCTTTTCAACGAGTTCAACCGCGGCCGCAACGGTTCCCCCGGTGGCAATCAGGTCATCCACAATCAGCACCCGGTCCCCTTTTTCGATAGCGTCCGCATGCATCTCCACCTTGTCCTTGCCATATTCCAGGTCGTATTCAGCACTGATGGTTTTAAAGGGCAGTTTCCCCTTTTTACGGACCGGGATAAAGCTCAGGTTGAGTTTGTAGGCCAGCACGGCGCCGAAGATGAACCCCCGGGCATCGATACCGACGATGCGGTCTATCTTCATGGACCGGTATCGCTCGTACAGGAGATCGATGGACTCACGAAACGCGGCCGGGTCCTGCAAAACGGTGGTGATATCCCGGAAGATAACGCCTTTGATGGGCCAGTCGGGGATGGAGCGGATCTTGTCTTTTAGATTCATCGTCTTTCTCCTTGGATTCGGGGGATGGTTTGAATGAGCAGCTTTCTGACCTTGTCCGCATTTTCGTTGAACACCGTGAGGATCTCGTCCCAGGACACGGGGGCTTCATCCTCTTTCCAGCAGTCGTAGTCCGTAGACATGGCGATCGCGGCGTAGGGGATTCCCGCTTCGTTTGCCAGGGCCGCCTCCGGTGCGATGGACATGTTGATGACATCCGCTCCCCAAAGGCGGAACATCCTGGATTCAGCCTTGGTGGAGAACCGGGGCCCCTCGATGGTGACCACGGTTCCGTTTTCGTGAACCGGCAGTTTGAGCTCCCGGGCAGTCTGGAAAAGAATGCGTCGCAGATCAGGGTCAAAGGGTTCCGCCATGGCTGTATGGCCGGCACCGTCGGCAAAGGAGTCATGAAATGTGGTGAGACGATGACGGGTAAAATCGATGAACTGGTCCAGGATGACAAAATGGCCCCGGTCGATCTCCTCTCTAAGACTGCCGCAGGCGGTTGTGGCAATGATGTGGGATACGGACTGATCCTTGAGTGCCTGAATGTTGGCCCGGCTGTTGACCTCGGTCGGGCTGTACTGGTGTTGTCTGCCGTGGCGGGCCAGGATGACGGTCTCAACCCCGTCGAGCCTGCCGATGGTCAACGGTGACGTCGGGCTTCCGTATGGGGTGGTGACTGTCAGTTCGGTGGCATCCTTCAAGATGCCGGGATCGTCCAGACCTGAGCCGCCGATGATTCCGATTTTTGTCATGGTGCATTCTCCTGTTGGTTTTTGTGGTTTGAGGCTCATCAATAAACCATTTTTTCAGGACCTGTCAAGACAGGCTGCGCGGGGGGTGCACCAAAATCATATGGGCAATTTCGAATTTCGTTTCAACAAAAAAGAGCTGAGTCTCTCCCGTCATGCCCACGGAGGTGGGCATCCAGGTGTATTTCACCGTTTACACATCTGGACACCCGCCTGCGCGGGTGTGACGAACTACCCATATGATTTTGGTGCACCCTGAACGGGTCGTTTTTTTAAATCAGGTATAAAAACAGGATGAAAGCCTTTCAGCGACTGCCCGGGCCAATTCCCCTGTCCGTGGCAAAGGGGCGAACCCCGGGGGGAAATTGTCAGCCGGAGACGGCACCGGTTAGGTATTGAGGGAAAAAGCGGTTGCAATTTTCAGAAAATATGTGGAGACTTACACTTTGTGAACAATAAGTTACAGTATCTATTCAGTTTGATTTCCGCTCAGCCCCGAAGGTATTGTGTTTCAAGAACCTTGGAAGCCATGGATGGCTTCCAGGAGCTCCAGGAGGATGCATGCGTTTCTTGAAACACAGTACCTTTGGGGCGTATATCAGGTGAATAGTTACAAGTTACATAAAAAGCCATCCCTGATCCTGCTTTGGAAACGATCGACTGGATTATTGTCGCTGCATATCTTCTCCTGACGGTTCTGCTGGGGCTCTATTTTTCCAGGAAGGCGCTCAAGAGCGTGGATGAGTATTTCGTTTCCGGACGATCCCTCCCCTGGTGGCTGGCCGGCATGACGATGATTGCGTCGGCCTTTGCCATAGACACCCCCCTTGGGATTACCGGTTTGATCGCCAAGGACGGGATCCCCGGGGTCTGGTATGCCTGGTCCTTTGTCATGGGAGGTGCCGGGGCGCTGGGCGCTTTTATTTTTGCGCCGATGCTGAGGCGTTCACAGATCATCACCACTGCAGAACTGATTGAACTACGCTACGACGGGAAATCCGCCGCTTTTCTGAGGGGATTCAAGGGGCTTTATTTCGGGGTCTTTGCCAATGCCATCACCCTGGGCTGGATTATCAAGGCGGTCTGGACCGTCGCCGGCGTGGTTGTCCCCGGATTCGATCCCGATCTGCTCCTTGTTGTGATTCTGGGTTTCACCCTTTTCTATACCACGGCCTCCGGATTGTGGGGAATTGCCGCGACCGATGTCGTCCAGTTCGTGATCGGGACCATCGGTTCGATCATGATCGCCGTGTTTGCCTGGCAGTATATCGGCGGTATCGACAACGTGATTACGGGCTTTGTTGATCGGTACGGGGTGGAGAAGGCGGCTCAGCACCTGCGGTTCTTCCCCACGGTGGGCACCCCGTTTTTTGTAACCTTTATCGTCTTCATGACCCTCAAGTGGTGGGGCAATCCGCCACCGGCCATTACCCAGCGGATTATCGCCGCCCGGGACGAAAAGCACGCCTCGTTTTCCACCATGCTGTTCGCGGTGGTGGCTTTCGGGTTCAATTACTGGCCCATGATTTTCACGGCCATGGTGTCGCTGATTGTCTATCCAAACCTGGAGATGGCGGAGGCGGGGTATGTGATGCTGATCGTCAAGCTGCTGCCGGCCGGTTTTCTGGGGATCATGCTGGCATCCCTGATGGCGGCGTTTATGTCCACGGTGGACACCCACATCAACTTCGGAGCCTCCTATATCCTGAACGATATCTATCGCCGGTTTATCAAGAAGGATGCCTCGGAAAAACACTATGTCCGGGCCTCCCAGGTCAGCACGGTCGTGATGCTCCTCTGTGCACTGCTGGTGGCCTATAACCTCGATTCCGTCAGTGATGCCTGGTACTACATGTCCATGCTGACAGCCGGTTACGGAATCCTGATCGTCGTGCGCTGGTTCTGGTGGCGGGTGAATGCCATTGCAGAGATCACGGCACTGGCGGCTTCCGGAATCTTAAGCACCCTGCTCTCCCCTAAATTTGGCCAACTGGTCGGATATTGGGATTATATCCCCCATCTGGAATGGCAATACCGGTTTCTGATCGTGGTGGGTGTCTGCACACTGGCCTGGATCATCGTCTGCCTGTTGACACCCCCCACCAACCGGGAGCATCTCAGGAAATTCTGCGAAAAGGTCAAACCCTACCCGACGTTCTGGGGACCGATCTATCGGGATTTTCCCGAGCTCGACTGGAATATGAACTTTGGCCGCTCCCTGCTGCACTGGGTCCTGGGTGCCATCACGGTCTACTGTTTCTGCTTTGGCGTGGGCAGCCTGATGTTTCTCCAATTCAGTGAGGGGATTCTCCTGCTGCTGACCGCAGGCCTGGTGGCTGCCATTATCTTCCTCACCTGGCGGGGCGAGAGCCGGAAATCCACCGACTAGACCCGTTCTCCGCCTCCACAGGTTCGTTGAATACCCGGTGGCTCATAGGTGGGAAAGCGATCCTGGTCCGGCAGGTAACATCTCAAAGCCAGTGCAAAGGGTCCCGGGGGGGTCGGCAGCCAGTTCGAGACCCTGTTTGTTTCCGGTGACTCGTGTTGCAGGAGGATCTCCAGAGAGCCGTCATCCCCGTAATGCAGTTCCCGGTCCCGATCGCCCACGGCGTAGCGCTCGATGGGGTTATGAACCAGCAGGATTTCCGGCAGCCG
Organism: bacterium; assembly: GCA_018830885.1. Taxonomy (GTDB): domain Bacteria; phylum SAR324; class SAR324; order XYD2-FULL-50-16; family XYD2-FULL-50-16; genus JAHJRI01. The sequence goes on along the minus strand of JAHJRI010000339.1, from coordinate 14,056 downwards.
GTACATGGTGATGGACCAGAAGGCGTGGACCGGTGGCAGTTGACCGGCTTCAAAACGGAGGGTGTACCTGTTTTCGGTACCGTCGAGGGGATTCCCCGCCCCATCCAGAAAAGCGACAAAGTTGCTGGCCTCCGCCTCGTCGTTGCCGTACAGACCGGCCATTGCTCCCGCTGCGTTGGCCAGGTACCTGCCGGCCATCACCTCCCGGGGACCATGGCTGCCGGCCATTGAATTCCAGCCGTTGATGTTGCGTCCGATCGCCTGGACTTTCTGTTTGATCCTGTCCAGTGCCTGGCGGATACCGGTTTTGATGGCAGTGGCCACGTCGCTGGGCAGTGCCGAGCCGTCGAAGGGTTTTCCCGGCTCGATACCGATCAGGGAAAACCGGTTGATCATGGCGGTTTCGTCCGGGTGGATCCGGGCATTGCCCAGGACGTAATTGAGGGCGTCGATGAAATCTGCCGTCTGCGCCTTTTCGGGGTCCCAGGGCCGGACCTGTCGATCCTGCGGATGAGGGGCAGGGGGATGACCGAGATACTGATCCAGGGGCTGCAGCCGGTACCCCTTCTGGATGGCCCGAACCGTCTCAAGGTCCCCGGGACCGTCAACCAGGGTGCGACCCAGCAGGAAGGCAAACCGGCTTTCGGAGGGGAACACCTGCCGGATACGCTCCGGGACTGTTCCCTGCCAGTCGTATCCCGTGATCAGGTAGTTTCCGGGCTCGTACCCGGTGGTCCGGGCTCCGATATAACCGAAATTGTGGTTGTAGAGGTTCACCAGCTGAAACACGTAGTAACGCCGGTCGGGAATCTTCGGCACGCTCAGGACCAGGGGCCCCTGCTGCAGATCCAGCCAGGAGGAGGAGTAGAGGGTATCGTTGTTGGGGGCGACGATATTTTTGAAATCCGGACCCAGCAGTTTGTCGGTGTGTCGCAGGGTGTTAAAGGCCCGCCGCATCTCCGCCGGGGTGTTGAGCCCCGTGACCCGGTCCATGGTGCGATAGTTTTCCAGGATCGGATAGGCAAAGATGTAAGCCTCTTCGGCTATCCGGGTGATTTCAGACAGGTCCGGGTGACGGTTTGATGGGTTCATTTTTTCTCGCTTGGATGCTGAATAGGGTTCATTTTCGGTTAATTTGAGAAAGCGTGTGGACTGTCCGGAATGGCAGACTCATTTTTATCCGTTCTCTCCCTGTTATCATACTCCGAATTCCGGCCGTGCTGGAATTGTTTATTGCCGTTCTTTCAGGATTTCCCGGTCTTTCTCGATAAAATGGATCCAGGTGTTGCGGGACATCAGGCAGGTGTCCGTTTCACACAGTGTCTCCAGGAGGGCCAGGTGCAGCTCCCGGGCGCCGGGAAATTCAGGTGCGTCCTTCAGCAGGATGTCCAGGACCTGGAGTGCCAGCTGGGTCTGTCCGGTTTTATGCAGGGCGATGGCCCGTTCCAGGATCTTCTCCCGGTTGTCGATCAGGGCGATGATTTCCCGGTTCAGCTCCCTGTCCGGCCGGGGCAGGAGATGGGCCGGGTTGTGATCGAAATAGCCGTGATACCAGCGATATATATTGTAAACCGCAAACTCCGTCCGGGAATAGATCGGCTTGAGGTACGGATGATCGATCAGATGGGGCGGCAGCTGAACCTGGTGGATCATTTCGTCCACCGGGATATCGTTGTTGATGGCCTCAAACACCTGATCCAGCAGGGAGTGAATTCCCTCGATGGTGATGTCCAGCAGTTCCCTGACATCCTTTCCCTGGTAGACGGCCCTGCCGCCGTGTGCGATGAGCAGCTGCGGCTGTTTCTCCCGCACTTTTTCCAGGGCCCGCACCCAGGACAGGCCAAAACGGGTGGGTTTGTAGGGGTTGCCGATATTGGGCAGTCCGGAGATGATCAGGTCACCGACCAGGGCCGTCTGGATTTCGGGCACATAGACCCAGGTGGCGTCGTCGGTTTCAGCCCGGGCGTGATACAGCTCAAAGGTCTTATCGCCCTGGGAGAAGACCATGGCGTGGTCGAAAAGCTCTGTTGGCGGCAGAAAGGGTCGCTGCCGCGCCGGGTCAAAGGGAATATTGAACTGGATGGCGGTCAACCGGGCCCGGTGGATTTTGAGAAGCTCATATTTCTCCATGTTTTCGGGCAGGTAGCGATGGGCAATCACCCTGGGCCGGTCGCCCTCGAAAATCACCCCGCCGCCCACGTGATCCCCGTGGTGGTGTGTATAGATAATGGTTTTTACCTGGCCGCCGGTTTCTTCCAGGCGGGTTTTCATCTGTTTGGCGGTCCCCGGATTCAACAGGGTATCCACCAGGACGGTACCGTCGCTGGTATTGACCCAGCTGGCGCTGGCAATGGGAATTTTGGCGACATGCACGTCGGGATGGGGTTGTTCGAATGCGACCTCGCTTTTCAGGATGACCTGAAAGGCTTCATTTTTCTTCAGGGTCTGACCGTATTCTGCGTCCAGTTTCATGGTTGTCTTTGTCATGGGGTTGGCTGTTCTGTGGGTTATAGGAATTCAAGCCCCAGTCCGGGACCGGGGGGCAGGGATACCCTGCCCGAGAGAAGTTCCGGCGGTCGCACCCCGGCGGGGAAGGCATAACCGCCGGGCAGAAAGGGAATTTCGAGCCAGTCGCTGGTCGGGCTGCTCAGGGCCCAGTGGATATTGGCAACCAGGGCCGGCCCGACCCGAAACCCATGGGGGGACAGGGTACGATTATACAGACCTGCCAGCACGGTTATCTCCCGGGCAACGGTCAATCCTCCGATTTTCGATATCTCAGGCATGATCACAGCCACCGGATCCTGGCGGCACAACTGGTAAAATCGCTCCAGGGTGAATTCATTTTCACCGGCGGCCAGCCGGATACCGGTTTTTCTTCCGATCTCGGCGAGAGCCCGCTGGTCCCGCATGGGCCAGACGGGCTCTTCAAACCAGTAAACATCATGTTCAAGCAGCCTGCGGGCGGTACTGACCGCCTCCAGTGGCGAAAAAGCGCCATTGACATCGAACATGAGGGCGATTTCCGGACCGGCCGTCTCCCTTGCCCAGCCGGCGGTCTGCGGATCGGTTTCGTGAAGTTTGATCCCGGTGTAACCGGCATCCAGCGCCCGCCCCACCTCCTGCTGGATCAAGGACCGGGTTTTCAAGGGGGGCAGGCTGGCATAGGCACGAATATGCTCCTTGACGGTTCCCCCAAGCAGAGCTGCGACCGGTACTCCCATGCGCTTGCCCAGCAGGTCCCAGAGCGCCAAGTCAATCCCGCTCAAGGCACACATGAAAATCCCCTCGGTTCCGTACCGGTAGGCGTGGTGAATGGTCTTCTGACGGATGTCACTGATCTGGCCGGCGTTCTGGCCGATCAGAAGCGGTTTCAGAAGATGCTCAATCGTGCTGACGATGGGCAGCAGATGAACCGGGTTCTGGTTGCCGGCGGCTCTCGCGGCAGGGTCGTCCACGCCCCACCAGCACTCCCCGACCCCGACGCTGCCGTCCTCCTGGAACACCCGGACCAGCAGCTGCGAGAGAAACGGGGCGTCGCATATCTCCGTTGTGATATCGGCAATGGTTGTTTTCATGGTGGCCTGTCGGATGCCGGATTCGTGACCGGGATCGGGTGATGCACTGGTATTGAGAGTGCTACTGCATGATTCTGGAAATCTCGGCGGCCGCTTCATCCGCTTTTTTCTGAACATCCCCCCCTTCATAGGCGGTATAGATCAGATTCTGGAGAACAGCGCGGGCTTCAGTGAACTGGGCAATCGGGATTTCAAACCCGGATAGTCCGGCCCTGATGCCATCCAGCTGGATCTTTGTCAACCCGGGCAGGCGGTCTTTTGCTTTCCAGGCCGGATCTTCCCAGCTGGATTTCCGGGTAGTGGGCAACCCCAGTAGTTTGACCGTCAGGGTTGCTTGTTTGCTGGACATGAACTGGACAAAATACCAGGCAGCTTCCTTCTTTTCAGAAAAAGCACTGATATGGGTGGTGTTCAGCGGCAGCATGGTGCGGAAATTCCCGGGGACACCCGGTGGCACCAGGGCATATCCCAGTTTTCCCACCACCTTGGACTGTTTTGGATTTTCGAGGATCAGATTGGCAAAAATCGAGATCTCCACGGTCATGGCCGCTTTGTCCTGGGCCATGGCGCCGATCACCTCTTTCCAGCCGATATTGGAAGCCCCCGGCGGTCCATATTCCCTGGCCATCCGGCCATAGAATTCAAGGGCTTCGACGCCCTTGGGGGAGTTGAAAGCCGGTTTGCCGTCAGCATCCAGCCAGCTGGCATGGTTGGTATGGAGAAAGGCGCCGAAGGGAGCCGTATTTTCAGCATTCATGCGGGCGATCCAGGCAAATGTGCCCTTGTCCAGGTTGGCTTTCAGGGTTTTGGCCGCGGCTTCCAGCTCCTGCCAGTTGGTTGGCACGGCGATGCCATATTTCTCGATCAGGTCCTTGCGGTAGATCAGGACCTGGGGATTGCAGCTGCCGGAAATGCCGATCAGTTTGCCATCGATCACCGGCAGCGTGGTTTTGAAAAAATCCTCGAAATCATAATCGGGACTGGTCAGTGCCGGGTTGCTGACGTATTTGTCCAATGGTTCCAGCCAGCCGGCCGCATTGTACTGGAAGGCGGTTTTCATCAATCCCTGGAAGACATCCAGATCCTTGTTCCGGGCGCCCAGTTCCATGATCACCTTGCGGCGACCCGGTTCACTGGGATAGTACTCGGCCTGCACCTTGATCCCGGTCAGCTCCTCAAATTCCTTGACCTGTTTCATGGTGATCGGTGTAAAGGCCGACTTGCCGAGTATCGCCCGCAGGGTGGTACCTTCATACTTACGCCAGTTAAAACCATCGGCCATTGCCAGGGTGGCTGTGAAGAATAACAGCGCCATCATGGCGACGGTCGTTTTCCAAATTCGTTGATTTTTCCATATTCCGAACATGAGAGCCTCTCAATGGGAAATTTATCATCACAGGGGAATCGGTGATTCCCGGGTTAAAACGTCTTCCGGTCAACCAAGACGTTGAAAAATGGGCCTGGACCCCGGCTGAAACCAGCGGAAATCGATCCCGGGCTCAGCTTCCGTAGAGTACCTTGTTCTCTTTCAGATCATCGACATCCGCCTGGGTGAATCCGAATTCCTTCAGGATCTCGGTGGTGTGTTCACCGTACGCCGGCGGCGGGTACCGTATCTCTCCCGGTGTGGCCGAGAGCCGCCAGGGTTTGTCCATTATCTGTATGTCGCCCGCCCGCGAGTGCCGGACGGTCCTGATCATGTCCACGGCCTGGACGCCCGGATCAGCGAACGCCTCTTCCATGGTATTGATACGGTTGGCGGCCAGGTCGTGCTCGGCAAAGATCTGCAGCCACTCATCCGTTGTCCGGGTGACGGTGACCGACTCAATCATGGTCTCCATCTCAGAATAGTGTTCGACCCGGTACTGGTTTTGACTGTAATCGGGATGGGTCGCCCACGCTTCCCTGCCCAGGGCCCGGCAGAACTTCTCCCAGCGCCCGACAAAGGCAAAATGGGAATCCCGGGTTTTAAAAACCTGGGAAGGTACTGTCTGCGGGTTGCGGGAAGCCATTTTCGAGGGCACTTTCCCGGACATGAAGTAGATGGCCGACAGATTGGCGGTCATGGCCAGGGTCGATTCCAGCAGCGATGTCTCCACCTGCTGTCCCTCGCCGGTGCCCAGTTTGTGGTAGAGGGCGGCCAGGGTGGCGTATGCCAGAAACATCCCGGTGCAGAGATCGACCACCTGGATCTGAATTTTAGCCGGGGGGCCATTCTCCGGTGAGGTGATATCGATCAGGCCGGTCAGCGCCTGGACAATCAGCTCATAACCGGGTCGGTCCTTGTAGGGCCCTTTTTTACCGAAAGCCGACATGGAGGTGTAAATCAGGTCCGGTTTGATGGCGATCAGATCATCGTGCCCGATCCCCAGGCGATCCATCACCCCGGGTCTGAAATTCTCCATGACCACGTCGCAGGTTTTGACCATCTGTTTGATAATGTCTGAGGCGCCCGGTTGTTTCAAATCCAGGACCATGCTCCGCTTGTTGCGATTGACACAGAAAAAATAGGAACTCTCGCCTTCGATGGAAGGGGGTATCGCCCAGCGGGTGCTGTCGCCAACGGGGGATTCGATCTTGATGATATCCGCGCCCAGATCTCCCAGCAGGGCGCTGGCAAAGGGTCCGGAAAGAACATGGGTAAAATCGAGAATTTTGATGCCGCTTAGCGGCCCGGTTGCTTTCATGGGTTGATCCTGTAAACCGTCAATGAATGTGGGGTTGGGTTATGCCGCGCGGTGCGCGGACTGGAGATTTTGCTCGCTCTGTAGATCAAAAAAATGGACATCCGACATCTTCACCCCCAGCTTGACCCGGTCTCCATATTGGAGCGGAATGTGGGGATCCAGTTTGGCAACCATTTCACATGCTGCCAGGGTGAAGTGAATCAGTTGCTCGGAACCGAGGGGTTCCACCAGGGTGACCACGGCTTCGAAGGACGCCTGCCCATTGTCACTGGCCCCCAGGTGACAAAAGGATTCCGGGCGGATACCCAGGTAGATCTCTTTGTCCAGATGGTCCTGCAGGAGGGGTGCCCTGGCATCGGGGACAGCCAGCTGAAAATCCGGGCCCGTCAGCCAGGTGCCCTCGGACCGGGCGTCGACCCGGCTGCGGATGATATTCATGGCCGGAGAGCCGATAAAGCCGCCGACGAATTTATTGACGGGGTGATTGTAGATCTCCCGGGGCGTGCCGTTCTGCTGAATGGTACCGTCTTTCATAACGATGATCCGGGTCCCCATGGTCATGGCTTCCATCTGGTCATGGGTGACATAGATGGAGGTGCTGTTCAGCCGGCGGTGGATATCCAGTATCTCGGCCCGCATGGAGACCCTCAGCTTGGCATCCAGGTTGGAGAGCGGCTCGTCAAACAGGAACAGCCTGGGATTCCGGACAATGGCCCGCCCCAGTGCCACCCGCTGTTTCTGTCCCCCGGACAGTATATTGGGATGACGGTCCAGCAGGTCTGCCAGTCCCAGCATCGCTGCAGCTTCGGTTACCTTCTTCCGGATCTCCTCCTTGGAGAATTTGCGTAGTTTGAGGGAAAAGGCCAGGTTGTTGTAAACCGTCATATGGGGATAGAGGGCATAGTTTTGAAACACCATGGCGATATCCCGTTTTTTGGGGGGGGTGTTGGTGACCCGCACCCCGTCGATGAACATTTCCCCTTCGGTTACGGTTTCCAGACCGGCCACCATCCGCAGCAGGGTCGTCTTGCCGCACCCGGAAGGACCGACCAGCACAATGAACTCCCCATCATCGATCTGCAGGGAGAAATTATTAACCGCTGCCTGGCGGTCAAACCGCTTGACTACATTTTCAATCCTGACTTTTGCCATGTTGATTCCTGGTTGTTGATATCCGTTGGATCGGTATCCTGTCTGGTGATTCGGTGCATCTGCACATATCGGCTGACCGGACGGTCACGGAGGGCTATTTGCCCCCGCCAAAAGCAATCCCCGCCTTGAAATATTTCTGGTTGACCAGGACGAAGATGATGACCGGCAGGGTGGTCAGCAACGCCGCCGCTGAGAGGGGGCCGAAATCCAGCTGGTTGTCGGCCAGAAACCCGAATACAAACACCGGCAGGGTTTTGGTGTTGTATCCGGAAAGCACCAGGGGAAACAGAAAAATGTTCCAGCAGACCATGAACCCCAGGGTCGAGATCGTAATAATGCCCCCCCGGACCAGCGGTACCACGATCCGCGCAAATGTGCCCAGGTGGGAGCAGCCGTCCAGCCAGGCAGCCTCCTCCACTTCGATCGGCACATCCTCGAAAAAACCCAGCATCAGCCAGATGGTGAAGGGGATCATGAAGGTCAGATTGGACAGCACCAGACCCAGAACGGTATCGTACAACCCCAGGTTTTTGAAAATGATGTACCAGGGGAGCAGCAGCGTTATCCAGGGTGCCATCTGCAGGAACAGGATCAGGAACATCATCCAGCGTTGCCGCTTGCGGGCAATCACATAGGCACTGGGCAGCGAAACCAGCAGGTTGGCGGTCAGTGTCAGCACAACGACAATAATGGAATTCCAGAGACAGCTGAAAAACTCGCCCTCGGCGAAAACCTGCCGAAAATTGTCCAGTGTCGGACTGAAGAATAGCACCGGTGGCACCTGCCCGGCCGATTCCGGATACTGCAGCGACGTGTAGACGACCCACAGAAAGGGAAACAGGAACACGAAGGCAATGACCGTCAGCAGAAAATAGAAAAACAGGTTATATGATAAAATCCCGATGCGCAGCCGGTTGTTCGTTAATATCGCCATTGTCTCTCACGGAATTTGAAAATCGAAATGGATATCAGGAATATCGTTACCAGCATGACCACGCTCAGCATCGAGGCATACCCGTAATCCATGGCCCCGAAGGCCTGCTGATAAATCATGATGTTCAATGTTTCAGAGGCCCGGTTGGGACCCCCGCCGGAAATGACAAAAATCTTGTCAAAGACCTTTAACCCGTGAATCAGCCGTAATAACAACAGTAAAAAGATGTAGGGCCGCAGCAGGGGCAGGGTGATCTGGAAAAAGATGCGGATCCGCGACGCACCATCCACCCGCGCGGCTTCGAACGGTTCCCTGGGAAGACTTCTCAGACCGGCCAGCAGGACCAGCATGGCCATGGGGGCGTGATGCCAGATTTCCAGACCGATCAGGGTGGGCATCACCGTACTGGTATCCGCCGCCCACAGGGAAGGGCCAAGCCCTACCAGAGAAAGATAGTAGTTCAGGTGTCCCATCATCGGATTCATCAGCAGGGACCAGATCAGCGACATGGCCACCGGGGTCGCGATCAGGGGAAACATGATCAGCATGCGGAAGAGGGCCTCCCCTTTAAATTTCTTATTGATAAACAGCGCCAGCGCCAGCCCGATGGTCAACTGACCGACGGTCGCACCGGCAGCATAATAGATCGTCAGGGAAAACGCGTTCCAGAACTGCCGGTCCTGGGCAAAGGCCCGGATGTAGTTGGCCAGGCCAACGAAATGGGGGGTTGTCACCGAAGAGAGGGTGGTGTCGGTGAAGCTGATCCAGAACAGCTGAACCAGGGGGTAGGCAAACAGCAGCACCATGACCAGAATAGCCGGCAGGGAAAAGAGCCAGCGGATGTGCGGGTCTATTGCATCCAGTATCCGCTCACCCAGAGGTAAATGATCATCAAAAGGGGATTGCGTTGCCATGGGGGTTGTCCGGTTGTTATGTTTGGATTGAATCAGGTTCAAGGTTGCGCCACACCAACTGCCATCGGCAGGGCCACTCAGGTCAGCCGCTGTTCCAGAAACACCAGCATCTTTTCCAGGCCATCCAGGCCCCTTTTCAGGTTGTCCACCACCGCTGCCCGGGCCCCTTCGGGATCCCGGGCCTTTACCACCTCCAGGATGCGGATATGGTCCTGATGATAAGGCTTGAAGGTCTCCCAGTTGACGGTCGCTTCAAACTCCGCCTCGGTAAAACGATGATAGAGGCTGCTGCGAAACGCCAGCACCTGGTCAAACATGCGGTCGATCACCTTGACCAGGTATTTCCAGCCGCTGGCCCGATACAGAACCACATGAAACTGCTGGTTGAGCAGGAAATCCAGGTAACGGTCCCCTTTTCTCGGGCCCGACATCTCCTCCAGCAGGCCCTCCATCTCGGTGATCCCGTCGGCAGAAATCTGACGGGTGCCCAGCAGGGCCGCTTTGCCCTCCAGTTGATACCGGATCTCGAATATCTCCCGGATCTCCTCAATCCCCAGCGGGTCCGCCACACAGGCCCCCTTGTGGGTTGTCGAGTCGGCCAGGCCGGTTCCCACCAGTTCACGGATGGCTTCCCGAATCGCGGTCCGGCTCAGTTGCAGATCCTCTTCCAGAACGGCCGGAACCAGATGGGTCCCCGGTGGATACACCCCCCCTAAAATCGCCTTGCGCAGCTCCAGGGCTGCAGATTCCGTCATTGTCTTGTGCTTGAATACCAATGGATCCTGTCAGGGTTTGGGGTGATCCCGGGGTTAATTCTACCCGAAATAGACGCCGCTTCTCAGCGTCTGCACGGGGGTGTCTTTAGGTTGTGTTTTAGATAATAGATTATCTAAAATCTAAAATAGAATCTAAAGACTCCTTTCAGGCTTGTCAACCGATTTTTTTCATGGTTGGTAATATTCTGATAACTTGACAATCTAGAGTTTTCCACGTCATGCCGGACTTGATCCGGCATCCAGGTAAGCATTCGTAACTATTCACCTGTATACGCCCCAAAGGTAATGTGTTTCAAGAAACGCATGAATCCTCCTGGAGTTCCTGGAAGCCATCCATGGCTTCCAAGGTTCTTGAAACACAATACCTTCGGGGCTGAGCGGAAATTGAACTGAATAGATCCAAGCATTCAATGTCATTTACGTAAGCTGATTGTCCCTTGCCATCAGGACGGTTATTTCACGGTCAGATTGGTTTTAAGGGCACCTTGATTATTTAAAATGATCGAGATTACCACACCAAAGGGTTGATCTTTCAAGAAACGCACGAGTCCATCCATGGAGCTCCTGGAAGCCATCCATGGCTTCCAGGGTTCTTGAAACACCAACCCTTTGATGCTTGCTGAGTTCCAGTTAATCAAGGAGCCCTTAAGTTAATGAGATTGGGTAAACATTTCCTGAAAATCATACTGGAATCCGATCTTTGATTGCCGATCTGCGGGCACGCTGCCCCCTGGGTCTGATCAGACATCAGACCGGTTTTCAGTGGATCAAAACCCCTTGCAAAAAAAACAGGGTGCCGGTATAAAAACCTCTGATAAGGAGGAATCTATGTCAGCAGAAAAATATGATGCAGTGATTATCGGTGCCGGCCTTGCCGGTTTGACCGTGGGCGCGTTGCTCGCCTGTTATGAAAAACGAAGGGTTCTGATTCTGGAGCGGGAAGCTTACCTGGGCGGACGCATAGTCAGTTTCAGCGGGGAGGATGGCGATCTGAATCTCCAGGGCAGAAAACTGGGTCTGGCAGGGTTTGAAAAGGTCATGCGGTCTGTCTATGCCTGGGTGAGCCGGTCCGAACCGGATCTGGAAACCATCATGAAGCAGCACCTGCTCGATGGTTACAGTTTCGAGGCAGGCGGACACGCAACTTTCTGGGGCACCCGGGGCCGGGTGGGGCATCTGCTCGACTTTCTGGGCATCCCCGTGGAGCTTCCCGGTAACGAGGGATTTACAGTTCTCGATCCGGCACAGGTAGCGCTTTTTCCGGTGGAGCGGGGTGGCGCCTATGACTGGATGAGTCTGGAATCCAACCGCACAACCAAGAAACTGCTGCGGGAGATGCTGACGGCACCCGAGTCGACCCTGGCGGCCTGGGATCGCATCTCCTTTGACCAGTGGCTGAATGAACGAACCGCAGACCGTGCGGTGTACGAGTTTCTGGCTGCGGTGGCCTCCATTCACATGGTGATGGGAGAGCCTAAAATGATTCCCGCCGGTGACTTTATCCGGTTCATGAACACCGCGGGTAAAATCGGGATGAACCTGATTTCCGGGTCGACCGGGATCGTCCCCAAACCCGGATTTGTCAGGATCGCCACCCAGATGGCGGAAAAAATCCGGGGCTGTGGGGGTGAGATTCTGACCGGTGCCGCGGTACAGTCGGTCATCTTTGATAACCGGACTCTGGTCGGGGTTCGGGCGCTGACCGACACGGGGGAACGGACTTTCAGCACCTCCCGGGCGGTGTGCACCGTTCCCATCAGAAAGATCTGGAAGTTTCTGCCAAAAACCCTGTTTCCCCCAGCGATGGTGAGGAAGGTGGAGGCGTCATTTTTCAGTGTCGGTATGCTCACCGGTATTGTCGGGGTCAACTATGATGTGTTCTCCGCAGCGGGCCTGAATCCCAAAAGCTGGCTGCTGGCTCCCGCCGTCATCAAGGCGGTGGAGGGGTACATTGGCGATGTCGACATCATCTCCATCATGCCGAGTAATTTTGCGCCCTCCCTGAGTCCGGAGGGAAAGCACACCCTCGGGTATTCCATCGCGCTGACCGACAGCGAACTGCGTGACAAGCAGAAGGTGGACCGGGTGATCGATATGTCGCGCAAGCTCTTCCACCAGGTGTTTCCCCCTCTGGCGCAGAACACCGCCTGGGAGATCTGGACCTGTTCGGACAAGGGGTTTGGTGACTGGCCGCCCATCGGGGATCGTCGGCCCGATACAACCCTTCAGGGCATCGACGGTCTTTTTTTTGCGGGTGACGGGTATGGCGAAAAAACCTGGGGCAGCGGGATGGACGCGGCCATTTATTCGGGAATCCTCTGTGTGGATGCCATGATGCAGAGCAATTATACGGAACAGGTTCTCCCGGAGTATCACCGCTAGGGGTTAATGCCCGCCCGGCGCAGCCATTTTGCCGGTTTATCCGGGATCTCTCCGAGCCGCGGACGGGGGATGGTGGTTCGGGTAGACCTGCCGGCGCGGAGATCGGTCAGCGGGCAGCGTCAGCCAAACAGGGCGTCGATATCCGCCTGGCTCATCTTGGAAGCGGCTGAGGGGCTGTCGGCTTTATTGGCGGAGGCCCGCTTTTCCGCGATGGGGTCAAAAAGGTCCTGTTTGATGCGGGCGATGATTTTTTTCCGGGTTTTGCTGTGGCTTTGATGCAGGGACTTCATGGCCCGGTTTTTATCCCTTTTTCGTTCAAAGGCTGAAAAAACCTGGTTCATCGCTTTATTGGCTGCTGCCGTGTACTGGCTGGCGATTTCGAACATCGAGGTGGCCATCTCCACCAGGACCGTGTTGGCGATACCGAATTCCGATCTGAGCCAGTCAAATGTCTCCTTTATCTGCACCTGGCCTTCTTCAACAACGATAAACCGGGCTTTCCAGTCATCCAGGGGAAAAGCCGTAAATCCATAGTCGGACATGAATTTCTGCAGAATTTCGTAATAGACCGTTTCGGCAAAATCGCTGAAACTGTAGAGCATAAAATTCCGGGTGGACGCCTGAGATCCCTTTCCCTGGGAGGATGGGGGGCTGTTGGAAAAGTCGTAGAGGCTCTTCGTGCGGACGGTCAGATTCTGATCGGACTGGCCCAGGTGACTGGCGCCGTGCACCCCTGAGTCATACAGGTCGGTAATCCGCGCGATGACCTCATTCAGGATAATCGTCAGCAGTTCCAGGGCGATGGCCATTCGCTCGTTGGCATAGGCCGTCGCGTCTGCCTCACTGGGAGCGGTTTTCTGAAAGGTATTGATCTCGCGATTCAGTTCATCAATGATGGACATCTCGACACCCAGGGCCATGAGTCCATCCTTTCCCCCGACCAGATTCGCTCCCCGGGGCTCTCCCAGGATACAGCGTTCACCCACGATGGGACCCCCGGTTTTGCCCAGTTTCTGTCCCTTGATGATCACATCCAGTTCACCCTGGATGATAAAGTAGACCCACTGGTCGAACAGTCCCTCCTGGATCAGAACCTCCCCGGGCTGGATATTCACTGTTTTGCTGTAGGTGTAGATCATTTCCAGGAGTGCATCCGAACAGCCCGCCAGTTCCGGTATCAGACGAATAGCCGACATGGCGGTCGGGTTTTCCCCCAGGATGGCTGCACAATAATTGGTGACCGGATCCGTTGAACTCATCGGGCAATTGGGTGGTTGATCGGTTTGGGTGGCCAGGTAACGGAAAATGATGGGTGGTAATTTTTCATCCCTGTTCGCAAAGTCCTTTCAAGGTCTGTTTTCCCTGATTCCATAGGCTGACATCTGGACCATAACACACATGGTTTAAATTGAAAATCCTTGTGTTAACAAAATTTTGGAAAATCTCCCTGGCGGGTTCTTTTTTCTGTCGGGGCCGCAGACCGACAATCCGGCCTGACATAAGGGTTTGGAACGGCAGGGGGTTACTGTTCCGGAAGGTGAATATCCCGAAAGGACCCCATTGATTAAACCGATTTCCAGGATGACTGGCGGACCGGAGGGTGCACCAAAAACAGGTGGGCAATTTCCAATTT
>JAHJRI010000338.1 GCA_018830885.1 bacterium | reverse complement strand
GGCATCCGTTATCGGCCGCGGTTTCGCCTACAAGATCCTGCAGACCATCACCGGGCAGCACGAAGAGTTGAAATCCGTTCTGTTCAACCTGCAGGGGCTGGAGTTCATCTACGAAAAGCAGCTCTTTCCCGAACTGGAGTATATCTTCAAGCACGCCCTGATCCAGGAGGTGGCCTACAACAGCCTGCTGCAGAAACGGCGGAAAGAGATCCACGAAAGCATCGGCAACGCCATCGAAACAATCTATGCCGACCGCCTGGAGGAGTTCTACGAGATGCTGGCCCATCACTACATCGCTGCCGACAACGACGACAAGGCGCTGCATTATTTGCAGTTGTCCTGCTTTAAAGCCCAGGGGAATCATGCTCACAAAGAGGTGTTGGCGTTCGGTCAGCAATCTTTGATATTGCTTGGAAAACAACCCCAAACCGACGTTTTGAAAAAAGCCAGGATGGATGTCTGCGGCGTCATATGGACTGCAGATCTTGCTCTGGGCTTATCGGATGCCACTCTGAACATACTTTTGGAAGGGGAAAAGCTGGCAAAAGAGCTGAAAAGTAAAAAAGGTGAGGATCTATTCTCGCAGAGCATTGGCTTTTACTATACCCTGACGGGAAAACCTGAACTGGCATTGGAAAGAGCTGAAAAAAGCTTTAATCAGGCTATTCATGACAAAGATACATTTTCAGTGGCCTACGGAGGTAACAGTCTGGCAATGACATACTTCGGAGTTAACAACTACCCGCAAGCCATTGAGACATCGAATGCCGTTCTCAGCTATCTGGATAAGGAAGATGCTCTGGATGAAACCATCAGCGTACAGTATGTCGATATGTGCGGCCGGTATTCGTTCATGATGTGTGTTTTGGGAGATTTCAGGAAAGCGAAGGTATACTGTGAAAAAGGACTGCAAAGAGCCAACCATGTGAATGAGCTCTTCAGTCAATCGATGGCGGAGATGTGGTACAGTAACTACTGGAGTTTGAAAGGGGATGGAAAATCAGCTGAAAAGCACGACCAGAATGCCATGCGATATGCTGAACAGAGAAACGACAGCCGATCAATTGCAATAATGAAAGCCAACAAGGTGAAAATAAGTTATCTAATCGGGAATCTTGAACAATCATTGGACTTCGGGGAACAAATTGTCAATGAAGTCGATGGGAAAGTTCAGCCCATGACGATGGTGTATGTTTATCTGAGCTTGTCAGGCTATTATTAAGAACTTGATCGTTTTCAGGAAGCGCTTTCATCAGCAGAAAGGGCATTCGAGCTGATAAAGCAGTATAGTGAAAAGTTTGTGGAAGGTTGGTCGCATATCAGGCTGGGGCTTGCTTTATCAAAAATAAGTACGGAGCAGTTCAGCAAAGCTGAGAAGATGATTCATGAAGGTGTTGAATTGTTTGAGAAATATAATTATAAATCCCAATATGCGCCTGGATACCTGGGCTTAGGTGGTTTTTATAACAATGCCGGCAGAAAGGAGAAGGCTCTGGAATATCTTATGAAAGCTGAACCGCTCTTTGAAGAGATGGAGATGGACTTTTCCCTGGCACAGATGCATAAGGTGTATCACAAATTCTATTCAAACGAAGGCGACCAATCCAAGGCCCGGGAACACCTGACTAAGGCCATTGACATCATGAAAGGCCTGGGAGCATATGGCTGGGTGGAACGGTATGAGAAGGAACTGGCCGAGCTGCACTAAACACGACAATAAACCATTTGTTCTCATTCTGGTACTGAATTGGCGAGACTCGAAGCCAAGAACTGGAATCCAGGATAGCGGAACAGTGAATATCCTGGAGCTTTGCTGTGAAGTTCATGATTAATGAAAATTCAAACCCGTAATTAAAAGGAGGCATCATGGCATACTTGATCATTCTCATCGCGATTTTCGGCGCGATCGTTTTTGGCGTTTCTGTATCTGCGGCAGGCACCTCGGGACTGCTGTTGCTTTTTGATCTCCCTGGTCTGATATTTGTGCTGGTTCCATCGCTACTTTTCTCGATTAACGTCTCATCTTGGAAGACCTTTACCCTGGGATGGACGCTGACCTTCAGTAATTCAGTGACGGCATCGAAAGAAGAGGTCCGGGAAGTCCGGGCGATGTGTACAGCGTTTGGAAACATAACTATTCTCATGGGTGTGATGGGAATGCTCATCGGTTTGATCCTCATGCTGGCAGATCTGTCGAACCCGGACGCAATTGCACCGAACATGGCGGTTGCAACCTTGCCACCTTTGTATGGAATTCTGTTCAAACTTTTCAGCTATGCGGCCGAGAGGAAGTTGGACAATCGACTGACAACTACTGGATAGGGAGGAGACAATGGCTTACTTAATATCACTTGTGATTTTGATTGTGACAATATTATTTGGTGTTTCAGTTGGAAGTGATGGCGTCAGCGCAATCGTTCTTTTTTTTAATGCCCCTTCCCTGATCCTGGTGCTTCTGCCAACGCTGGGAGTCCCAATAGCTGCAATGAACCGGGGAAATCTCAGGATTTTTCCGATCCTGTTTGGCAACCAGTCAATATCTGATCCGCAGGAGCTGAAAAGGGTATTTAATTTCTTTGGCTCCTTTGGTGATACCGCTGTTTTGATGGGGATAATCGCAATTTTTATCTCCAATATCCTGTTGCTTGCGGATTTGGGGAATATAAACATGATCGGTCCCAATATGGCTGTCGGTATCTGTTCGATGTTATACGCCGTTGTTCTGAAACTAGTTGGGTATCTGGCTCAGTGTCATGTAAGGACCAAGGCTGAAATCTCACATGACACGCTTAACCAGGACAACCGAATCTGGCTCACTTATATATTTGTGTTCTTCCCGATGGTTTTTTTCTGCATCCTGCTGTTTGTCGCTGGAAAGTAAAGCGCAGTATAATGCGGTTCATCTGTATCAGGAAGAATTAGGCCAAAGAGTAGACCGTTTCAAGAAAAATGACTTGAACTAATCGAATCGCCTGTTCCGAGGAGGGGCCATGAAATGTCCAATATGCCATGCAGATAACCCGGATGATAAAAAATTCTGCCGCAAGTGTGGTGAAAAACTGTCCCTGACCTGTGTAAAATGCGGCAGCGATGTTCTGCCGGGCGATGCCTTTTGTGGCGATTGCGGCCAGAAGCTGCAGTCAGCGCAGGAAGCCGCGTCCGGAGACTATCAAAATCCTTCAGCCTACACCCCTGTCGATCTGGTTCAAAAGATTCTCTCAGGCCGCAAACACATCGAAGGGGAGCGCAAGCTGGTGACGGTCTTTTTTGCCGATGTGGCGGGCTTTACGTCGATGTCGGAGAAGAATGATCCCGAGGATATCCGCAACATCATGGACGGCT
>JAHJRI010000337.1 GCA_018830885.1 bacterium | reverse complement strand
CCGAAGGCATGAAATAATAAACTGGTTGACATGAGACCTCCCTGAATAATTGAGAGGTGATCTTGTCAGATTTCAATGAAAAAATCATTGATAAGTACGTGTTATCCGGTAGAACCATAAAAGAGTAGCTTCATTGAAGATACGACTACCCGGAGCCTGGAGCAGATGACAGAGACTTTTGAACTCCTCAAGCAGTAGGCTTCGGATATCCTTCCTTCAGCATATTCGGATCTCGGAAATCTGATTGCCATTGACTGCTCCCTGATCGATGGGGTGCTCTCAATGGATTGGGTCCAATATAGAAAAGGGTCCAAAAAAGCAAAAGCGCATGTTGGATTCAGCATCAACAACGGGCTCCCTTTTTAAAGCGTTTATAGCCAATGGCAATGGGGCTGAATGTCCTTTTGTGAATCAAATACTGAAGAAGGGACAGACATCTGTGACTGACGTGGGTATCAGTGTCATAAAACCTTCGATCTGATTCAGGAAGAAGGAAAATCGTTTATTTGTCGCATCAGAGAAAACATTACAAAAACAGTCTTGCAACAAAATAGCATCCCTGATGATTCCATCGTTTTCTTTGATTCAGTAGTGATTTTGGGTCGTGAGGCCTCTGTCCAAATTCAAAGGAATGTCCGTTTGATAGCATATACAATCGATGAAACTGACTTTTGGATCGCGACCAATCGCTTTGATCTAACAGCAGAGAACATTGCCTAGACTTATAAGCTGCGCTGGGAAGTTGAAACCTTTTTTGCCTGGTGGAAACGCCTTATCTCGGTCTACCACAGACTGACCCGCATCGATTATGGACTAAAGGCTAAAGGTCCAGATCTTTGCTGGGCTGATCATCTATTTGCTCCTGGCCATTTACTGCTATCAGGAACATGGTGAGAAAGTCAGTATTAAACGCGTCAGAGAGCTCCGTTACCAGATTATCAATGAATCAAGAGAAACAGGACTGACTGAAACAGAAGCCAAAAAGAAACGAAAACGTTCTGCAAAAAACTAACCGGATAATACTGATATTTTTTTAATTTATTTGTCAAGCAGCATCAAATCGGCAATGAATAACAAGACATGATAAGTAATCAATCCAACTGGAGCTATAACTTGAAGTTGCGAATAAATCGTATGCTGCTATTACATTTTGATATTGCTTGATGAAAGAATGCCAGTTAGTTTTTTGTTCTCATCCAGGTGCCAGCGAAATGCCATTTCTTGTTAAAATAGTACCAACGTACGATTACTTAGGATTGACTTAAAAATAATTTCTCATTCTTATGCTGACAAAGTGTAGTTCCATTTTGGGAAACAATCGTGATGTGAAATTGGAATAGACTTCATTTGTTCATCGGATACACGTTTCCCTTTTTCGTATTGTTTTGTGACCAGATTGGCCTTTACCGTCAATCCTTTGGTATTTTGTGTCGTACTAATATAATTGATCATTGTTTCATAGCTTCTGAGTGGAACACCAGCCCAGTTCTTACTGATGGCGCTGAACAATCGATGCTCAATCGGATTCCATTTGGAGCATCCCGGAGGATAATGGCATACCGTGATTTTGATTCTGTATTTGGAACAGATTTTCTGATAAAGCTCGTATTTCCAAACACGTGATCTGGAACTGTTGCTGCCACCGCTATCAGCCAGGATAAGGATCTCGGGAACATCAGCGTATTCGTATCTACCGGCGTTTTTCCACCAGGTTTCTATTGAATCGACAGAAAATGACGGCGTGTCGTAATTGGTTCCGACAGTCACATATCCTTTATTAGCTGTCGTATCGTATATCCCATAAGGAATTCCCTTGCCGTCGGCATCGGAAGGAAAGTCGTATACGTTGACATTCTCGGGTTCGCGGCAATAGGCTCGACCGTTATTCTTAAAATCGCCGATAAGCTCTTTTTTCTTGGCATCGATGCTGATGATCGGAATCCCTTTTTTCGCGCACCTATTTCGAAGGCGACCAATATACTTAAATTGCCTGTCCCTGTCTTTCGGGTCGACGTTGGGATTTGATTCGTTTTTCTTATGGTTGACTCTGAGAGAGTATTTCAGTTTTTTAAGCAAACGACCGACGGTATTGGCACAAACGTTGTTCCCGAATCGTTTTAATTCGTCGGCGATTTTCCGAGTGGTTTTTCTTGTCCATTTCAACCCACTAATCGGATCGCCGGCGGTATCGTGCTCCAATAAAATTTCGATATGCTCTACGATTTCCGGGCTTTTTTTTCCACAGGTCTTCGACCGGCACCCTTTTTTCGGACTCTCTGCATGTCGATACTTTCTGACAAAAGCTCGGATCGGCCTTTAGCAACCGTATGAGGGTCGATCCCAAACAACGACGCCATTGCCTTGTCACCACCATATCCCATTTTTAGGGATTCCAAACCGGCATACCATCGTCGCTGCTTTTCGTTTAACGTGGAAAAGAACAACCAAATAGATTTTTTGATCTTGTCGGGTAGCGATTGATCTATACCATATTCGACGGATACAGTCGTTTCCGATTGTTGCTCGCTCCTATGTAACAATTGGTGTTTTTTGATCTGCGGATCTGCCGCAAAGTAGACATAACGATCGAGCACCTTTTTTCGATAAAGCTGTTTTTTGCGAAAGAGTGTCAATAAGGGTTCTTTTACGTCCACCTTTAGAATACGCTTCAATTCGCCAACGGTGTATCCGGACTGCGAACCGTCGATAAAGGCTTTGACTGTGTTTAAAAGCGTACCGTGAATCGAAAAGATGATCGAGTTATACTGCCACAACCCGTCCTTGTCGAAATCGGGGATATCGGACAGTGTGTAGTATCTCCCACTGTGTGAGCAGCTGGTGATATATGATAACTCCTTCAGTTTTCGAAATACCGTCATGTTAACGTCGGTGTCCAAGGCGGATTTTAAATCGGACATCGTTGCTGCTTTTTTCTCCCAAAGCAGCTTTTTCAGGGCGCTCGCGTCGTTTTTGCTTGTTTTCATAATGTTATATTTCCTCCTGTATTGATATATTAAGGATGAACTATAACATTTGTCAAGAACTAAATGCTCTACAATTGATCTTTGATATATGCCCTTAAGTATTTGGCTGACGACAGAATCGTTATGCTTTTCACCTTTTCAAGATGTAACTGCGAAACAAAGTAATGTTATAAATCTCCGTTTAAAATGTTAAATTATTTATGATCCATCACTTACTATCGACCATGCTTTCATAGCCTTCATCAAACTTTCAGCAATTATATACTATTTCAATATTATTTGAGTTTCTGATTTCTAGAAAGCTTAACAGGGCAGGTAAATAAGCTCAATTGGCATGTTGACGAAATTATTGCCTGATTTTCATCTGGAGCCATTGTAAGTATGTGATTTAAGAAGAAATATTTTTTCACTATGCAGGGTAGGGAAATGGATTCCCAGTCCGTTTTTAAATACGGACTGCGATATAATAGAAGTGTGGGCTAGGTCAGATCTTTAAAGCCTTTGCCTTCGGCAACCAATTTTTCAAGCAGATTAGCTGGCTTCCAGACATCACCGAACTTTGCATGGAATTGTTTGATAGTCTCCAAAACCTTGTCCAAACCGATGAGGTCACCATAGAACATCGGGCCACCGAGGTACGCGGGCCAGCCATATCCGTTGATCCAGATTATATCAATATCGCTGGGACGAACAGCAATGCCTTCTTCCAGAATTTTGGCACCTTCATTGATCAGAGCATAGATAGCGCGCTTAATTATTTCATCATCGCCGATTTCCCGTTGTTCATATCCTTTTTTGGCTGAAAAATCTGCAATAAGCTTTAGAGAATCCGGGTCCGGGATTGGTGTCCTGCTGCCTTGTTCATATTTATAATAGCCCAGACCATTTTTCTGGCCAAATCGACCTGCTTCACACAGTACTTCTCGAATCGTCGAACCAGAGGAACTTTTATCATCCCAACCGACGTTGAGGCCAACGAGATCAGAAAGAACGAAAGGCCCCATCGGAAAACCAAAATTGAAGATAACTCGGTCAATCTGATCGACGGTTGCGCCTTCCAGCAGCAGTAGCCCTGTCTCCCGCCCTCTCTGGGCAATCATTCGATTGCCTACAAAACCGTAACACACACCGACAACAACAGCCACTTTCTTGATTTTTTTAGCGACAGACAATGAAGTAGCAAGTACGGATTTGTCTGTCTTTGCACCACGGACGATTTCAAGTAGTCGCATGACATTGGCCGGGCTGAAGAAATGAAGACCGAGAACATACTCCGGGCGATTGGTGACGGAAGCAATCTCATTCACATTCAAAAAAGACGTATTAGTTGCCATGATCGCACCTTCCTTACAAATGCCGTCCAGTTTAGAAAAGATTTCCTTCTTTAGATCCATGTTTTCAAAAACCGCTTCAATAACCAGGTCGACATCGGCAAGATCTTTTAGGTTTAAACTGCCCGTAATCAACGACATGCGCTTATCGACGTCCTCAGTAGACATTTTTCCTTTAGAAGCGGTGATTTCGTAGTTCTTTTTGATGACTCCCAGTCCGCGGTTCAGGAATTCTTGTTTGGTTTCGATGATGGTCACCAAGTATCCTGCATTGACAAAATTCATGGCGATTCCGCCGCCCATGGTACCGCCGCCGATAATTCCGACCTTCTTGATATCAAGTAAGGGAATATCTTTAGGAAAGTCCGGAATCTTAGAAGCTTGTCTTTCTGCAAAAAATACATAGCGCTGTGCTGCCGACTGATGGCCCTTCAGCAGTTCAGTAAATAGTTCGCGTTCACGCTTGAGACCCTCTTTAAAGGGCAGATTGATTGATGCTTCAACGGCCTTAATGCAGTTTTCCGGTGCTTGAAATCCCCGCGTTTTGCGAGCGATGGACTTGCGGAAATGGTCGAATATTTCGTTATTTCCTTTGGCTGCCGCAATTTTCTCGTCGTTTTGGCTGACGCGGATCAAGGGGCGATTTTCTGCGAGTACTTTTTTCGCGAATTGAATCCCGGCTTCTTTAAGATCACCTTCAACGATTTCGTCAATCAAACCATCTTGCAAAGCTTCTGTTGCACCAATTGGATTTCCGGATGTTATCATCTTCAGGGCTTTGTCGATTCCAATAACCCGCGGCAAACGCTGCGTGCCCCCTGCACCGGGTAAAATTCCGAGTTTGACTTCCGGCAGACCGAACTGAGCGGTAGGAACCGCTATCCTGAAATGACAGCTTAAAGCCGTTTCAAGACCACCACCGAATGCTGTCCCATGAATTGCAGAAAGGGTCATTTTCGGGCACTCGTCCAAAGTTTCAAGAACCTGATATAACATCGGTTCCAACGGCGGTTTTCCGAATTCGCGGATATCTGCTCCCGCCATAAAGGTTCGACCTTTACACGTTATAACAATTGCTTTGACCTGGTCATTTTGAACCACTTGGTCGATTCCATCCGCAATTCCCTTGCGGACCGGATATCCGAGTGCGTTGACCGGTGGGTTGTTAATTGTAATAACAGCGATTTCGTCCTGAATGTCCAATGTTGCAGCTTCCGTAAGTTGAATCATGATGGCTCCTATTCAAAAGGAATTGATTTTTAAAAATATAGGAATATATTGTATATACCAGAAAACGACCATTGCGGATTTCCAAAAATGCACGGAAATCCAGACAGGGGAGGGGTAATTCCTGCCTGTTTCCGGCAGGACAGAAGATGGAAACTATCTGTTATCGCAGAAGATTCTCAATAACTGTTGCAACACCCAAACCGCCACCACAACAGGATCCAAAAACGCCATAATGTCCGCCATTTCGAATCATATGTCGCATGGCAAACATTCCAATTCGTGCCCCGGATGCGCCGTTCGGATGACCAAAGGCGATGGCTCCTCCCATGGGATTCCATCTCTCCCTGTCAACGGTCTCACCCGTCTGTTTCTCGATCTCTTTGATAACAGCAAGATTCTGGACTGCAAAGGCTTCGTTGCACTCCATCACATCCATGTCCGACAACTTCAACCCTGCCCGTTCAATTGCCTGTGGCATTGCATAAGCAGGTCCAATTCCCATAATTTTCGGATCACAGCCATAATCCGCTCCTGCCAGCCATCGCGCCATCGGTTTATACTCGAGTTCTGCGGCCTTCTCAGCGCTCATCATCAATACAAAAGCCGCACCATCGTTCTGACCGGAGGAATTACCGGCAGTCACGGTTCCACCCTCTTTGAATGCTGGCGGTAGCTTGGCCATTACCTCAATGGTCGATTGCGGTCGCGGATGTTCGTCCACCTGGAAAACCACCTCCGGCGTTTTTCTTGTGGCGGGAATCACCACCGGAATAATCTCTTCTTCAAAATAACCGGCTTCTATGGCAGTTTTGGCCCGCATCTGGCTGTTATAGGCAAATTCGTCCGAGGCTTCCCGAGGGATATTATACATCACCTGAAGATTCTCGGCCGTCAATCCCATACCGATGCAATCTTCAAGGACTGGAGAAATCCGGGACCGCAACGGTGTCGGCGGGATCAATTTGTATGGAGGTGTGGACATGGAAAACTTGACAGGTATCTGACTGTAAGATTCCATCCCACCGGCAATGATAATATCCGCCTGACTAGCCAGTATCTTGCATGCTGAATGATTGATGCTGTCAATGGCAGAACCACACTGCATTTCTACATATGAGGCAGAGGTTTCATAGGGCAGACCGGCCGTCAATGATATGTATCGTGCCGGATTCAAAGCCTGAGAACAGTGAACGGCTGAACCTGCCATTACACAATCCACGTGAGATTTTTCCAGAATACCGGTCTTTTCTATCAGACCTTGCAGAGCAATTGCACCCAGCTGAGAACAGGAATAATCCCGAATCGTTCCCCCCATCCGCCCAAAAGCCGTCCTAACCGCATCAATGAATACAACCTCTCTAGTCGACATATCTTTCTCTTGATTTGTTAAATTAAAATTGAGTGATCACGAACAAGTTAACGTATATCCAATCCTCAGGTGATCCCTTGATCTGCCCGTTCATCTCATCACCAGAAGACTCAATTCCTGAGGAACTGCGGGAGAAATACTTGCAGATCACCCAAGACAAGTGCAATATAATCAGGAACTTCATGTAAAAGGAAAGAAAACCCTCATCTCCGTTTCCAGGAATAATACCGATGCAAATGCATCAATGCGCGGGCAGCCCTGGTAATAGACGGGTAAGCGGGAATGCCTCCAAGGCATAACTGCTGGCGAAGACGGGTTCCTTCATCGGAAAGTCCTCTTTCACCGCCGTCTGAGTCGAGCGTGGCTACAGTCGGTTTGTGGTTCTTGCTATTAGCAACGGATTTAATCAGCTCCGGCGTGGTATCCGGCAAATCGGGCAGGTGATAGATGTTTCTCGGGATCAAGCGATCCACAATCACCATGTCAATGTTCGGATCGTTATAAACAAACTGCAGTACCCCATCAAGTAAAGTAGAATCCTGGTAAATCCTAAACATGTCTAGAGGATTACCCGCAATCGATCCCACCGCGGGTACCACCTCTCTCAGAAGATTCATTGTTTTTTCTGCCAGTTTTGGAACGTCCAGACCTTCACTAGTACAGACGTCACCGTAAATTACACTATTACCACCACCTCCACTACCAATAAATACCTTTTTACCCAAGGTTTCCGGCAAAAGGCTAAACGCTACTAAAGCATCAGCCCATTCATTAATGGAATTGACCAATGTCACACCTGCCTGCAGAGCAAAAGCTCGCCAGATACTTAAATTACCGGCCAGGCTGCCGGTATGAGACGTCACGGTTGAAGCGCTCGCTTCACTTTTTCCGCCTTTCAGCAACACAACAGGTTTGGTCTGACTGATTGCTTTTACTAGTTGTAACAGTCCGGAACCGTCCTTGATGCTTTCCAGATACATAGCAATGACTTTGATCTTTTTATCTTCAGCCATAAAAGCCAGATAATCATGGGCCTTCAAAACCGCGCCGTTTCCAAAGCTGACTGCCTTTTCAACACCGATCCCAAGCGAACAGATATATTCTGTCAATCTTTGGGTTATGCCACCACTTTGGGAAATAATACCAATTGGACCGCTGAAGCCCGGGATAGCGCCCCAGGCAGTCAGATGCGAACTCGGGCAATAAGTCCCCATGCAGTTCGGCCCAACTACTTTCAGTTCATTCTCCCTAGATATGGTTATGATCTGATTTTCCAACTCAATTCCTTCCGGTGTGCCTAGTTCACTGAAACCTGACGTCAACAAATGAATGTGTTTCAAACCAGTCGCAGCGCAATCCTGTAGGATATGCGGAACCCGGGCGGCACCTACACAGACTATGGCGAAATCCGGAGATTCCGGTAAAGAATGTATATCAGGATAGATTTTGAGTCCGTAAATCTCACCGCCTTTAGGATTGATTGGGTAGATCTTTCCAGTATATTTGCTTTCCAGCAGTTTTCTTAAAAAGCTGGCACCTCCCATATTCAATCCAGATATAGACACGCCAAAGATAGCAATGCTTTGTGGCTTGAAAAGTTTGTCGAGATCTGTCTGATAGTTCTTTATTAGGTTCATACTGCTTTCCCAAAGATAGAATATACTTTTTTTTGCACCTTCCTGGTCCTCCTCAACGATATTCTTGATGGATAAGCGGGAAATGCATCAACAAGATATAAAACAGACCCATATTCTGTTCTTTGATTTATACTCAATTTGTGCAAGTAGCT
Source organism: bacterium (assembly GCA_018830885.1). Classification (GTDB taxonomy): domain Bacteria; phylum SAR324; class SAR324; order XYD2-FULL-50-16; family XYD2-FULL-50-16; genus JAHJRI01. Next base: position 1,598 of record JAHJRI010000337.1, on the reverse strand, counting down.
AAGATCGGCCATTCATTGAGTTCATTCTGGGCCGACTTCCTGTCTGCCTCTGAGGAAGGTCACCCATCACTTCACCCTGATGAGATTTTTCGGCTTCCAATTCGCTCAATAACAAACCGATCACGGCACAAATAGACAGAATACCCCGTTGTTAACTTGTAGAATTTAATTTTAAAATGTGCCCCTTCAGAGCGATAAACCGTATTGAAAAACAAGAACTATGGGAAGAATCCAAATTTTCAGAGGTTCTTCATATGAGGCTTGTCTTCTTGTCTGTTAAAACGACCGCAAGGGACATTTTAAAGGCATTATACCTCTTTATTTGTCGCTCAATAAAAAAGGTAAAACATGCTCAAGCATTTCTTCAGGCGTTTGAACAGCAATAAAATGGCCTGAATTGACCTCCACATACTGTGCTCCTGGAATAGATTCCGCGATCAGTTTTATGACCGCAGGAGGTAACAATTCATCGTGCAACCCGGCCATCACCAGAGTTGGACAAGTAATACGACCAAAATCCTCGGTCAGTTCCATATCAAACAACATACGGTTAATCGCTGCAAATCCAAGCGGATCGTTAGCTAACCAACGCCTCCGATACCTGTCAAACTGCTCTTTGTCACCTCTGAATCTCTCCGGATAGGAGTTGTTGAAAGTCTGTTCAACAAATGAACGCATTCCTTCTGCTTCAATTGTATCAGCCCTTTGCATAATATAGGATCGGCGTTCAGGCCTGATTCCAACTGCCGGGTTGCATGATACCAGACGGCAAACCTGCTCGGCATACCTGGAAGCAAAAGCTAATGCGATGCCACCTCCAAGAGAAGCGCCGACCATATTAAACGGTCGGTTTATCTCTAGAGCTGAAATTAAACCAGACAGGTCAGACAGCACCGTGTCGAGTGAAATCGTACCACGTGTTTTTTCTGAAAGCCCAAAACCACGCTGGTCATATCTCAATATCTGAAAATGATCCTGTAACTCGGAAATCACCCTATCCCAGCTTTCCAGCGTCCCTCCCAATTCATGAATGAGGACAACTGTCTCCGTTCCTCGGCCACTCAATTCATACCTGAATACAGCCTCGTTTGCTTCAATCCAATCAATCATTTTATCCCATAAAACATTTGCCAGCCCAACAATCCGTCCTGATATTGAACACTTGTTTCTATAAGCTGTTTCTTCCAGCTTGAGTCATTGGACGTGGATTCCATTATGCTGCAGATTTGCATACTTTTGCCGGATTTTCTTGCCTCTAATGCCTACTCGACAATTGAATTACCTCGCCGCAAGCAGCGGGGTATCCTGAAAAGTGTCGAAGCGCCCCAAGGGGCGGGGCATTAAACCCCACGCTTCGCAATAAAACAACTGGTAGTTTTTTCGTACACCTTTACATGCGATGTTTCGGATATAGCTTGTGCAGGAGCGAATGTGGCAGATTAAAGATTACCCCTTGATGGAAGCATCCTGAATTTGTGTGCGCCCACCTTGCTTTGTTACAATTGGTAGCCGTTCTTTATCGTATTCGTCCATTTGAATTCCGATCGTGTTGCATACCATTGAAACCATACGATAATTAGACGCTGCAAACAGGATTT
>JAHJRI010000336.1 GCA_018830885.1 bacterium | reverse complement strand
GGATTACGGTTTTCGATTGCAGAGGCCGTTGGAGCAGCCGGCGCAGGCTCCACCCCGCCTGCGAAAGGAACGGTAGAGGAGATAGAAAGCGCCACCCAGGATAGCGGCCATCAGGATATAATCAATCAGTGTCATGGTCAGATTCCTATTCCGAGGAGTGTGCCCCCCTGATACACCAGGAAAGCGCTCACCCATGCCAGCAGGATGCCATATACGACAGCTATCAGGAACACACTCCAGGTGCCGAACTCCTGTTTCATGGCGATGCCGGTGACAATACAGGGCATGTATAAAAGAACGAAAATCATGAATGAATAGGCGCTCAGCGGTGAAAACTGCTTCTGGATGACTGAGCGCAGCATGAGGCTTTCCGGCGCCTCCTCGGTGGAGATACTGGATATGGAAAAAGCCGAAAAAAGACTGGTAACCGCTTTTTTGACAGTTTGACCGAATGAAACGCCTATCTCAATAATATCCTCACCCACCGACGGTTCCGGACCTGTGGTGACTGCAGACCGCTCCACAGAAAAAATCTCACCCAGTGTGCTGATGACGATCTCCTTGGCGACGATGCCGGTCAGCAGAGAGGCTGTGATCTCCCACCGGCCGAAGCCCAGTGGTTGAAGTACAGGGCTGATGATCTGGGCCGTCTGACCCAGAAAGGAGTCCTTTTTGTGTTCCACGCCCCAGGGCAGGTTCAACGCGAACCAGATAATGATTGACATGGCCAGAATATAGGTCCCGGCTTTGATAATGAAATGTTTGACCTTTTCCCAGGTGTGGATCAACAGGCTTTTAATGGAAGGCAGCCGGTAAGGCGGCAGTTCCATGATAAAAACCGGTGTTGCCCCGCGAAAGAGTGTTTTCTTGAACAGGATACCAATCAGAATCGAGAGCACAATGCCAAGCATGTAGATGGAAAAAAGCACGGTGCCCTTGTGGTTCTCAAAAAAAGCCCCGATGATGAGCACATAAACCGGAAGCCTTGCACTGCAGGACATCAGGGGCAGCAGAAGCGCCGTCAGGATTCTGTCCCTCCTGTTTTCCAATGTCCGGGTAGCATAGACACCGGGTACGTTGCATCCGAAACCCATGATCATGGGGATGAATGATTTACCATGCAGACCGATAATATGCATGTACCGGTCCATGACAAATGCCGCGCGGGCCATGTATCCGCTGCCTTCCAGAAAAGTGATGATAAACATCAGGCTGAAAATGACCGGGACAAAAGCCATTACAAATCCGACCCCGCCCAGGATCCCCTCCACAAGCAGCGAGCGCAGCCAGTCGGAAGCATGCAGCCAGCCCAGGATTCCCGTTGTCCAGCGTGTCAGCGGACCGGTCACCACAAAATCGATCCAGTCAACAAAGGGGGTGGCAATGTCGAAGGTCATTTTGAACATCAACCACATGATCACAAAAAAGAGGGGAATGCTCAAAAACCGGTTCAGGACAATCCTGTCAATGGTCTCGGTGATCTCGATCTTGGGCATCAGGGGGCGTTTCAGCACCTCCTTGGTCAGCCCTGATGCCAATGCGTACCGGGATTCTGCCAGGAAAGACTCGACATCTTCGTTGTGCGCAGTCTGCAGGTGTTTAACCACAGGATGGGCGAAGAACAGCTCGGCATCGATTTGCAGCCGGTCCAGGATGACATGGTCCCGTTCCAGAATTTTATAAGCCAGCCAACGGTTCGGATACCGTTTGAGCACGCTGGAATCCTTCTCCTTGAGTTCCTGGGAGATCACTTCAACAGCGGCGTCGATATCTTTCGTATAACGCAGGACACTGGGCTTGAAGCAGGCCGGGTTTTCGATGATCTCATGCACACGGGCCAATAGATCACGGATCCCTTTTTTCCGGGTGGCGATGGTGGGAATAGCTTTAACCCCGAGTACCTCTTCAATCTGATCGATGTTCAGGCTGTAGCCTTTGGATTCCACCTCGTCAAACATATTGAGCACCAGAATGACGGGGATTTCGAGTTCCAACAGCTGAATCGTCAGCTGCAGGTTCCGCTCCAGATTGGTCGAATCCACAACATTGATGATGACATCGGGGCGTTCATAAATCAGAAAATCGCGGGCAACCACCTCCTCCTCGGTATAGGGGCTCAGGCTGTAGGTGCCGGGAAGGTCCACCAGGTGAATCTTCCGCCCCTGGAGGTCAATGATCGCTTCTTTTTTCTCAACGGTCACTCCTGTCCAGTTCCCAACCTGCAGGCGGGTCCCAGCCAGGGAGTTGATCAGGGTCGATTTGCCGGCATTGGGATTGCCAGCAACCGCAACCGTTATTTTGGGTGATTTATCTGGAGAACCTTCCGTGCTTTGGAGGGGCTGGGTCATTGATTTCTCAGGAAGGAGAGCCGTGCTGATCCTTTATAAAGATGTTTTGAGCCATTTTCTGGCCAACTGCAATTCTGGATTCATCGACCTTGATCAGGATAGGGCCCTGCTTTCCTTTTTGCAGGAGCTGGATGACTTTGCCGATCCGCAGTCCCAGATCTGCCATCCTGCCGTTTCTTCCGTCATCCGGATCTGATAAAAACCGCTTTTTCCAGCCTCTTTTATGCTGGCATTGTCTCTGTCTGCATCCGGATATCTCGACGATTTCGCCAAAATCTCCTTCGTTGAGTTGATTCAGTGGTACCATATGGATGGGCTCTCTATAAGTATAACGGTTCCAACTTTCCGCCGGGTCCGTTTGAATACTGTTTCTTTGCAGGATTGACGTCCGCTGTGTTTGTCTGTGATCTGTCAAAACCGTGTGATATAAGGTATACTGAAGCTTTTAATTGAGCCATGTGTACTTATAGTTTTAGTATATGCGAATAGATAAATAAGTCAAGCACAGACATTATCGTTTCGCATTATTTACCCGTGACCATCGAACAGTCATGATCCTGATCATTGTCCCCCGGTCCGGGAGTGCTGAATTCCCATGGCAGGCGCAAAAAAAACTGGGGGATTCCACCGATGGTGCAAACCATTCCAAATTGCGCTTTTCGGATTGAGTTTGCGGTGCTATTATGCTAGAAAGGTTCAAGATATTCAATACTTAGATTGTCATACGCTAAGATGGGCCATTGTATTCCGGAGTATCCCTTGACAATCTTAGCCAAAACCGGCGGACATCCAACTGGCAGACAGGTGGAAACCACATGATTAGAGATGTGCTCAGAAAATTGACCATGGTGATTTGGCGGGCGATGTTTGCCCAGAAACCGAAGCCGGTCAAAAAGTTCGTGAAACCCCGGAATTTTATCACGGAGCCAGAGGAAACCGAACCTTCCAACAGATATCTGAAGAGGGAGGATTTTAATCGCCAGAAAATTGACAAACATGTTGAACTGATACTGAAGCGCTATGAAGACCTGGTGAGCAAAACCCCTTTGACAGCCGATTTTATGGGCGAAGAGATCGATTATCCGAAAAGGAGAAAGCGATTTTTCTCTTTTCCCAAACCGGTTCCTGATTTGAACGAATTAACGGATGAGATCGAGCGTTTTTCGAAAGGGGACAGTGTCTCCAATCCCCGTAAAAAAATCAGAAAATATCTGAAGTATTATCCTTACGACCCTGAACTCCGGGCACTCAACGGAATTCAGATATACGCCGATACCATGCAGAGCGGGCTGGATGAAAAAAAGCTCGACGTCATGTATGAATCCCTGGTGGAACTGGGTCAGGCCATTCACAACGGGGCACTCAGTATTTTTTATGTCAACTGGGTCATCAAGATATATGTGAAGTATCTGGAGTTGCTGCAGCGGAAAATACTGGTGGAATATAATCAGGTCAGCACCAACTATCACTGGCAGATTCAGAAAATTGCGGAGGAATTGCATAAGCTGGCCATTCAGGTTACCTCGATGCTCACGATCAAGGGTCAATTGACCGGGATGTCCGTATTAAATTCGAAACTGAAAGGTTCAGCCTACATATACGACTGTATATCAAAGGAGGAGATCAGAGGGGCCTGTCTGGCCCTGGAAGGTGATGAGAAGAAGAACGTGAGTGTCGGTAAATCCCCCAAGCACATTCTCTGGGAAATTATTACCATCGCCACTTTTTTTGCCAGAACCCCGATGTTTACTAAACTGGTCTATTCAATACTGACAACGATTCCTGATTCTTCACGGGTTCTGATTTTGCAGAAAAATCTGGTAGCAACCGTGATGGCGGTATCAGAGTACCAGTTTTCGCTGTCGACCGGTGATCTTGGGAAGAAAATCGAGGCCGCCCATCGGATTTACACCCGGTGCGAAAATGTGATCAGCCAGCATCTGGGCCATATCAGTCCCAAGCGGCTTTACGAGGTGGATCCTTTTTTAAAGGCAGCCTGGATCACAAAAGAGTCCAACGGTCTGTTTGAAAGGGAGGAGTATCGGAAAATGCTCGAAAAATCGATGGGTTACCTGGCCATTGTGCTCGAGAACCCGGATACTGTCAAAGGGTCCTTTGAAATTGCCCGCCAGCTCCAGGATGATCTGCACGGCATTATGATGGAGTACGGCTGGTCATTGTTCTGATTTTCGAAAGTGAATGCTTCAGGCGTTACTTTTTTTTGAATTCTTAACCATATCTCAACTATGTCAATATTCGATCGATTTACAAAAGGCAAGAAGGCTGAGTCAGCCTATTTTGAACAGAAAAAAGGGTCGCCGAATGATAGTGGCGGCAGCCGGGAAGATTCTCTGCCCGGGCATCTGCCCCGGAGCGGGAAAAAACTGGACAAGGCCCTGATTTCAGGCCTGTTAAGAACGCTGAAATCTCATGACCTGAAAGCCGTTATCGGGGTTTTCTCCAATACGACAGACAGTTTTAAAAAGGAGACGGGATTGATGATCAACAAGGGGATCGTTTCAAAAAAAATCATCGCCTATCTCCAGGAAATGCGGATGAGCAATATCGAGGCGGCTCTTTCCCATGTGAAATCGACGGAGCCAGATGTGGAGGGTTTCTATACCATCGATGACCGACTGGCCGGAAAACTCAATTTGCCGGCGGATGTGGTTATTTTCCCCGTCTTCAGTAGTACAAACCCAGATCTGGGGCTGATTCTGGTGGCCCGCAAAGGCATCCCGGATAAAGCCAAGCTGGCAGGAAAGATCCGAAAAGCGATTAAATAGATTCGGCGAGCCACTGTCTGAGATTTTCGATGCCGTTTTCCTCAGGCATGGGAATCTGGTGATCACAGATTTCCAGAAGTCTTGGGGTTCCGGGTCCAGCCACAATACCGAGTCCGAAGTCCCGGATCATCTCCAGATCATTTTCCTGATCACCCACCGTGATGACCTCGGTGGCCGGGATACCCAGCTTTGCGACAAGCTGTTTGAGTGTCTGACCTTTGGAGACCTCTTTGTTGGTCATTTCCATGTAGCGGACATGGGAACGGAAAAGCCGCACCTGGGACTTTCGGTTCAGGATTCCGTCGAGCTTTTGCGTAAACGCATCCATCTTTCCCTGCACGTCATAAAAGACAATCTTGATCGGGTCCTCGTCCAGTTCTTCCTTTAATTTGGGTTTGATGTCACCTACCTCAAAATGTATGCCTTCGTCCGGCCAGGGGGTTGCGTCCGACTTGTAGATGTTGCCGTCAGGCATATGCAGTTTGACAGAAATATTGAACTCGGGGAGCAGCATCAACACGATCAGGGCGGTCTCCAGGGGGACACCGGAGATCAGTTCACGTTCTCCGGTATCGGGATTATCATAGACCGATCCGTTGCTGAAAACCATTGGCTCAGTGATCTCAAGACGATCGAGAAAGGGTTTGGCACTCTTATAACTTCTACCCGTCGCGACAGACACACGCAGTCCAGAGTTGCGAATGTCGCGGACCGCATCAACGGTGGATGGCAACAGCTCAAATTCGTGGGTCAGCAAAGTGCCATCCAGGTCAAACACAATCAGTTGATAGTTTTTCATCATTTCTGTTTATATAGAAGCGGATTGATCATCATTTCAGGTCGTGCTGAACAGTCATTCCGGTTTTGCCCATTGACATCAAAAAGGGCGTGCAGCGGGTCAACGCTTTCAGCACAAGGTCGGGCTCAGCTTTGATTCAGTTTGTATATCTGGGGGTTGAGGGACGGATCATTGTACATCTTGAACTGGCGATAGAGCTTGTAGTGACGGTCCCCGGCACGAATATCAGCCATCAAGCCACTCAGACACGCAAAGAGGTCCTCCCTCTGGATCCGGAGAATCCTGACTTTGTCCTGGGATTGCTGTCGGTGTTTTTCATCAACATCGGTGCGACGGGTCTGTTCCTCCATATGATAGATTTTCAGTGCCATAATGGAACCGCGATCAATCATGTTACCCGGCGTTTCAGAGTTCATCGGAGAGTTCTCGTTGATTGTGATGCCGTCTGCATTCAGGGAAGCAAGGATCATTTCATCAATCTGCTCAATCAGGTCGTTTCTTCTCTGGTTCAAAACGTCGATACGCCGTTTGACGCGGGCTATTTCATCATTGGTGACGGTCGGATCCCGGGCAATATCCTCTTCATGCCAGAGTTGATAGTTCTGCAGGTGTTGCTCTTCTATGAGCCTGAGTAAGCCCTGGCTGATACATCGTGGAGGCTGTGCATGCCAGCTGGACACCCGTTCTATCTGGAGTTGGTTGATTTGTTCCACGGATTCCATGAAATTCATATGAGTTTGGCTGATGTGGCGCTGATGAAGGATTTTTTTCGTTTCTGATTCGACGCTTTTGTTCCTGTTAATATAACCATTACGCGGCACATAATCAATCACGGATGACATTGAATGACCATTCGTTGGGGTGAACCTACTGTTATCAATCAGCAAAGCCGGCATCTGCAGTAAATTTCCATTGACATTCATGATTCTGGCACCTTAATTGGATGGTAAGTAGATTGAAAGAAAGCATTCCATTGCTGTCAGACCATGTGATTTAGTAAGTCTTTCTGTTTATGGTGGATCACATGAAAGAGCAAGTCCTCATTCAACCATTGGAGATCGATATGATTACCAGGAAAATATTTCCGTTCCTTGTTGCTGCTTTTTTGATGGTATCCTTCAGCAGTGCCGCGCAGGCAGAGTTTTTCTCGATCAGTGCCGGTGTCCCTGTCTCTCATAACCTGTCAAACAGCAATCTTGAAAGCGACGGCGTCAGTGGTTACCTGGTGCATTTCAAACTGCCGATCATGATCGGTCTGGGAATGGAATCCTATGAAACGAAAATCAAGTATAGTGATCCCAGTGTTTCGGATATGAAACTGGCTACCAATATGGTTGATATTTTCTGGTTGACCCCGATTCCCGTTATCAACGTTACATTGGGTGCCGGTGTTGGAACAGCCGATTTATCCTGTAGTGTTGCCGATGGTACCAAATGCAGCAGCTATTACGACAAGGGGGCGGTAACGCAGCTGTGGGCGCAACTGGGCATCAGTCCCATTCCGTTTCTTGACGTTCATGTGAGCTATCACAGTGTTTCTGGCGATGTGAAAGGCAAAGGCAGCAACAGTGACCTGAATGTTGGCGGAACCGTCATTGCAGTGGGCGCCAGTATCATCTTTTAAGACTTAAAGTGCAACGATCGACAGTCATTCATTGCCCGGATCAGGCCTTTTTGTTCCATAATCCCTGCAATTTCCAGCAAACAGGGTAAAAGGCCGAAAAACGCATCCGGGTGATGCCCACCGGCTGATTTTCGTTCTGTCTCTACATTCTCCAAATTCAACGTCTGAGGCTTTGTCCCTGCACCTGCAGGCTTGCCCTGTCTGCCCTCTCTTACTCTCCGCTTATCCATTGTTGTGCTGCTGACCCGCATGGAATTCCTTGTCATGGTAAATTATGACTGGCGGAATATCCAAAAGCAGGTTATTTTCGATAGAGCCTGTTTTTCATCCTGTCCTGAAACGCTTTTTCCTTCGACGGGAAACCATCTTGCCTGACCGGAATAGCTGGGTAGAGTGACAACATCTCCGCGGGACTTTATGCCTGTTGAATCGCGGACCATGACAATCCTCCTGATGACGGAAATTCATCAATGCAACCACTGAAACAGGGTCTTTTTGAACAACTGAAAGAGAAACGCCCGCTTTCCAGTCGGATCAAGTCTCCGCCGGAACCCTGTTTTCAGCTGGTTTTCAGAGAGAACCGGGCCGCTCTGCAGGTCGTGGATCGTGAGGGGCATCCGCTGTCTGTCGACTACACCCATTACAGCGGTTCGGTCAGACGGGTTCTGAAGTTGATCGAGCGGATATCCACGAGAAGGGACTTTGAAATCAGCCGGCAGGAATCGAGTTCACAGATTGATCTGGCCAATAATGATTTTTTGTTGTGGCACTTTAGAGACAGTTCGACGTTGATTGACGAACATAACACGCCGATCCGCTTCTGTGAGCAACCGGCTGAACTGGAAGTATCGATTACCGGCGAGAATCGTCTGACATGCATTTTTTATCTGCTGACAAAGGGTAAAAAGACCGCTGACTTTCTCCTGATCAGCGAAAACCTGGTGCTGTCAGCAGGCATGATTTACCAGGTATCGCCCCTGGGGGAAAATTTCTCCCTGATACCTGATTTTATGACCATGATCCTTCCTTCTGAACTGGGGAAATATCTGTCTTTATTGGTTTCCTATTGTGATAATATTGGGATCTCCTATAAAAGTTGTCATCTGGAAGAGGGCCCACAACTTAAAACGAAGCCAGCTCTGGTCATTGAAAAGGTTTGTGCTGACAATTCCCTCTACCTCCGGATAATAGATGCACTACCAGGGTTTGATCCTGATTTTGTGAGCCAGTATGATCTCACCCGGGTTGTTTCTGTCAACGAGATAGACAACGCGATTGTTGTGAGTCACTTGATTCATGCGGGGCACATCCAGGTTTATAAAACGGTCAAGACCCATCTCAACCGGCTGCAGAAAACTCTGGATGACCCTGATGCGGGCTATCATGAGGAGGAGGACCTGTTTATCATCGATGCGGATCTGGCTCAACAGTTGATTTATGAGGAGTTGCCCGGACTTGCATCGACATGTATGGTATTTGGCGCAGAGGACTTGAAGCGATACCGGGTCAGGACCCTCAAACCGGAGCTGAGTCTGTCGCTGAACCATGGTATTGAATTCCTGGAAGGGGAGATTGAGTTGCGTTTTGGCGATGAGTCCTTTTCCCTTTTTGATGCGTTGCATCAATATCGCAAAAAAGCCTATATCCAGTTGAGCGATGGTGACCGGGTATTGCTGGATCGGGATTATGTGCAACGCCTGGAGCGAATTTTTCAGAGAAAAAGGGGACGGGAAAGTGTCTCGTTTTTCGATCTGCCGCTGGTGGAGGAGCTGATCGGAGAGAAGCTGTCGGATGAACCATTTGTCCAGTCCCGGAAAGTGTTCGCCGGATTTAATGAGATTCACAATCATCCGGTGCCAATACCGGCAGTGTGTGTTGAGCTGAGACCTTATCAGGAAGAAGGGTATCGCTGGCTCGAATATCTGAGATGTCATCGGCTTGGTGGGTGTCTGGCAGATGACATGGGACTGGGAAAAACCCTGCAGGCGATCACCCTGCTGAGCGGTATTTATCCCGGAGAAGCGAGGCCCAGTCTGGTGATAATCCCCAAAAGCCTGATTTACAACTGGCAGAACGAATTCAGGAAATTCAACCCCGACCTCAATGTATATACCTATTATGGCAGTGAACGGGATATCGAAACAGTGCGGTGCAGCCAGGTGGTTATCACAACCTATGGGCTGGTCAGAAGCGATATCGAGAGCTTACGTCAGGAGCTCTTTTATTATATCATCCTGGATGAGTCCCAGCAGATTAAGAATATCAATTCACAGATCAGCAGAGCGGTGATGACCCTGAAATCTGAAAACCGCCTGGCCCTCAGCGGAACACCCATCGAGAATAACCTGGGTGAACTCTATGCCCTCTTCAGGTTTCTCAACCCGGCCATGTTCGGAAGTCTGCAGCGGTTTCACCGTCATTACCTGACACCCATTCAACATCTGGGCGATAAAACGGTCCTGCTCGAATTGAAGAAAAAGATATTTCCCTTTATTCTGCGTCGATTGAAGAAGGATGTGCTGCAGGATCTGCCGGATAAAATCGAGCAGGTTCTGTATGTCGAAATGGCGCCTGAGCAGAAGATTTTTTATGAGCAGCGGCGGGCCTATCTGAATGAATCGGTGCGACAGCAGGTAGCCAGCGAAGGGATCGAAAAGTCACAGTTTTATGTGTTACAGGCGATTACGGATCTCAGACAGATTGCATCGATACCGGAAGCCAAGAGTGAGGGGCTGATTGTCTCATCCAAAAGAGAGCTGTTGATGGAGCAGATTCTGGATTCTGTTGCCAATCAGCATAAGATCCTGCTCTTTGCCAACTTTCTAGCCATTCTGGATTTTCTGGCAGATGATCTGCAGAAGGAAAAGATCGACTTTGAGATCATGACCGGGGCAACCCGGGATCGAGAGCGACGGGTGAACCGGTTTCAGAATGATGCGGCCTGCCGGGTGTTTCTGATGACTTTAAAG
>JAHJRI010000335.1 GCA_018830885.1 bacterium | reverse complement strand
GTTTATAATGGCGATGAATTGCCACCCAAAACAATGGGGGCTATATTTCTTAATAAATACGGCCCGTACAGATCTCAATACGAATATAGCGACTCACTAATAATGGAGTGGGTTACGATTGACACATCTGTAAGATTTTTCTTATCAAAAACAAACGGGAATACAATCAACGGGGTTTCCTATTTAAGCCTTCACGATTTCAAGAGAAACACTAAATTTGAATATAAGGATATATTTTAAGCAGGATTCAGCCAGGTATAAAGATCAGCTGTGGTTGTCGATGGCACTGTCTGAGCTGACTCATCGATATCAAAGGATTTGAGCTTGATATCCACTGTTGCCCCCTGGGGAAGTACCCAGAACGCTGTCCCGGTCAGACTGTCGAAGCTGGGCTTGTATTTGTCCATGCGGAAATATCTTGAGCTGCCGTAATACTGGCTTTTGATCTGGATATAGTTCTCATTATCCGGGTCATAAAGCTCGTTTGGAAAAGGGATGTTACCGTCTGCATTGGACAGATTCATTGAGACTTTGCAGGTATCGGCTGAGCTGAGCGGGTCAACATCCTGGACCCATCCCCCCCAATAGAATTCGCCGCGCTCGTCAGGGTATCCTGCCGCTGACATTTTCCAGTAGCCTGTCAGGAGTTCAGTTGGGGTTGTCGTCACATTATCGAACGACCAGATGTAGATATTTGGGTCCTCGGTTGACGGTGTGCAGGCTGCCGTGTCTATCGGGATCACATCACCGGCGTTATCGTATAGAGCGATGGTAACGGTTTTTCCTGCGGGAAAATAGGCTCTGGCGACCGGTGTTTCTGATAGTGGAATGATCATCGTTTTTCTCTAATTAAATGGTTTTCCGTTGACGAAAAGATTCGGTGATACTCGTTCTCGATAGAGTGCATCGATTTCGGATTCAGACAGTGCGCGGTCATAAATTCGGACTTGTTCGATTTGGCCGTCAAATGTATATGAGTTTGACCTTGATGACCCTATAATTGTCTCACCGGTCAACGCTAAACTTACAGGAACGCCTGTAGCACTATCAACAACCTTTACATTATCTAAATAAAGCAGTCCTTTTGTTCCTGTGTAAATAGCAACAACGTGGTGGTACGCTGACATATCACCTATGGGTACATTTGCGTCGAACGCTGCCTCTGCCATTCTAAAATAAAGTTTGTCTGCTGTGTATGTAAAAAGGGTAAATAACCCATGCGAGACGCCACCATATGTTCCAACATAAAAAAGACCATCAGGTCCAGATAATGCTGTATCTGCTTTAAACCACGTTGAAACACTAAACGCTGTTATAGTCCCAAGCGCGTTTCCCATAGCCGCCCCACAATTAACATACTGCGTCGACGCTGGCACGAAATCCAGGGCCTTTCCGATCCTCCCCTCGACCTGTGTCGGTGAGTTGATCAGCGTTCCGTGGTATCCGTTGCCTGATTCGTCGATGAGGGATGACCCGACAATGTTGTCCATCGTGTAAAAAGCGACCGGATCATCAGCTATGGGCTGGCCGTTGATTTCGTTGCCGGTGTATAGAGCCTGTTTTTTTCTGCCATTTATTAAGATCATGCCAGATACCCGCCCTCAACGCATGGGACATACTCTATTGTTGCTGTCAGATCGACCGCTGTGTCTCCGGTCCCCTGTAGATCGACCACGATTGTAGCTGTTGCGGGGAGCCGTACAGCACCGGACCAACCAACCTGTTTATTCTCAGCGTCAAGTTCTGACTGGATTGCGACCGCTGCCGGGATGAATTCAACGGCTTGGGATGCACCGCCTTTGATTGCCGCGCTGGTTAAATCGCTGGTCGTTGCCCCGTCTGAGTGCAGGACAATGGACTTGATCAGGCATGGCTGGTCTGTGACTGTTGCGAGTGTCGTTAAGCCGGCGTTTGCTGCTGCGGTGATTGAGACTTCTTTGATTTGAGATTGTGGTCTGGGCGTCATAGTCTGATAGGCTTCAGCCAATTATTGAGTTTCAGTGGATTCATCCGGTCAAGTGCGTAATGTGTCAGGAGACCCACCCCGAATGATATCAGATATAGATTCATGCCATAGAGACCGGCCCCGATCAGTATCAGCGGCCATAGGTAAACATGTGTATACCCCCTGTGGTCCATTGAGCTGATGAACAGGAATCCGGTTGCAAAGTATGGAGCCGGGTAAGGGTGCCCGGTGTAGATCGATGCGATACAGAACATAAACCCGAATAGAGCGGCGATTTTATGCGGGACGGACTTTGTGTCCAGATCAGGAGCCAGGGACCCGACCAGGCAGAGTAGGAAAATCATTGCCAGGGATTCGAGCTTGTCTGTCCCGGTGATGGTCCTGGCTGATATCGTTACCGCTGCCGATGCGATTAGACCGGCTTTTAGATGAGAGGGAAAGTTCATGATGTCTCCTTTTCCCTCTATCATACCACTGGACCCCCTGGGGATGTCAAAAAGCTGGTTTAATCCACCCCGCCCATTGCCAGACCTGCGCTTTTAAGAACGGTTTTTATTTGCTGCACTTTCTTTCTGCCTATTCCTTTTGTCCTCATGACCTCTGCCGGGGTGTATTGTGATAGATCTCTCAGTGTTTTTATATTGGCAGCACGAAACAAGACGTCAAATGTATGGTTAAAATGTTTACGGACATCATCTGATGGGTTCGCTTCTTTCACTCTTCCCCCTCTGCCATAAACCCTGACAACAGCGTATAGTCATCCTGATCAATCCAAACCGAATCTGATTGCAGCGCGAGGCTTTCGATTTTTAGCGCGTGTTCCGCTTTTAATCGTTCGCTCATCCCGTTTTTCTTTTCCCAAAATACATGCGCTCTCTGGCACGCCGCGATGATAGTTGATGAGTCTTTTTTAATTAATGCCATCACTCTTCCTCCTCTGGTTTTTTGCCGATGTATTTGCTGTATGATGTTTGACAGCCGCCGCCAACCTTCCCCGCTCTCCGGTATCTGAAAAAATCAGGGATGGAAATGGCTGTTATCACAAGCAGGAACGCTACCTCTGCGAGTATGGCAAGTATTAGAATGATTTTGATTATAATCACCCTCTCTCCTTTTCCTGATTAGTTGCTCTAACATTCCAGCGCAGTACGGCTTTTTTATCAGTGTCGGTTGTGTCCCATATGTCTTCTTTTATAGGTCCTGTTGCCCCGCATGTCTCGCACTCGCAGAAGTAAGAATCCGGGCCGTCTGGGCCTTTTGAAACACAAATCCTGATTTTATCTGATCCACAAAACGGACACTCTTTCATCCTTCCTCCTGTTTTTTTTGAACATTCATTATACATTCAATCGGAACTTCGACAAACTCACCAGCCTTAAAATCCTTATTGTATACCCATCGCCCATTCTTCTTCACGACATCCGCGCTGAGCAGAACATTTATTGTAATCCACAAAAGCACAAATATAGCTATCGACACTGTAGTAACGGTAACCACTAGACAAATCATCAGAACAATCTCCATCTCTTCTCCTATCCTCACATCATCGCCAATCCAACCCTTCCGGCCTGGACTGACAGATACATTCGCTGCATGAGTTCTTCTGATTCACGGTCTATCTGAATCTTGCGGATTTGTCCACCCTTCCGCTGGTATTGTTCGATTGCTGCCTGGATTTCGGAGCGGGTTGGTTCTGGTCTTTTTGGTTTCATCTCGCCCCCGTCACTTTCATGCAGGTATAACACGCTGCCCCGGTGCCTTTCCTGACTGTGCGCCAGGTTTTACAGATCGGGCAGACAATGACCTCCTGATCAGGTCTGGCTGTTTCCATTGCGCTGATGATTGCTGAGAGATGATCGATGGTTTCCTGCTTTTCGGATTGTTCTGTTGTTGGTGTCATTTTGGCTCCTCTCTTGGATGGATTGTATGGCTTGCACCCTGTTTTTTAATCCTCGTGGCGTGTGGCGATTCCTGTGGCTATTTCCTGAAGATAATTTTCCCCTCATATCCCCAAACTTTTTCTGTCCTGTGTTTCCAGATATGGGAGTCGTCAACGCAAAGTGCGTCCTGAACGGCTTTCTCAAGATTGTCTGTATCCGGCTTTGACAGGTGCGGTGTCCCGTCCATTTCTGCCCGCTTCTTTTTTGACCAGCTTTTCGGCATCGGGAGAACAAACACAGCGTCTAGTGTGCCTGTTAACTGGAATCCCAACACCCGGCATCTGAGGCGAAGCTCATCGGCAAAGGCACGATATTTCATGACGACTGGCCGCTGCTGCCATTTATCCCGCTGTGTCTGGCGGGGTTTTGCTACTGGTTCAATAGGTAGTTCAATCATTTCATCATCTGTTTGAATTCTGGTTCTGTGAGTTTCATTTGATGCCTTTCCGCTGGATATCATAGGCCCAAAACAATCCAAACACACATAGGGATGTCTGCCAGTTTGAGGAAAGTGCAAGACCGATAAAACAAAGGGTTACTGCTCCAAGAAATATATATTTCATCCAGTCGCCCTCAAAAATTCCTTAAAATCCCCGGCCTGCATCGCCCTGATCACCTGCTTTCTGCATCCCTCAAATAATCCAGTAACCGGCAACCGGCCCGCGAGTTCCGCTTCATAGTCCACTTCCTCGACTTCCTCGATTCGGTCCCGGGTGACGATCCGGTAAATCTGGATATAGGTTTTGCCTTCGAGTTCCGCTATTTCGCTGATCGATCGGTCCTGACCTTTCCAGTGGTAGTGTTTCTTCGGGTATGCGAGTTTTTCTTTGGCGAATAGCTTCTTCTCGTCCCGGATACCCCGGTTCCATCGACTTTGAACTGTGCTTTCCGGGATTCCGTGGTCCTTGGCCTGCTGCCTGAGTGACTTGCCTTTTATTTTAATCATATCATCCTCACCATTGATTTCGTTGAGTAAAAGGTTCACAAGTTCGTTCGTTTTCGGACTGTACCCCCAATCCTTGAGCCGGTTTTTCCGCCTGGCGATGGCTTTCGACTCTTCGACCGTTCTGATGATCCCGGCCTCTTTGCAGATGTTGTATGCTGATTGCGAGCTGACTCCGACCAGAGCGGCGATTTCATAGCAGGAGTGATCAGAGAGATAGAGTTCTCTGATGTACTCGCGTACTGAATCGGTTATTGATCGGCTGGTCATGATGCTTAAAATCCCAAAGTAAAGCCGATGCTGCCATCGTTGCGGTTGTATTCCCTTTGGATGACGAAATCAGAATCAAAGCAATCATCATCAACAGAAATGTCATTAACACCCAAAAAATTAAGGATTCCGCCAACGTCGTAGTGATAGCCTTTTTTAAGTATTCTTAGGTCATCTTTTAAAGAGTCAATCACGCTAAAAAGAAAAATCATGGACTCTTTAAATCCAGCGTGGATCCTTTCGTGGCATGTCTCGCAAAGCGTCTGTATAGACTGATTATCATATTCCCACGGCTCCAATCCCTTATCATAAAAGATGTGGTGGGCATGGAGAGTTGTATTTTTATCACCGCACAGCACACATTTGAAGTCGTCCCGATTAAATATTTCGAGCCGTTTTTTCTGCCACCGTGGGTCTTTCAATTTTTCGCTGTAAGTCATGTTTAAAGATGTTTTAGGTTCAACACTTTGAAAATCTTAAATATAAACCAATCAGGAAGCCGCGAATGGTTTTGAATCAACCATTTTTTGACCTTGATAAGCAACATACGGCCTGACTTTGCTGTCCCTTGATTCCTTAAACTGGAACGATGGCCGGTCAAAAAAGAGCCTGATCTTTCCTTCCCAATCTTCGTGACGCTGCTTTGAACAGTGGAGGATTGCATCGGCTTCGTTTTTTGTCTGCTCATCGATCGTGTAGCTCTCAAGTCTCGCTTTTTCAACTTTTTCCTCTTTGTCTTTGTTCCGCCAGATCGTGACCACATTATCAACCATGTCAGTAATTGCCCCGGTTCCTTTAACATCCATTTTCCCAGGCATCCCGCTTTCATTATTCTGCTTTCGGGAATGAACAACCAGATGGACATGGCAGTCGCTATCTGCTGCAAAGTCTGTCAATTGTTCAACAAATGATTTCTGGGTTGTGTAATCGTCCTCATCCACTCCGCATTTTGCGAGTGAATCAACCAAGAAATGTTTGACTCCGTACCTTTGGCGGGCATAGGTGAAAACCTCAAGAATCCGCTTGGTTTTTGTTGTTCCTTTGACATTAAAAAGCCAGAGTCCACCACCAAGCCATTCATTAATTTTTTCAAAATGCGGCACCTCTGGGGTTTTGCATCCGCCGATTTGTCGGAACATTCGTTTTAAAAGCCTGGATGGTTTCATTTCCATTGAAGCGATGCACCACCGTTCGCCCTGGTCTATGCCCCCGACCGCAATATGTCCTAGAACCTGTGTTTTCCCGTGGCCGTTGTATCCTGTCCAGACCGTGACCTCTGTTGACCTGAATCTCAGATTTTCCCAGGTACTAGCCCACGGAAGACGCATCCCTTTTGATTTTTCATCGGTTGAGTAAAATTCCTTATAGACTTCATCTCTGAAGTCTCCTGAATTTTTCAACTCATCAGGATCAACAGTCTTCGCTTTCTCGATATACGGGAATATATCAATCCCTTTCTGGTGGCATTCATTGGCATCTTTTGCAGGTAAATCGACCACCCAGCAATTATGCCGCCCTAACCGGTTAATAATTTCTTTAACAGCCTCATGCCCGGTTTCATCCTGATCCATCATTAGATAAATCCGGTCAAACCGTTCAAGATTGTGATATTCATAATCCAACCAGTTTAATTGCTTGTTGCCACCACCGCCGCCGAAAGGAACCGACAGGGCTGGGATGTTATATTCATGGCAGGTTAAAACGTCGATTTCACCTTCAACAATCACAATATCGCGCACATCTTTTGGAATTGCTTGCCACCCAAAAAGGCAGTATTGAGGATCTTTATTGCAGTCGATAAACTTTTTGTTTTCTGGGTGGTCCCATTCCTTCCGCATGTCCCGGCGCTTATACATGATCAAGTCGCCTTTACTGTTAAGATACGGGAAAACAATGGTTTCGCCCTGAATACCAAGT
>JAHJRI010000334.1 GCA_018830885.1 bacterium | reverse complement strand
CAGATCGTTTTTTTGGCCCCGGCTTCAGATGCGGTTTTACAGGCGATCATATTCGTTTCATCTGAATTGGTGATGGCCATGAAGAGGTCGGTATCCTTCAGAAGCGACTTGTGCAAAAATCTGCTGTTGATAATACTCCCCTGGTCTGTCTGGATATCAAATTCTGATTTGAGCTTATTTAAGACCTCACGACTCGTATCGACCACGTAAATGTCATGGTCTTCCTTACACAATTTTTCGATGAGATGGAATCCCACTTCACCCGCACCGGCAATTAATATCTTCAAATGATCTCCCATTGCTGAAAATTGACTTCTTTCCCGATCTTAGTTGAGCATTGGGAAATCCGTCAAAAAAAAATGATCGGTCTGGGGGAAATTGTGCGTTATTGAGGTACTACTGAGTCTGGATGAGAGTAAGCCGGTTTGATCAGATGAATCAGGTATTCATGATTGCCACTCTTTTTCCCCTGAATCGGAGACGGATTGATCTGCTTCACCACATAGCCCAGCAATTCTGCGTGCATTCTGATATCATGGATAACCTGAGACCGGATCTGGGGGTCGTTGACAACACCGCCTTTCCGGATGTTTTTTTTGCCTGCCTCAAACTGAGGTTTAATCAATGCCACCAGATTTCCGCCGGATTTTAAAAATCCCAGGCAGTTTTGAAGGATCTTGGTCAAAGAGATAAAACTCACATCGATGGCAATAAAATCAACGAATGTTCCCACATCGCTCAGTGTCAGATACCTGAAATTTGTCTTCTCCATGTTCCTGACCCGTTCATCCGAGACCAGTTTCCAGTCCAGTTGACCGTATCCGACATCAATGGCGATCACATAGGTGGCCCCATGCTGAAGAAGACAATCTGTAAATCCACCGGTTGAAGAACCAATGTCCATGGCAATCTGGTTCTTTACGTTGATGTTAAATTCGGTCAATGCTTTTTCCAGTTTCAAGCCACCCCGGCTGACATAGGGATGTGTGACCCCTTTGAGACGGATATCAACATCCGGTAAAAACAGACTTCCCGGCTTTTCAACTCTCTGTTCATTGACCAGGACATTGCCTGCTATAATATGTGCCTGGGCTTTTTCCCGGCTTGGGGTCAATCCGCGAACAACCATCAACTTGTCAAGTCTCGACTTCTGTTTCATTCTGTCCGGAAAATGGGTGTGGTCTCGTTTGAATGGTATTGCCGCTAAAACAATGGAATAAATATATCTGGCTCATGGAAAATCTTGAAATATTGACATATGATAAAATCATTGATTTTGCTAGATCAAGCTGGAACATCTGGACCTCATCCAAAACCATGCATTTTTTTGGCGAAGGGTGAGCGTCGCGGCCAGTTCTGTGATGGCCAAGTGTAAAGCGAATTTTAAATCAGCAGTGGATTCCTGAAACCCAGAGATGAGTATTCTTAAAAAACAGTTTTCAACCCTTCCTCAAAGAGTTCAGGGCGCAATCTGGAAATTTATTGAAATCTATAAAAATGAAGGCTATGAATGCTACCTTGTCGGGGGCAGTTGCCGGGACCTGCTGCTGGGTGAAACGCCCTATGATTTTGATTATGCCACGAACTGCCCCCTTTCTGTCTCCAGAAAGCTGTTTAAACGGGTCATCTCCATCGGTGCTTCCCACGGCACACTGATTATTCCTTTTTTGGGGTTTCATTTTGAAGTCACCCGGTTTCGTAAAGATATCCGCACGGATGGTCGCAAAGCAGTAATCGAATTTTCTGATTCCATTGAAGAAGATCAGAAAAGAAGAGATTTGCGTCTGAATGCACTGGCCTATGACGTTATTGAAGATCGTATCGTAGACAGTCAAAACGGTATTGCCGACTTTAAGGAGAAAAAGATTCGTTTTGTAGGAGATGCGAAGGACCGGATCAAGGAGGATCATTTGAGAGCGCTGCGGTATGGTCGTCTGATTTCAAAACTGCTGCCACTCGGTTTTTCTTACGATCCCGATGAAATGAAAGCCGTGATCCGGGTCTTTGACAGCCAGTTCCTTTCAATCGAGCGTGTATATGACGAATTCGGGAAAATACTCGCTCCCGGCGCAAAAGACAAGCCGTTTCTAATCGAATATCTGCCAAAACTGAACATTTTCAGACAATTCTTTACAGATGCCAAGACGGCGCAAGCTGTGATTGAAATGATTATTGAAACCGACAGTATGCTGCCACTGGCATTTCAATTCCACAAAACCCATTCGATTCGGGAAACCTGTGCCGCCTTGAAATTAAGTAAGGAAAACAAACGCCTGATTCTTCTGCTGAACGAGTTCTCCAATCAGGACGTGTCGAATGATTCTGTGTTGAAAAATCTGCTCAGCAAGGCGGACAACATTGATTCGAATGCGTTGCTGATTGCCATCAATGACCTGATCGGGGTGGATGTTTCCAGGAGAGCACTGGACATCATGAAAAAGAAACTGCCTTATCGATTGAAAGATCTGGCACTGCAGGGGAACGAACTACAAGCGCTTGGTATAGAAGGCAGGGATATCGGTTTGACCATGAACCGACTCTTGAGGATGGTCTGGGACCAGCCTCAGCTAAACTCAAAGGAGCAGTTGCTGCAGATGGCGGAAAACCTGAAAAATGAGGAGCAAAATGAAGCTAAATGACAGGAGACGAACGGTGCTTACAGATGGTCTGTTTCGTCAACCAGTGACTCAAGATAGTCCTGATCCAGCAGCAGAATGTGGTGCTTGTTCATTTTAATAACGTCCGTTTTTTCCAGACGTCCCAGTACTCTGACAACCGTTTCAGTTGTTGTACCAGCCATGGCGGCAATCTCTTTTCGAGTCAGGGGCATCTCCAACTGATAGAGATTGTCCTTCATATACCCAATTTTCTTGGTT
>JAHJRI010000333.1 GCA_018830885.1 bacterium | reverse complement strand
ATGTGTGAGTCGAGAGAAAAAATGGAACCCGACTAACCTGAATAAAAATTTTTGAAACCGAACTGCGAGGATGCGATGTTTTGCCTTCTCGCTTAAACAATCCCGCTTGTCTCAAAAAACACTTTTTGCAGCGGACTCATCCTATATAATTGTAAAACTTTTTTAAAACCGTTTACAAAAATCCAAAATAACGGTTAAATTCAATACTTATGGGAAAATTGTAAATCAGGGATTGTTTGAGATGTCAGGACTGGTATTTTGCTGTTTTCTTGGCAATCCAGCCGATAACCGGGATGTTCATTCCTGATTGGCCACTGACCTACCACTTTAAAAGGTTTGACCAAAATTGATCAAGCAGTTTTTTGGAAAGCTGGACCTTTCGTAAAGTCTCTTGTGTACCCTTTGTGCTCAAAAATCCGGGTATCAATTCAGTTTAATGTAACACGATAAAATAAAAAATAATTGGCAATGAAGAATCTTGATCAGTATCGTCTGCAAATCGGTTCCAAAGAGTATATCCCCATCATGATTGGCGGTATGGGCGTCGACATTTCCACTCCGACGATGGCTCTGGAAGGGGCCCGACTGGGAGGTATCGCCCATCTGTCCGATGCGCTGATATGTGCAGTCTCGGATCGCTATTTTAAAACCAGTTTTGTCAAAGATCGATTTGCCAAATACAAGGGATCCGCCCATCTCAGTAATAAATCATTTGCACAGTTTGATCTGCAGGATGTCGTTCAAGCAACCAGGAATCTTGTTTCAAACACAATGGAGAAGAAACAGGGACCGGGAGATATTTTCATCAATCTGATGGAAAAGCTCACCATGAACAATCCCCGTGAAACACTCCATGCAAGACTGATTGGCGCTTTGGATGGCGGCATTGACGGAATCTCTCTGGGAGCTGGTCTGCATCTGGGCTCCTTCGATCTGATAAAAGACCACCCCCGTTTCAGAGATGTCAAGCTTGGTATTATTGTTTCTTCCCAAAGGGCTTTGAGGCTCTTTCTCAAAAGAACGGTCAAACTGAAGCGCCATCCTGATTTCATTGTAGTTGAAGGCCCTCTCGCCGGGGGGCATCTGGGGTTTGGCATGGATGACTGGTTCAAATATGATCTGAAGACAATTACCCTGGAGGTGATGGAGTTCCTGAAAAAGGAATCCCTGACTATTCCAGTGATTCCGGCGGGGGGCATCTTCACCGGTTCAGATGCGGTAAAAATGATGGAAATCGGTGCTTCGGGGGTACAAGTGGCAACACGATTTACTGTCACCAAGGAGAGTGGATTACCTGACAAGGCAAAACAGGCCTATTTTGAAGCCAGGGAAGAGGATATCATCGTCAACGGGGTTTCCCCAACCGGATATCCCATGCGTATGCTGGCCCAGAGCCCCTGTATCGGCGCCGGAACCAAGCCCAATTGCGAATCAATGGGATATATCCTGGATCGCGACGGTGTCTGCAGCTATATCGAAGCCTATCGACAAGCAAAAGAGAGTCAGCCGGATCATATCTCCATCAACGACAAAACCTGTCTCTGCACCCAGATGCGGTCCTATAACACCTGGACATGTGGCCATCTGACATCCCGCCTGAAGGAGACCAGCCACCGGAATGAAGACGGGATCTATCAGCAGTTGACAGTAGAAGAAGTTTTTAACGACTACCGCTATAATACAGAGCTGTAATTCATGTCCACATGGAGACAACTCAAGGAGTTGCCAGATATTTCATCAGTATGGGTTCACTGAACGGATGAAATTCAACCTGTGGCTGATGCATGGCTGTTTGGAAAGATATCGGGAAAAGTCTCTGTTTACTCTATATTCTGTATCTGCTCTCTGATCTTTTCAATTTCACTTTTCAGATTAACTCCGATCTGTGTGATCGATATGTGATTTGATTTGGAGCAGAGCGTATTGGCTTCTCGATTCAATTCCTGCAAAATGAAGTCGAGCTTTCGCCCGACCGCTTCCTGGTTCAATAAAAGTTCGTTCATTTGGACAAGGTGGGAATTGAAGCGTTCTATCTCCTCCGTAATATCACAACGATCCATGAAAATGCCAATCTCCTGCATAATCCTGGGATCGTTCTCATCGTACTGGGCACCAAGCAGTTCCAGATTCCGTTTCAGTTTCAGTTTTTGATTCTCCAAGGCCTCAGCAGTGTATCCAGATATTCCGTCGATCAATGTTGTCAATTCGCTCATATGCAGCATCAGCTCTTTCAAAAGCAGTTCTCCCTCCCGCTGCCTCATCTTGGTCAATTCAACAACACCTTCCTGCACAGCCAGCTCAAACAGTTCCAAATAGTCATCCACATCCTCTGTATCATTCTGTTCGTAAGGCAGCAGGTTTCTGATACTCAACAGATCTGAAAGATTGATTTGAATGGTTTTCCCTAGATCCATTTCAATGTCTGAGACAATTCCCTTGACGTTTTCCCAGACCCTTTTGTCCAGTTTCAAGCGTTCTTTTTCCTCAACCCCTGTCTCCATCTGTATATAGACGTCGACCTTTCCTCTCTGGACAGGGCCTTTGATCTGTTTTTTAAGCGTCTCTTCCAGCTGTTGAAATTGTTTGGGCAGATGAATTTTTGCATCTAAAAACCGATGGTTGACGGATTTAATTTCAATACTGCAGGAAAGATGTTTATGCTGAACTGTCGTTTTACAGAATCCGGTCATGGATTTAATCATTTGAACAAAACCTGAGAAGGTTGCATGAAAGAGAGCGTTCAGACGAACCGTTGAACACTCTTTAAGGTTGATATTGTTTTCTTTTTTGAGGATCGTTGAGGATGCTGTATGCTTCCTGGATCATTTTCGTCATTCGATCCGCCTCTTCCTTGACCCACTTAAAGTCGGAGGCATTATGTTTATCCGGGTGATATTCCTGCATCTTTCGATGATATGCTTTTTTTATTTGATCAGGAGTCGCTTTTTCGTCGACTCCAAGCACCTGGTAGTAGTTTAGTTTCGTTTTTTTTTCCGGCGGATCTTCAACAGATTCATGTTGTTTTCGATCCGACTGCTCTTCGGAATCCCTCTTTTCATTAGTCTCCGCTGATGGTCCTGCGGTTTCCGTTTTCTTTCGGAAGACGGTACTACCGGGCGAAAGTTTGAGAATCTTCTGTTGCATTTTTGCAAGCTGATCTTCCAAATCCGACAGGAACTTATCCTTCAATTTAGCCCGTTTTTCAATGTTCCTCAGGCTGGCTGAAAACTCGATCCACTTATCTTTGTATTTATTATTGAGATCCAGCGCAACGGCTTTCTTCAGCATTCTTTTTGTCTCATCCAGTTTAAGAATGAATTCCCTGCGTTCCCTGGTATTCTTTTTTTTCACTGGTTCAGCACCAGATTTCTTTTTTGAAAACCCGAGCCAATCTCTGAATACTTCCTGGCGCTTCCAGACCAGGAACCCGAATAGCCCCATCAAAATAAGGATCAGTATGGTTAACAGGACTTTCAGCCCTACCCCTTTGGAAAGTTTTGATTCCGTCAATGACAGATAACGCTTTGTTTTGGCATCGTCCGGGTTTTTGGCCAGTATGTTTTCAAACAGAATTTTGGCAGACTCCAGATTACCCGTTTGATACTGCTGCATGGCTGCACCAAAGTCGCTTTTCAATTCCAGTTGATTTCTCACCCGTTTACCTAGTTCTCTGGACTGTTTATATTCGGGATCGTTGTCCGAAATACGTTTGATAAAATCGAGTGAAGCTTCATAATTTTCATTATCCGCCTCAATCTTCGCCAGATCATAAAACGAGTTCTTCCTCTGTGTTTTATCAGGAACAGGCGATCTTTGTTTCAATCTGCTGAGACGATCACTGTATTCAGGTTTGGGTACTGAAAAAAAGTCTGCCGTTGCATAAATATTCCCGGCAGAGGTTGCTAATACAGATTGTTTATCAGGATCGACGCGGCCCTGTAGAAGATCGGAAACGGCATATCGTTGCCCGATGCCTTTGGGATCGGAGTAGCTCTGAACCAGTAAGTGCTTTTTCGGTTCATCCATTGAAACCCCCCTCACTTTCGAATCATCCCCCGGTTTGCCCAGGTGAAGCGAATTGCTTATCTTGCGGCGGGTAATATCCCAGATGATTAGATCCCGGTTTTCATCAACCGAAAAAAGCATCTGCCCCCGAGGGGACTGAACCCCGGCCAGAGGTGCACGATGGCCGTTTAATTCCTCAGAAAAAAGGGGATTTTCGGGTGAAAAGAGATAAATCCGATTATCTCCTTTCAGGATAACAGCAATCCTTCCTCCGGCAAGAGGCACGATGGATTTAATTGTTCCCTTGTCCCTTTCGACCGATGCAATGCGACGATCCTGTTTTGTCTCCAAATCTGTTGAAAAAACCGTATTTTTTGTTGCCCAAACAACTTGATTTTTTTCCGTATCAAAAGTGGCATGGATAATCGATTGACCTGAAACTTCCGGTTGAACCAACTTCACTTCTGGTTTTCCACCACTCAGTTCATAAACCAGCAACCGTTTCTCATCTGCCAAAAGCAATTGCATCGATTCATGAGCCGAAAACTGCACCGTATGGGGTTGAAAATCTGGAATCTGCCACTGGGCTATTGTTTCCATCCCGGCTGTTTCATGAATCTTGATCCATGTCTTCTCGCTGGTTTGAAAAAGCTTTGCCAGGTATTTTCCATCCGGGCTGAAAACAAAGTAGCTCTTATTCGGATTTTCAATTGCGGAAACCGGATTCTGCAATAAAAACAGTAGTAAGATGAACAAAAAGATGGATAGATATTTTCGCGTTCGCATTGTCGCTTACCGCACCTTGGTTTTTATAAAAAATATTGGATACCCTTTGTTTTTAAATAACAACTCAAATTCAGTCGGTATATTCTGCTCGTTTAGTGGAGAATGATGCAAATCTTCCGTATATTCAATAATTTCAAAAATTCCACCAGTCTCGAGCTGCGCTTTGACCGGAGTAAAATAGTCACGGTGGTCCGTCTTAAATACAAGGTGTCCCCCGGGTTCAAGCAGACGGCTGATCTTCATAAGAAAATCCGCTGTCAACAAACGATGTTTGAGATGTCTCTTTTTAGGCCAGGGATCGGGAAAATTCACATGAATCTCTTTGATACTCGCCGGCTGAAACCAGAGGGCAACATCCTCTGCCCTCGCTTGAATCAGCCTGACATTAGAGAGATCGTGTTTTTTGAACTTTAAAGCCCCTTTGACCAGACGTTTGTATCGCAACTCAAATCCGAAAAAATCGAATTCCGGAGCCAAAAGAGCATAATCCCTTAAAAAATTGCCAGCACCACAACCAAGATCAACAATAATTGGCCTTGAAGAGATGATACCGCCTACTGCAGATGGATCCTCGCCAGTATTTTGGGTAATAATAATATCCCTGTGTTGCTGGACCTTTGCAACATAGGGATTGAGATTCGGGTTAAATGAACTTCTGCTCAACGTGAATTATTGGATTTGCTAATTTAGGTTAAAAAGCCCGGTGACGGTCACAATGGCCAGGCATGATGTAGACAGATCCAGTCAGAAGCAATTTTGAAATCACTCACGCAATCTGAATTGCATACCAGTTCAGAATTGTTCACAACACCAGCGGCAAATTATTCCCGTTAATTTGCTGGTGCATTCGACAAACTGCCGGACCTGTTTTTCGATGATTTTTAATTTCCTTTCCAAGTCAATGATAAAAAGCGATTCTGGCTTTTCTTGTCCCCAATATTGAAATAACAGGCGGACCCGTTTATCCAGCGGGTGTTCTCAACCCTGAAATCGATGCAAAACCCGATCCAGCGATCCGCCCCATATCACTTAAAATACAGGATCGAACAAACAACTGGATTCAAATTTAGCCTATTGTTTTTGCAAAATAAGTGACAATATACACACCACAGGTACGCCATTCACATTCCATATGTGTTCTATGATGACACATCTTAGGATCCTGTACAATTGGGGTTGGTTAATTCCCCTTTTTGCCAATTAGTTAGCATAAATGGGAAAGAAAATACACCTTACCGGCTGCATCTGGAAACAGTGACAAATTCCAATAGACCTCATTTCCAAACTCTCCCCCCACAATTCGGCAAACAATGCTTATATACGCGGTAGCAGACATTCATAGTCAAACCCACAAAATTCAAACGATCGAAGCCAATATTTTAAAATATCAGCCTGACTTGCTAATCATTGCTGGAGATCTGACACGTTATTTCAATCCGTTACCAACCATCGAACGAATCGGCGCATTGGCGCTTCCGATCCTCATCATTCGCGGAAACACAGATGCCAAGAGAATTGAATCAATTTTGACGGCGTTTCCCAATATCAGTTCCCCGCACTTGAAAAAGGAGATATTGGAAGGGGTACCATTTGTTGGGTTAAACGGAACCATTCCCATACCTTTCCGTTCACAGATTAACCTGCTTGAGCGCTGGCCCCGATTCATAGACCCGCTTATCGGAAGAAACACCGTTTTGATCGCACACCCACCTCCCCGGGGCACTCTGGATTCGGTGTTTTTCAACCTGCATGCGGGCTGTCCAAAAATCAGAGAGGTTATTCTGCGACGACAGCCGCTTTTATATATCTGCGGCCATATTCACGAAAGTGCTGGTACCCAGTATCTGGGAAAAACGCTGGTGGTCAATTGCAGTCTCGGAAAAACGGGGGAAGGTGTTCTGATTGAAGTAAAAAATGAGTCCATATCGAGGGTAGACATTCTTTCTTCACCAATCAATCCGTGACAAGGCAGAGAACAGTTAAAAAACCGAAGGTTGAATCATTTATGCCGCCAGGGGAAATGGTTGTAGGAAACCTAAAAAAATGGTAAGAGTGCTAGAAAAGAAATTTACCGAAAGCACACTGCTACTTGAAAAAATTGATATCTTGGTCATGGTTTTACAGCGCAATAAAAATACGATGTGCTGTTTTTTCTCTGCACTGAAAATTATATCCGGCAGAGATTTTGATAATTTGGGCAAAATTGGAAGATCCTGGAAGCTTTTTATGGTTTCATCATTGTATTGTTAAAAAAGGTTAACTACATGAGTGCTGTTCGTCGAATAGATAAAACCAGGAAAAGTAATTCCATTCCAGATATGAATAAAGCAAATATCCTGATCGTAGATGATGATCTCATCAATCTGCTGATTTTGGAAAAAATGCTCAAAAAACTCGATCTGAACATAGTTAAAGCCGGTTCAGGGGCTGAAGCACTTGAACAGATAAAGAAAATTGATTTTGCCCTGGTCCTGCTGGATGCTCAGATGCCGGGATTGAACGGGTTTGAAACGGCCAAGGCAATCCGGTCAAACAAAAAGCACAAAGATCTTCCCATCATCATTCTGTCAGCAGTCAGTAAAACAAGGGAGTTCATATTAAAAGGGTATGAATCCGGGGCTGTTGATTACCTGCTGAAACCCATCGATCAGTTTTTACTCACAAGCAAGGTCAAGGTTTTCTGTGAACTCCACGAACAGAAAAAACTGCTCAAAAGGAAAAATAAAGAGTTGAACAGACTCAACCGCAAACTGCATGAAGAGATATCCAGACGCAAAGAGGCTCAGCAAGAACTGCTATTCCAAGCCATCCGTGACCCTCTGACCGGTTTGTTTAACAGACGTTATTTGGAAGAATCACTGGAAAGAGAAATCTCCAAGGCAAAACGTCAGAAAATCCCCCTGGGTCTCATCATGCTCGATGCGGATCACTTTAAAATATTTAACGATACCTACGGTCATATTGCCGGAGATATGGTGCTGCAGCATCTAAGCAAACTTCTGGTAAAAAACTCCCGGAAAGAGGATATCGCCTGTCGTTTTGGTGGCGAGGAATTCGTGTTGGTACTACCTGGAACAGACAGAAAGGTTGCGATGCAAAGAGCTGAAGATCTGCGTCTGATAGTCGAAAATGGAGAGCCAATTCGGCACCGAAAAAAATTACTGCCGAACATCAGGATCTCTTTAGGTATTGCACTGCTTCCAGATCACGGGAGTACTGCCATTGACCTCATTTCTGCAGCGGATAAGGCACTCTATCAGGCGAAAGCAGCGGGACGGAACCGGGCTGTCATTGCTGGTCCGGAGGAGACAGAAACCCATACCAAGGGAACACCGGGAAATCGAAACAGCCTTGACAGCAAAAATACTGCGCCCGCTTAACAGGATTTCTCTCCTTCAGATAAACCAGTCACTGCCATTCATGAAAAAAGACCTCCACCAGCAGACGCCCCCCCAAATATCCATTGATGCCATCTGGGATAGACAAGATGTCACAATCATCGATGTGCGATCCCCAAATGAGTTTGAAGCAGGGACCATCCCGGGCGCACAAAATATTCCGCTATTGACGGATATCGAGCGTTCCCTGATAGGAACCCTTTACAGGCAGTATGGTCAGCAACCCGCTATTGAAAAGGGATATAAACTGTTTGAACCCAAAATATCCACTTTTCTCGATCAGTTCAATCAGTTACCAAAGGATAAAATTCTGGCTGTCTTTTGTGCCAGGGGGGGTCTGCGTTCCCAAGTCATCACATCGTTCCTCTGCACGCAGGGTTATACCGCAATGCAAATGATCGGTGGCTATAAGGATTTTCGTATTTGGAATCTGGAAAAACTGGATCAGTTTACCTTGAATCATCCGGTCATTCTGCATGGAAAAACCGGTGTAGGGAAAACCCTTGTTCTATATCAGCTTGACAACACATTGGATCTTGAAGGTCTGGCTCAGCACAGGGGTTCCATGTTCGGTGCTATCGGCAAGCGTCCTGTGTCTCAGAAGTCATTCGATGCAGCCCTTTTGAAAAGACTTGAGGCACTGGACAATACCCGTCCCGTATTTATCGAGGGTGAAAGCCGCAAGATCGGCAATATCAGCCTTCCCGCAAAACTGTTCGGGCAAATGAAAACAGGCCGGGCGATCCTGCTGGAGGCGTCCATCAGCAAGCGTGCGCTCAGAACGGTCACAGAGTATATTAATAAAAACCCGGATTCTCTGAGAGAGATTCGAGAAACCATCTTGAAACTGACAAGAGACCTGGGAACAAAGAATGTCCAAAATCTGATCACGGATTTTGATGAACAAAAATATCAATCCTGTTTTGAATATATTCTATTGAATTATTATGATCGGAAATACAATTTTTCCATGAAGAGCATTCAATTTGAGACGACGATCTCAGCAGAAGATATTAAACAGGCTGCAAAGGATATCACAACATACTTCTCACCAGCACAGACCGTTCACCTTTAAACCCCATTCCTGTTGTATGGCTTTTCTCGATTTTCAAATTGAGTTGACCTGGAAGAATATGGGGAAATGGTTTTTTCTGAAGGGATTGAGCCTGGTATACAGGTGCCTGGTCTCCATCTGGCTGACGGCCTATCATTTAAGATTAAAAAATGGTTGGAACGCGCAGGTGAGCGTCATATCAGTTGGAAATATCACAGTTGGAGGAACCGGAAAAACGCCTCTGATCGACTGGCTTCTCTCATTCATGAGTGAAAAGGAGCTAAAACCGGCTGTTTTGACTCGGGGTTACATGGCCAAACGTACCGAAAAGGTTCAGATATTGAATCGGGAAACAGCCGGTGCGGGAGACCCCGACCGATTTGGTGATGAACCGTTGCTTCTTTTTCATCATCATCCGCACATTGCCATCTATATATCTCCAGATCGGGTGGCATCAGCTAAACAGGCACAGATGGATGCCGATATTCTCCTTCTTGATGATGGTATGCAGCATCTCAAATTAAATCGCGATCTTGATATCCTGCTCATAGACACCGTCTCTGGGATCGGCAACGGTCAGATCATCCCTCTAGGGCCATTGCGGGAACCTCTGGACAGCCTTTCGCGTGCAGATATCATCATCTATACAAAATCCAATCTGGTCGCATCTCAAGCGATCCGGGAAAAGATTCACCGCCATCTGAGTAAAGGGACCCGACAATTCGACAGTCAGTTTCTTCCAGACCAGTTATTTTCCTCTTCCAATCCGGATCCTCTCTCTCCCGCCTGTCTGGAAAACAGAAAATGCCTGCTAGTCTCAGGAATCGGGAATCCATACAGCTTCACCAAAACCATTCAGGCGACCGGTGCTATTGTTCTAGACCATCTGATTTTTAATGATCATCAGGTCTACGACCTTGAAACAATAGATCGTATCAATCGGTTTGCTGAAAAACAGCCGTATGACTATCTGATATGCACAGAAAAAGACTGGGTAAAACTGGAACCCAACAAAAATGAACTCCCTGAGTTGTTCCGGTTAAAGATGAAAATGCATCTTGATTTAGAATTTATCCACTTTTTAAACAATTGGTTAAGACAGAAGGGCGACCTTTAAAAAACACCTTGATTTATTCTGGTTTTCTTTATAATCTGAAACCGCGTTTGTTCCGAAAGAGCTTTTCATTTACTATAATTGAAAACAAAGGTCAGGATGCCAAAAGGTAAGGTTAAGTGGTTCAAAAAAGATAAAGGTTATGGATTTATTGAGCAGGAAACAGGCGGTGACATTTTTGTTCATCACTCTGAAATACAGGGAGATACACTTAAAGAAGGAGAGCCTGTTGAATATGAAATTGGAGAAGGACGCAAAGGCCCTTGCGCGGTAAATGTCAGAACTGTCTAGCCCCCCTCACGGGTTTTCTCATTCGCATTCAAACAGCCATAAAACCCGTCATTTTATGGCTGTCCAACACACAACACTAACCGAGGTCAACACTTCGTAAGTTTCTCTTCCATTTCATTAAATCTGCACGGAAGCCCCACCCGAAAACAATCTCGTACGAATCAATGCCGTTAACTTAAACAATCTATTCTTGCCAAGCACCAACAGTTCTGGTTTTCAAGAACCTTGGAAGCCAGGGATGGCTTCCCGGAGCTCCAGGAAAGATGAATGCGTTTCTTGAAAATCGGAACTGTTGGTGTGGAACCATTCGCATAAGTTAATGACATTGTCTTACGAATACACACTTTTTTGAGGATTCAGTCATCAGGTACCCTGTGATCGATCCATTTTCCCGGGCGCTGTATTTCGAATAGAATAAGAATTAAGGTGGGCTACTGGATTTAACAGCGACTATGCACCAGTATCGGGTCGTTCAATCTCAGCTAAAAAATATACCAGATCGGGTTAATAAAGAAGGGATCGTAATAACTCTCATAAGTCGTGACGACATGGTTACCATACTCAGAATCATAATAGTCATTGGGATACTCACCGTTCTCATGCTTCAGATTTTCCTCTTCACGATACAATTTTTCACTCAGTTTGGCTCCCTGCCGGATAACATCCTCTATTACCTGCATCCCGTTAATAATTGATCCCTCCTCCGATAGATACTCGAGTTCCTCAATTTGGATCGCGGTGTCAATAATCTCCTCTATCTGTTCCCATATCAGGCCGCTTAAAATATCAAACTGCCAGTTGTTGTTACTAACATTGAACTGTCCCTCTTTCAGAAAGCTGAGAAAGACAAAATCAGAAGGATTAATCTTTTTAAACCACGCCACGGCGATACGCAAATCGACAAACCTTTCATCATTGACATACAACTCCCACTCATCATCCTCAAGTTCGAAAATCTTCTCAAATGCGAACTCTCCTGTTTCAAGGTCTACCGCACAAAAAAGGTCGAAATGAGCCAGGTACTCCTCATAACGTTTCTTCAGATTTTCAAGTTTTTCCAATCCTTTGACGGTATGTGTATAGTTGTTTTCTTTATCCAATGTCAGGTAATCCCTCGACATCATATAGAC
The DNA here is from genome assembly GCA_018830885.1 of bacterium. GTDB lineage: Bacteria > SAR324 > SAR324 > XYD2-FULL-50-16 > XYD2-FULL-50-16 > JAHJRI01. The sequence continues at coordinate 1,536 of JAHJRI010000333.1, read as the reverse complement.
AAACAGGGGTTCTAGGTCTTTGTCAGCATCCTCCAATACAACCGAATACTGGTAGCCTCTATTGATCATCAGATCGAGAAGAAAGCCTGACGCATACTCTTTGCGTTGACTGTCAGAAATTGTAAAATGTTTATACCCCATAACCCCGGTTTTCCTCTAATCTAATGATATTACAAATTAAAATCTATTTAAAGGCAGGATTATTGGCAATCCATTTTTGCTCACCGCTGGTCATTAATTCCTTTTTCCAAATTGGAACGATCTCCTTTAAGGTATCAATTGCATATTCACAGGCCAGAAAAGCCGGTTTTCGATGACTTGCAGACACGGCAATCACAACGCTCGCTTCACCTACGCGAACTTCGCCGATACGGTGTGTAATCGCGATTTTTTTAATGTCATAGGATTTTGCTGCCATCTCGCCAATTTTCTTCATCATGGAAATGGCCATGGATGTATAAGCTTCGTACTGTAGGCTGACTACCTGCATCTCGCCGGTAAAATTACGTGTTACACCAATAAATGTAACGATAGCGCCTGCTTCCGGAGATGAAACCTTGGTAGTGACACGGTCAAGATCAATTGCATGATCGACTATTTCAAACATAAATCCCCTCTCAACCCCCGCTCACCGGCGGAAAAATGGCAATCTCGGCACCATGACGGATAGTGGCGTCCACATTGATATACTCACCGTTCATTGACAGCTTCAAGTATTTGCGATGTTCCTTTATCTGGGGAAAGGAAGATTCCATTTTTTGTAATACATCGCCACCAGTTGCGCCATCATCTAGTTCGAGATCGATAGAACCGGAACCTATCAGCTCCTTTAAATGCGCAAAAACCAAAACCTTAATGTTCATATTCAATTCTATGGAATAACGTTAGTGTATTCTTTAATACAAGTTCTGCCAGCAGATCTGGAGAAAGGCCTAGAAATTCGGCAATATAACGACCGATAATGGAAACATTCCCTGGGACGTTGGGTTTTCCTCTCAATGGCACCGGACTCAAATATGGAGCATCTGTTTCCAGCAGAATTCGATCTGTTGGAATATACTTCAGCACATCCCGGACCTGATCGGCCTGTTGATAGGTACTGATACCATTAAAAGAGATATAAAACCCGAAATCGAGCAGATAGCGTGCTTGTTCAACAGTTGATGTAAAGCTGTGGATCACTCCCCGCAGTTCTTTTCCATGATAGCCTTTTAGAATATCTCTTGTCTCCACATCAGCATCACGGGCATGTATAACAACGGGAACCGCGGCTTCCACGGCCAGGTCCAACTGGACGGAAAATGCCTTTTTCTGGTCTTTCAGGCTTGATCGGTGATAATACAAGTCGAATCCACATTCGCCGACCCCAACAATCTTCCTGTTTTCACGGATTTTGTTTTTGATCCAATCCAGATGCGCAGGGTCAAATTTGGAAGCATAATGTGGATGAAACCCCAGTGTTCCGTATACCTGATCATATCGGTCACACAGATCCACAACTTTCTGGTTGGCGGAAATTCCGGTTCCAATCGAGAT